>DATLXP010000085.1:0-18908 GCA_035575695.1 Vicinamibacterales bacterium
CAGCGCATCGGACAGGTGGGACCCAATGAAGCCGGCGCCGAACACGGTGATCGACTGGTCGGCGATCGCCTGTCGGATGAACGTGGGGATCGCGCGACCGTCGAACGCTCGCATGCGCGGGCCGTAGGTGTTGAAGATGCGCACGATCGCGGTGTCGACGCCCTGCTGGCGGTGATACGCCATCGTGAGCGCCTCGGCGTAGCGCTTCGCCTCGTCGTACACGCCGCGCGGGCCGATCGGATTGACGTTACCCCAGTACTGCTCGGGCTGCGGGTGCACGAGTGGGTCGCCGTACACCTCGGAGGTGGAGGCGATCAGGACGAGTTTCTTCTTCTTGTTGGCGAGCTTGAGCACGACTTCCGTGCCGTGCACGTTGGTCTCAATGGTGTGGACGGGCTGTTCGACGATCAGCTTCACGCCGACCGCCGCAGCGAAGTGGACCACGACATCGCAACGGTCGATCATCTCGGCGAGCAAGGGCTCGTTCTCGACCGTGTCCACCTTGTAATGGAACTTCGGATGCTCCTTGAGGTGGAGGATGTTGTCGATTGATCCGGTCGACAGGTTGTCGAGGACGAACACCTCGTCGCCACGCTCGAGCAGCGCATCGGACAGGTGGGACCCAATGAAGCCGGCGCCGCCGGTGATCAGTACGCGCATGTCACTCAATCTCTCCTGTCGGATGTGCCTGGTGGTGCGAGCTGAGCTCTCGAATCGCGTCGGCGGCACGAACGGCGGCCGTTCCCGCGGAGGCGATCGCGTGTTCGAGAAGGAACGCGTTCCGCGCGACCGAGAGTTGCTGTCTGAATCCTTCATCATACAGGATTCGGCGAAGCACCAAGCCCATCTGCGGCTCGTCTGCGCCCGCCAGCACGCCCGCCTCGACGAAGGGCGAGAGGTTGTTGGGGAGGCCAATCACGAGCGCCGGGATGCCGGCAACGGCTGCGTCGAGCGCGACGGTTGAATTGACCGTGACGAGCGCGCGGCTTGCCGCGAGCAGCGGATCGAGCGGCACGGTAGCGGCCACGACGTGGACGTTCCGTCTGCCCGCAACCATCGCCGCGTAGGCGGCAGGCGTCTCCGCCGGATGGGCCTTGATCACGACGGTGACGCCGGGAATGGCGCTGGCGGCCGAGAGAAACGCGGGGAGGGCGTGCCTCGCCTCGCGCTCTTTTGTCGTGACCAGGACCAGCGCGTCATCGCGCGTCACATTGACATCACGTCGAACCTGATCCAGGACGTCCGGCGTGAAGGCGGCCAGCGTCCGCATCATGGCGTCGAGCCGCGGGCTGCCGGTAACCTTGAGACGTTCAGGCGGGAAGCGTCCACGTTCGAGCAGATGGCGCGCGGCGTATCCGTCGAAGAGCAGCGTCAGGGTGGGCGCGGGGAAGCCCTCGTCTCCGTCCGAGTCCGGGACCATCTCGTCCGGCTCGTGCAGGTAGTTCAGCCAATGACGATAGATGAAGCCGTGCTGCAGGCCCGCTGAGGGAATGCCCCGGCGCCTCGCCTCCAGCATGAGCGCCCGTCCCCAGCCGCCCGCCTCCGCATAGGTGAGGACGGTTGCGGGCCTCACCGCGTCCAGCGCCGCGGCCGTTTCATCCATGGCGCGCACCGACCATGGCCACTGAAGCCAGGCGATCCCGGCGAGCTGTTCCCGCACGATCGGCCAGCAATCGACGCCACCGATCGCCGCGGCCGCACGCAGGTCCTCGCTCGCCGAGAGCCACTTGAAATACGTGCGACGGCGCCTCCAGGTGTCGCGTGAGGCGCGCAGCGAGGCAGACGACGCGTATGCCTCAACCGGCATGACCGACGGTGCGAACCCACCGGCGCGGACGGTGTCCCACAGCGTGCGCGCGCGAAAGTTCAGGGAGGGTCCGACGCCGAGGTAGCGGATGGCCCCCCTGCCAGCAGTCTCCTCGAGGGCTTTCAGCACCGGGCCGATATACGCCTCCGCCGCACCATCGTCTCCCCCGGACCGCCAGAACGCTCGATGAATGAAGGCGGCGACTTCGGGACGCGGACCGGTGCCCGCCGCGCCGACGCCCTGGCGAAGCGCCGCGCCGAAGCCATGGCGGAGGCGGGACGCAAACGCCGAGAACGCCAGTGCGCGCGCACGCCAGTCGAGCCGCGCGAGCCTCAGGATCCATTCGCGTCGGGACACGCCGGGACCGGTCGTCCTGATCCGGTGCGCGGACGCCACATGCCACACGATGTGCCGAACGACCGGGGATCCTGTGAGCACGCGAATCTCGCATGGCCGTTCGCGCGTGATGAGCGCACCGATCGCCGCCAGCACACGATGGATATCCAGAGCGGCGCGTTCCTTGTGCAGGTAGATCTCGGTGAACCACCAGAGCGAATCCCCGCGAACGGTGAATCTCCGACGGAATGAGCGGCCGTCCACCTGCGCATGACGCAGCCCCTTGATCCACGCGCAGGCGTCGCGATGCGCGGCCTCTTCGTCAGACGGCGCCAGATAGCTGGCGAGAGAGACCGTCCGTTCGCCGGTGCCGTCGTTGATGATGAGCGTGCCGTCGATCATGAGCGACCGTTCCGCCGTGTGACCGGGACGTGGCCCGGTGCGCACTGATCGAGAATGCCGACGGCCGCCTCGAACACGCTGTCGGCCGACACGAGCGCGAGGCAGTCCGGAATGATGCCGGTGCAGCGCGCAGGCGGGAGTCTGATGCGGTTGCACGGCGCGCACGGCAGGTCGACGCGCAGGACCCGGTCGCGCGCGCCACGCGGCGCGTAACGCCGGGGATCGGACGGGCCGAAGACCGCAACGATCGGGGTTCCCACCGCGGCAGCGATGTGCATCGGGCCCGTGTCGCCCGTGACGAGCAGGTCGGCTTCTCCCAGCAGCGCCGCGAGAGTCAGCAGGCTTTCGTCGCCGGAGGCGTCGACTACGCTCCCGGCGGGGACGGCGCGTGCGACCTGCTCGATCAGAGGGCGGTCGGCCGCCGAGCCCGTCAAGACGATTGACGCGCGGCGCGCGATCGCGAGCCTGCGCGCGACATCGGCGAATCGGGCCGGATCCCACTGCTTCACCGGGCGCCCCCCGCTGACGTGCATGGCCACGATGGGCCTGCCGGCCGAACCCAGAATCGCGCGGGCGCGGTGCCGATGTTCGTCGGGGATCGTGAGCAGCGGCTCCCGCACGTCCGGCACAGCGGCCCCGAACACGGTCTGGACCAGGCGCGTGGAATTGTCAGTGGTGTGTGCCGCCGGATCATAGTCGACCGCTTCATCGAGCAGCGGACCGCCGCCCCCGCTGCGGTACCCCGCCGTCCACCGTGCGCCGGCCGCCGCGGTGATGAAGTTGCTGCGCACGTCCGGCTCGAAGTTGATGGCGAGGTCGTAGTGTGCGCGGCGCCACGCCCGTGCGGCGCGCAGCAGGCTGGGCAATCCCAGACCCTGTCCGTCGCGGCCGAGCCACCGCGCGTCGAGGGACTGGACCGCGTCAACCGCCGGGATGGCGCGCGCGAGGTCCGCATTCCAGCTCCCGACGACCAGGTCGATGTGGGCCGTGGGCGCCAGCGCCCGCACGGCGGCAATCCCGGGCAGCGCCATCAGCAGGTCTCCGATCCGCTCCAGGCGGAGCAGCAGGATCCGCTTCGGAGTACGAGGCTTCACCCGGCGCCGGAATGGTCCTGTCACCGCCGCGGAGGCGGAGAGCAGGATGTCTGCCGCGGCCACGAGCGCGCGCTCGCGCGGATCGTAAATCTGCAGTGAAGGCATCGATTCAGGCTGACGAACGGGCACGGCTCGTGAGACGACTATCTTAGTGTCACGCGATCGAGCATGACGCCCAGGTCACGATCATCCGGCGAACCGAGGACGCGCGCGGGGTTCCAGGTCGCGGTGACCAGCTTCAGCTCGACCGGATCGCTCGCTGCCGCGGCCCGCGCGGCCAAGTCCGGGGGGATCGCAAAGGCGTACGGTCTGAATCCTCCGCTCACGACGACCGACCCGACCTGCTGGTTGTACAGGAAGACCTCGACGCTCGCGGCCGGCGCCGCTGCCGCCCGCCCTCCATCCCCCAGCGTCAGGACCACCTCGCGACTGGAGGGTTCCGTGACGGTGACCGAGAGATACGACGTCGCGCGCGTCCACCGGAACGTCCGGCCGTCGACCAGTTCCTTTGCGTGAAAGCGAAGGACGTGCAGATCGTCCTTGATGCCGACATCGAGGTCGAACGATGGTGAACGCTGAACCGTGCCCCCTGAACCCTGAACCGTGAACTCGTAAACCCCGAACTCGAACTCCTTCTGGCGCACGAAGCGCGGATACGCGTTCAGTGCTGAGTCGTACTCAGGCACCTGGAACCTCTCGCTTCCGATCGGTTGCACGCCGTAACGGTACGACAGCAGATCGGTGCCCCCGCCGCCGATGAACAGCACGCGGCGGTATTTCGTCAGGGCCCACTCGAGGAACGCCGCGAAGGTTGCCTTGTCGGGGCGCGCCGGCTGGAGTACCAGCACGTGTTTCGCGTAGATGTACGCGAGGGGCAGGCCGATGACATGCATGTCTCCACCAGCGTCACGGCCTTCCACGATGATCAGGTCGTCATCGGAGAATTGCGAGGCCAGCTGCTCCAGCCTGGGAATCAGGCCGGCGTATTCCACATGCGCCTCGACCGGCCGGCTGGCGCGCACGTATTGAGAGCCGAGCAGGATAACGAGCACGGCGCCGAGGGCGGGTCTCAGCAGGCGGATGCGCCATCCGCTGCCGCCTCCGGCGAAGACAGCGGCCGCCAGGAACAGCATCGTCCCCGGCAGCACGACGGGGAGGAACCGTCGCGCCGCCCAGAAGTGTTCCGGCACGATACGGATCTTATAGAACACGAACACCGCAAACAGGGCCACGGTGAGAAAGAGCGCCGGGTCCCGCCAGAACGCGCGGCGTGAGTGGATCACGAAGCCGAGCAGTGCTGCGAGGACGGCCGGCACCGTCACGTAGAAGCTCGCGTATGTCTTGAGGGCGTAGGCGTCGTGCGCCGCAAGTCTGCCGCCCGGATGCCGGAGAACGAGCGCGTAGGCGGCGAGCAGGCACAGCGCGCCTGCAAGCACGATCGGCACGTACCGGATTAGGGCGTGATTCACCGCCGGCCGCTGTGCGGCGCGAAGCAGGACGAGGCACGCCACCACGGACAGCGCGAGGGCAGCCACCTGCCACGAGGGGATCGCCGAAATCCAGACAATCGGAAGGTCGGCGTAGGCCCGCATGGGCACGAAGAAGTAATAGACGGCAGGCACGGCGAACAGCGCGAACGCGAGGAACATCGAGGCTCGCGGTTTCTGTCCGGCGATCATCCCTGCCGCAACACCGGCTGACAGCCCCGCGACACCGATCACGGCATCGAATCGGAGAAACAGGAGCAGCCCGAGTAGCCCCCCCGCCACGGGCGCGAAGAAGCGATCGCCGTCGACGTGGGCGCGGGCATTGGCGAGCAGCGCCGCGAACAGCAGCGCCTGCATCACCACTTCGGCATTCGGATATCGCGCGAACCAGGTCTCGATGACATGCAGCGCGAGCAGCGCGCAGGCGGCGGCGGCCGTGGCGCGGCCGAACAGCCGCACGGCGACGAAGTACACGGCGAGAATCCCGAGGATCCCCCACGCAGTGACCGCCCGCAACGCCCCGGAGAGTCCGTTGATTCCATAGCCGAGCGCGATCGACGCGGGGAAGAGATGGGGAAACTGACCGATGACCGCGCCGCTGTCCGGATCCTTGACGAAGAAACCCATGAAGCGAACGCCGTAGTAATCACGGCGCGGCGTCCCATCCGGCAAGACGTGCTGAGGAAAGAACAGGCCGCGAGCGAAGGTCGGCAGGGTCGCGACCACGGGATCCTTGACGACGAGCGTCCCTCGTTGGGCGATCTGAATACCTTCGCTCACGTACACGCCGGGGTCTTTTCCGCCCATGACGTACTCGGAGGGGGGCGAGAACCGCCATGCGCAGAACAGGACGAGCGCCAGCGGCACGATCGCGGCAAACGAGAACCGTGTGGGAGGATTCAGGCGCAGCCGGCTCCGCCAGATCGCAATGAGTGCCAGCGTTCCTGCTGCGTTCGCGACGAGCAGTCGCGCGAAGCTGTAGCGATGCGCGGCGCCGAGGATGAGCACCCCGGTGAGTGAGACGGCGAGGCTGAGCACGACAGCCCAGAAAAGCCGTTCATCCGGATCGAGGGCAGCCCTGCGTTCCCGCTCCAGGAACGGAAGACGGAAGAGCACCGCGCCAGGCAGCCACGCGACGACCAGGAGAAACGCGAGCTGCTGCAACATCAAAACTGGAAGTAAATGAAGTCGGCGCCGCCGAAATTTCCGAACAGCATCGTCAGGTAAAACGTCGCGGCGTAGATGCAGTATCGCACGGGGGGGGCGAGCTTCGGCACGACGAGGACGTCATCAGCGTGCGCCTCGAGGAGATGCACGACCAGCAGCGGCGTGACAATCAAGAGCAACGGCACGGCGAGCCCGTGGACGTCGATCGCCGCAGGCTGAAAGTGCCCGAACAGGCTGCGCGTCATCGTGCCGATCTGCCCTGCGCTGCGCGCCCGGAAGATCAGCCAGCCGTAGCAGGTCAGGTGGAACATGACCGCCCACGAGGTGATCTGCGCAACGCGGTTGCGCCCGTCGATCCACGCATGGAAGGCCGTGACCCGATCGGCCGCGCGATACAGCACGAGCAGCACGCCTTGATACGCGCCCCACAGCACGAAGGTCCACGCCGCCCCGTGCCACAGGCCCCCGAGGAGCATGGTCAGAAACAGGTTGCGCCTGGTCCGTGCGGCGCCGCCACGATTTCCGCCGAGCGGGATGTACAGGTAGTCGCGCAGCCAGGTGGACAGGCTGATGTGCCAGTGCCGCCAGAACTCCTGGGGGGACCGGACGAGGTACGGGAACCGGAAGTTCTCGAGTAGCTCGATCCCCATCAGCTTGGACGTACCGCGGGCGATGTTGGAGTATCCGGCGAAATCCCCGTAGATCTGGAACGCAAACGCGTAGGTGCCGAGAAGCACGTTGACGCCGGCCGGGCTTGCCCCCGGTTCGAAGACGGTGTTCGCGAGAGGCGCCAGGTTGTCGGCCACGAACACCTTCTGGAAGAATCCCCAGGCGATCAGCCACAGACCGTCGCGTACCTGCCCTCGCGTGATGCGGCGCGGCGATTCGATCTGTGGCAGGAGGCGTGACGCGCGAAGGATGGGGCCGGCGACGAGGTGCGGGAAGTATGCGACGAAGACCGCGAAGTCGAGCAGGTTCCGCGTTGGTGGAATCTCGCGGCGATACACGTCGATGACATAACTCATCGTGATGAAGGTGTAGAACGAAATCCCCACCGGCAGCAGCACGCGCAGGGTGACATCGTCCATCCGCCAGCCGGCCGTGAGCATCAGGGCCTGCAGGCTGTCGGCGAAGAAGTTGAAGTATTTGAAGAAGCCGAGCAGGACGAGGTTGAACCCCAGGCTCACCACCAGGAGCCATCGTCGTCGGCGCGGCGACCCGGTCCGGTGCAGCAGGAGTGCGCAACTGTAGTCGACGAGCGTCGACGCTGCGAGAAGCCCGAGGAAGCGCCAGTCCCACGCCGCGTAAAAGTAGTAGCTCGCGACCAGCAGCAGCCAGTTCTGGCCGCGGTGCGGCAGGACCCGGTACAGCGCGTACACCGCGACGAAGAACCAGACGAAGTGCAGCGAGTTGAAGACCATCCGTTACCGCTCGAGCACGCGCGCCACGAATGGCGCCAGGTGGTCCGCGACGACGTGGTGGCCCCGCGGTGTGAGATGCACGTTCGCCTGGAAGAACAGATCCGATCCGGATGGCGCGGCGCGGAGTGGCACGAGCAGGTCGGTGACGGGGAGTGCGAGCGGCGCGAGTGCGGCGGTGAATCGATCCGTCGCGGCGTCGCGCTGCAGCTCGCCGCCGGCCTGCGCGACGGCGTCGCGCAGGCGCAGATAGTCGGGCGTGTCGATCTGAAACCGCGCCGGCATCAAGACGATGCCCGTCCGCGCACCCTGCGCGGCCGCGTCCGCGGCAATCGCGGCGATGCTCTGCCGCGTGATGTCGAGGCCGCGTGCGATGCGAGTCGCCGGCACCGCGGCGTAGCTCTGGAGCGGAGGCTCTGGAGGCCCGTTCACGTCGCGCAGCCGCGCGGTTGCCGAGACGAACCGCAGGCGCAGGATCTGCAGCACCATGCTGCGTCTCACGGCTCGACGAAGGCGTGTCACGACCGAATCGCGCAACACGTCGGCCGCCGCGCGCCGCGCCGAGAGCTTCGGCGCCGACGTCACGGCCTCTTCGGCGTCGTTGCCCACGAAGAGGGTCGCCAGCACCACGTCCGGTTCGAGCTGTCGAACGACACTCCGGAAGAACAGCAGTTCTTCGACAGGGCCGTAGCCCTGCACCCCCGCGTTGATGACACGGTAGCGGACCTGGGGACCGGAGGCGCCAGGTAGGAGTGAGGCGTTCAACCGTTGTTCCAGCAATTCGCCGAAGGTCTGCTCGAAGGGGACCTGCACCGACAGCACGAGCGAATCGCCGAGAATGACGACCCGCCTCTCACCGGCAACCTTCGGACCGATCTCGTCGTTGTCGCGGACGCCGGCATCGTTGACCGCAATCTGCGTGTCGAACTCCGACGTCGTGAACCGGACCCGTGCACCGGGCTTCAGCCGGTACCCGATCGTCGCGTCACTGGCGAACAAGCCCTGGAAGGAGGGCGCAGCCTCGGAGCTACCCCAGGTACGCAGGGCCACTTCGAAGACCCCGAACTGGAGCGCGAGGATGACGGCGAAGAACAGGATGCGTCGCGCGTGGCGGCGCATGACTACGAGGGCCGAAGGGCGGCCGCGACTGCCTGGACCGCGGTCGGCGGGAGGGCGGGGTACAACGGCAGCGAGAAGACCTCGTCGCACACACGGTTGGCCACCGGGCAGTCCGCAGGCGCTTCGCTGGTGAGCGCGCGCTGACGCGGGATCGGCACAGGGTAGTGGACCAGCGTCTCGATCCCGGCGTCCCCAAGCCTTGCGCGCACGGCCTCGCGGTCGGGACTCATCACGGGGAACAGGTGATAGACGTGGCCGGCATCGTGCTCGCGTGGGACGGTGATGCCAGAGGCACCGACCAGCGCCGCGCGATAGGCGTTCGCGATCGACCGGCGCGATGCCGTCCAGCGCGGCAACAACCGCAGGCGAGCGCGGAGAATCGCCGCCTGAAGTTCGTCGAGCCGTGAATTCAGGCCGAACTCGTCGTGTTGATACCGGCTCGTCTGCCCGCCGTTGCGGAGGCGCCTGGCGCGTTCGGCAACCGCGGGGTCCTTGACCGTGATGGCCCCCCCGTCACCCAACGCGCCGAGATTCTTCGTCGGGTAAAAACTGTACGCCGCGGCGGCACCGAAGCTGCCCACTGGCTGCCCACCGCACGTGGCGAGATGCGCCTGGCAGCAGTCCTCGACGATGGCGAGGTTGTGGCGGGAGGCCACCGCTGCGATCGCCGGCATGTCTGCGGGCTGGCCGTAGATGTGGACCGGGAGAATAGCGGCCGTGCGGGGCGTGACGGCGGCAGCGACGGCGTCGGGCGCGACCGTCAGACGGTCGGCATCGATGTCAGCAAACACCGGCCGGGCTCCCGCCATCATGATGGCGAGGGCGCTGTAGGCCGCCGAGAGCGGGGAGGTAATGACTTCGTCACCAGGCCCGATGCCGAGTGCCCGCAGGGCGATCGCGATCGCGTCGGTCCCCGTCCCTACGCCGACGGCGCGGGACGCGCGCGTGGCCTCGGCGAATTCCGTCTCGAACGCTTCGAGCTCAGGGCCGAGCACGAACCATCCACGCTGGACGACCCGGTCGATGGCCTCACGCACGACATGCGCATCCTCGCCCGGCGTGAGTTGGAGAAACGAAATCACCCGCGCTCCTCGACATACTTCGGCAGGTGATCGCGGTAGTACTGCACGGTCTTCAGCAGGCCGTCTTTCAGCGAGATACGTGGCTTCCAACCCACCGCCGTCTGGAACCTCGTCGAATCGGAATAGAAGCTGCCGATGTCGATGGCCTTTTTCTCTTCAGGCCACTCCACGAACCGTACCGAGCCGGATCCCGCGGCCTCGATCAGCATGTGCACGAGGTCGCGATGGCTGATCGGCTCCGATCCACCAACGTTGAGCGCTTCGCCATTGATGGCGTCTGTCGCCCCGGCCCGAAGAAACGCGTCGACGACATCGTCGACGAAGACGAAATCGCGCAACTGCGAGCCGTCGCCGTAGACCTGTATTTCCTTGCCTTCGACGGCCAGACGGATGAACCACCCGATGAACCCCTGCCGGTTGTGCTGCACGAGCTGGCGCGGCCCGTACACATTGGTCAGCCGCAGCGAGCAGGCGCGCACGCCGAACACGCTGTCGTAGACGAGATGGTAGTACTCTCCCGCGGCTTTGTTGATGCCGTTGATGTCGGTCGGCCGCACGAGGTGCCCTTCATCGACCGGTAGACTCACCGGCCTTCCGTACACCTGGCGCGTGCCGGCGTACACCACTTTCGCGTCCGCGTTGTGGCGGCGGCACGCCTCGAGCAGCGTCAACTGGGCGCGGCAGTTGATCTCGAGGTCCGTTTCCGGATCCCGCATGCTGTCGATGTGACTGACTTGCCCGGCGAGATTGAAGATCACTTCGCGGTCGCGCACCAGGTAGTTCATCGAGCTTCTCTGGCGCACGTCGGCGACGTTGACCCGCAGGCGCGACTCGTAGCCGTAGATGTTGAACAGGTTGCCACCGTAGTCGTGGATCAGGGAGTCCACGAGCAGCACGTCGGCGCCGAGATCCGCGAGCTCGCGCGCGAGGTTGCTGCCAATGAAACCGAGGCCGCCGGTGATCATCACGCGACGGCCGCGGTACCAGGTGCGGTACGCGTCGGTCACGCGCCGCTCCCGGCCCGCTCGCTGCCGGGCCTGCGGCCGCTTCTCACCGGTGTTCGATGTCTGGTCGGCAAGCCGTAAATGTTAGCGGGGCTTGGACTTGAAGGCAAGCGCATGCCCGTAGGCGGACTCGAACTGCTCGGCCGTTCGCTCCCAGCCGTACCGGCTCTGCACGAGCTCCCGGGCGGCCTTCCCGAGCCGCCGGCGATGGGCCTCATCGGCGAGTCCGCGGGTGATCGCCGCGGCCAGCGCGCGCGCATCCCGCTCCGGGACGACGATGGCGGTTCGTTCGTGCTCGACGACCGCGCCGATGCCTCCAGCGTGAGTCGTGATCAGCGCCGTTCCGCTTGCCAGCGCCTCCATCACGACATTCGGCAGGCCGTCGACGTTGCCCGCGTCATCGCGCACGGATGGCGCGACGACGAGGTCGGCCGCGGCGAAGAGCGCGGCGACGTCGTCTTGTGAGCGGTCGCCCATGAAATGCACGCGGTCGGCGGTTCCGTTCGACCTCGCTCGGGAGCGAAGTTCTCCAGCGAGCGTGCCGTCACCGGCCAGCGCCACGACCGCACCAGGAACATGGGCGAGTGCGTCGATGAGGTACTCGAAGCCCTTTTTCCGGACCAGCCGGCCGGCAGCCGCAACGAGCGGTGTGTCACGCGGCAGCCCGAGCTGGGTGCGTAATGCTCCGGCGGCTCGAGGCTTCGGGCCGAACCGCAGTGTATCGACGCCGTATGGCACGACCGCGATGCGTGACGGGTCGGCGCCAAGCCGGATCGCCCGGGTGGCCAGGTCGGCGCTGCACGCGGTGACGAATCCGGCACGTGCGAACGCGGCGCGCGCCGCCACGCGAGCCCCCCGCAGACGTTCCGCGACGTACACGTCCGATCCGTGCAGGCTGATGACGAGCGGGAGGTGCGGTGCGGCAACGGCCGCGGTCACGCCGCCGGGAATCACCCAGTGGCCATGCATGATCGTTGCGCGGTGCCGCCGAGCGACGGCCCGCGCCGCGCGCCAGCCGGCGGCGAGCGCCAGTGGGGCCGCCATGAAGGCTGCGGCACGGAGGCTGACGTCGGCGCGCATGGCGGCCGCATAGCCAAAGACATTCAGCGCGCGCACCGGAGCGTACTTGTAGAAATGGAAGCGCACACCGCCGTCAACGCTGCGGCGCGAGACCAGCGGGTGCCACGGCGCCACGACGTGGACCTCGTGCCCCCTCGCGGCGATGCTCGTGGCGATCGGCTCCATGAACGTGCCGACGCTGTCACCAGGAAATCGAGGATACGACGTCGTCACCATGACGACGACTTCGGGCACGCCTCAGGTCCGGCGGCGCAGCGCCAGGCGCCACGGCGTGACGAGAGATTCAAAGAGGACGGCCGACGAGACCTTCGACTGCCCCTGCCGCCGCTCGACAAAGATGATGGGCACTTCGCCGATGCGCGCGCCCGTGCGGTTTGCCTCGAAGAGCATCTCGATCAGGAACGCGTAGCCGTCCGAGACAACCCGCTCGAGCGGCAGACGTGCGAGAGCCTCGCGGCGCCAGCAGCGGAACCCGCTCGTGCAGTCGCTGGGCGACAGCTGCGTCACCGTCTTGATGTAGCGGTTCGCGAACGTGCTGAGAAAGATGCGGTGAAGTGGCCAGTTGACGACGCTGACGCCGTTCAAGTAGCGGGAGCCGATGACGACGTCGAAGCGTTCGGTCGCGGCGGTGAGCGCAGGCAGGTACTCGGGTCCGTGCGAGAGGTCCGCGTCCATCTGGCAGATCAGTTCAGCATCGGTGTCGAGCGCGCGGCGGAGGCCGTCCACGTAGGAGCGCCCGAGGCCCCGCGGTCCCGTCCGATGCATGACCTCCACGCGTCCGGGGAACTGCCGCGCGAGATCGTCGGCCACCTGTCCGGTGCCGTCCGGGGACCCGTCATCGACGATGAGGATGCGAAAGCCGGCGTGCGCGAGTACCGCTGGCACGAGGACCGGCAGGTTGTCGCGCTCGTTGTACGTCGGCACTACGACAAGAACGTTCATGAGGGTTTACGGCCTGCGCGCCCACGTTCCGGCGAGGGTGATTGTGTGCTGCCGATGGCGGCAGCCGCGCCGATGATGACCAGGGGATCGATCACCGGGATGCGAAAGCGCTCCTGCGGAAAGAAAATGATGCCCGTGAGTACGACCGATCCCCCGAGCAGGTAGAGCGGCGCGGGGGGCCATCCATAACGCGCGATGATGATGAAGCCGGCAAGCGCCATCGGGGCCAGTATCGCGTACGGCACGACCGACATGACCAGGTACCTGGTGGAGTGTAGCGTATAGGACGGCCCGATCGGGACAAACGTGTAGAACGCTTTTCGTGCGAGCAGCCCCGCCCACCACGCGGGGCGCGCGACGATCCCGCGAAGAGCGTCCTGGTAGTACACAGGTTCGAGCGCCTCGGCGCTCAGGCCGGGATGCGCGCTGCGGAATGCGATCTCGGCGCGCTTCAGGTCCGGGTTTGCCGCCAGGTCTCCCTCGCCGCGCGCGAGGGGATGGTTGCCTGTCCAGAACGTCACGCCTCCCTCAGACGCCACGAGGACGATGCGCCCGTAGGCGCGGACGTTGCGCAGCGTCCACGGCGTCACGACGAGCACGGCCGTGACGCTGAGGGCCAGCGCCAGCGAGAGCTGCTTACGTCGAACGAGCCACAGGACTGCGAGCGGAAGGAACAGCAGCATGGCCGGCCTTACGAGAATCGCCAAGCCGGCGACAAGGCCGGCAGCCACCGCGAGCGCGCCCCCGGCGCGCGGGTTCTGCGCGGCGTCGGCCCTGCGTGTGGCGTCCGCCAGCAGCATGACGGATCCGAGAGCGAGCGGCATGAAGAGCGATTCGCTCAGCACATAGGCGGACACCCACACGAGCGGGGGATAGACAGCCGCGAGCCAGGCCGCGATGGCCGCCGCGCGGACGCCAGCGGCCTTCCACGTAATGGCGGCGATCATCACTACCGTGATCGCCCCCAGCACCGACTGGATGACTTTCACCGCAATGGGAGCGGCGCCAGCGTGACGCGTGGCACGCAAGAGCGCGAGAAATGCGGGATACCCCGGGGCGCGGCCGAACCGCTGCGCCGTGCCGGCCTCCGCGGGTTCCGGGTAGGTGAAGCCCCGTCCGGCGGCCAGGCTCTCGGCGAGCGAGAGGTACTCACGTTCGTCGTGCGTCAGGGGCTTGCCCGTCCAGTAGAACAGTCCGAAGGCAAGGCGCAGGAGGAGCGCCGCCGCGGCCGCCGCGAGGATCAGCCGCCGGCTGCGTACACGGTCCATATCGCCTTACTGCCGCCCTTCGAACCGAAGCGCGGAAATCTGTTCCGACACGAGGCCGACGAGAAAGACGATCACCGACAGCATGAGCAGAAGCACCGCGCCGTTCGGAATCTTCGACTGCGTGGCGATCGTCCAGATCGCGTAGGCGGCACCCACGACGAACGACGCGATACTGATCGGAAGGAACACACGGAGCGGGCTGAAGAGCGTCACGATCTTCAGGATGATCATGAGGAACTTCGCGCCGTCGCGGGCAAGACGGATCTTCGACTGGCCGACGCGCGCCAGCATCTCCACGGGCTCGAACCTGACGTTGTAGCCCGCCTTGATGAACGCCAGCGTGGTGGTCGTCGGCGTCGAGAATCCGTTCGGCAGCAGGTGGAGGAACTCCCGCAGATGCTCGCGCCTCGCGGCACGAAATCCCGATGTCAGGTCGGGGATCTCCCGGCCCGTCAGATAGCTCGCGAGGCCGTTCAAGGCGCCGTTGCCGAATCGGCGTGCGTGCGTGGCCTGCGTCCTGGTGCTGCGCGCCCCGATCACGAGGTCGTACTCCCCCAGCCGCAGCACGAGGCGCCGCGCGTCCTCGGGACGATGCTGCCCGTCGCCGTCCACGACGAGGATGTACTCGCCACGCGCCGCGCGGATGCCGGTCTTGACCGACGCGCCGTTACCCTTGTTGTAGGGATGCGTGACGACGCGCGCACCGGCCGCCTCGGCCTCCGCGGCCGTCGCATCATGCGACCCATCGTCGATGACAAGGATCTCGTGCCAGGGACCGGCGTCGCGTAGCGCCGTCACGACGGAGCCGATCACGTCAGCTTCGTTGAAGGCGGGGATGACGATGGAGACGGCGGAGGGATCAGCCACGGGCGTGGTCTCCGGTCGTGGGTCCGTCCACGCGCGCCGTCACGGTGCGCGCGTCGCCAGGTGTCGCCCCGCGATCGGGAAGCTCGAGCGACCGCACGCGATAGAGCAGGTCCTCGAGGAGCTTGCGGTTGCCGGAGATCACGTCCGCCAGGAGGCCGATCACGAGCACCTGAAATCCGACGATCATGAGCACCGCCATCGCGATCAGCGACTGCAGGTGCCGCTCCGGGCCGAAACCGGCTTCGGTGAAGTAGTGATAGAGGAAGCGCACGGCCAGTACCAGCCCGGCCCCGAACACGGTCAAGCCGATGTAGGTGAACACCTTGAGCGGTTCGTACATCGCGTAGATGCGGACGATGGTCGCCGACGAGCGCTTGATGTAGGAAAAGATGCTGTCGAACAGCCGTGACTCGCGGGTGCGCGGGTTCGTGGTGACCGGAACGTGCGCGATCGCCATCCGTTTCTTGCCAGCCTGGATGATCGACTCGAGTGTGTACGAGAACTCGGAGACGATCGTCATGCGCAGGGCCGCTTCCCGTGTGTAGGCCCTGAAGCCGCTCGTCGTGTCCGGCACGGTGGTGTTCGAGACCTGCCGCACCACCCAGCTGCCAAGCCCCTGGAGCTGGCGCTTCCGCCAGGACATGTGGCCCAGCTCTGCGATGTTGCGGTCGCCGATGACGATGTCGGCCTCGCCGCTGAGCAGGGGGGCTATGAGCTTGGGGATCTCCTGCCCCGAGTACTGATTGTCGGCGTCGGTATTGACGATGTAATCAGCGCCCTGCTTGAGCGACGCATCAATGCCCGCCGTGAAGGCGGCCGCCAGTCCCTTGTTCCGCGTGAGGCGGACGACGTGGTTGACGCCGCAGGCGCGCGCGACGTCCGAGGTGCCGTCGCGAGAGCCGTCGTCGATCACGAGGGTCTCGATGACGTCGATCCCTGGAATCGCACGCGGCAAGTCGGCAAGCGTCGCCGGCAGCGTGGCCGCTTCGTTGAGGCAGGGGATCTGGATGATGAGTTTTGTCACCGGTTGTCGTGGAAGTCCGCAATTATCGCACGAGCGTCTCGATGACTCCGTCCCAGGTGATTGCCTGGGCGCGGGTCGCGCCTGCATCCCCCATCCGCGCCGCACGGCCCCTGTCGGATGCGAGATCGTTGATCGCGGCCGCCAGCGCTCCGGGCGCAGGGTCGACGCTTCTGCCATTGACGCCGTCAATGACGAATTCGTTGGGTCCGCCCGAGTCGATGCAGGTGACCACCGGTTTTCGCGCGAGAAAGGCTTCGAGCGTCACGTAGCCGAAGTCCTCGTCGAAGGGCGGATAGATGACGCCCAGCGCGCCTGCATACAACTCGATAAGCGCATCGTCGTCCACGGCGCCGAGGAACGTCGTGCGGTCGCTGACGCCCGCGGCCTCCGCCACCTGCTCGACGTTGGCGCGTTGCGTGCCGTCCCCGGCGATCACGAGACGCAGGCCAGGATCCACCTGCGCCATCGCGCGGACGATGAGATCCACGCGCTTGACGGATTCGATGCGCCCGACCGACAGGACGTAATTGCCGTACGCGCCCGGGTGAAGGCGGGGCGCGAGGCGAGGCGGGTGATAGAGCGCTTCGGCGTGCAGGCCGTTGAACTTTTTCACGCGCTGGGCCGTGTTGCGGGCGTTGGCGAAGATCGCGCGGCACTCACCGAGCATCTCCGTGTCGAGGCGGATCAGCGTGTCTCGAAGCCCGACGTCCTGTTCCACGTGAAAAAAATCGCTGTAGACCGTGCCGCAGAGTTCGTACGCCGCGCGGTACTGGTGGATCAGCCAGGCGATCTTGTTCGGATGGCGAACGAAGTAGGACGGGAACTTCGAGGCGATGACGAGATCGACCGGCTGTCCGTTGCTCTCGCTCAGGTCGAGCAACCGCCACGCGGCCGCGTGCGGAAGGATTTCCTCCTTCGGGTACCACTTGAAGGGGACGCTGACGAGCTCGGCGAGGTACCCCCGCGCGCACAGCTCGCGCACGAGTTCCCGAACGTGGATCTCCGCGCCGCCGTGCACGAACGGCACCTGCGCCTCGCATACGAGAATCCTGCGCACACTCATCCGGATAACACTATCGGCTGAAAGAGCTGAGGTCCGTAGATCCGTACGGACCCCAAGGATCTACGTCGCGTGCCGGAAGTTGATGACGTCGCCGTCCTGGACGACGTATTCCTTGCCCTCGAGTCGTAGCTCACCGTGCTCACGGCAGGCGGGCAGCGTGCCGCGCGCGAGGAGATGCTCGTGCCCGACGACCTCGGCGCGAATGAACCCGCGCTGAATGTCGCTGTGGATCTCGCCGGCGGCCTGCTGCGCGGACGTGTGGCGGGGGATCGACCAGGCCCTGTTTTCATCGTCGCCGACCGTGAAGAACGAAATGTATCCGAGCAGGTCGTAACTGGCGCGGATGACGCGGTCGAGGCCGGATTCCCTGAGCCCGAGGTCTGCCATGAACGCCTGCGCGTCCGCCGGGTCGAGCTCGGAGATTTCGAGCTCGATCTTGGCGCAGATGGAGACCGCCCTGGTCGACGCGCCCGACATGAACTCGTCGAGCCCGGCGAGGCTGACCCCGCCTGATCCGCCTTCGGTAAATCCACTTCGTCCAGGTTGAGGACGATCAGCAGGGGTTTCGCCGAGAGAAATTGAAATCCGCGGAGACGCCTGGCATCGTCTCCGGCGAGTGTCAGGGCCCGGAGCGCCTTGCCATCCTCGAGCGCCGCGCGGCAGCGGATCAGGAGCGCCTGCTCGTGCTTCAGATCAGGCGTGGTGCCCTTTTTCAGGTCGCGTTCGAGGCGTTCGAGGCGTCGCTCGACGACACCCAGGTCCGCGAGGATCAACTCGTCTTCCATCACGCGCACGTCGCGCGCCGGATCGACGGAGCCGGAGGGGTGGGCGACCGACGGGTCGCGGAACATCCGCACGACGTGGAGTAACGCATCCCCATTCCGGAAGGCCGCGACATCAAGCAGCGCCGCCGCGCCTGTCCTGCTGCCGCCGACACCCGCGATGTCCGCGAATTCAACCGTCGCGGGAGTGTGTTTTCTGGGATTGAACAGGGCGGTCAGTTTGTCGAGGCGGTCGTCCGGCACGCGGGAGACGCCGACATTCGCGTCCGACTTTCCCCCGCTGCGCGGCGCCTCTCTGGCGCTCGTCAGCAGCTGAAAAAGCGCCGTCTTACCCGACGAGGGAAACCCGATGAGTCCGGCTCTGAGCATCTTCGTGACCGAGCGTGACCTTTGCCGCAACGGCTACCGATGAGCCAATTTGGCACATCGTAGCACGCAGTCCAGCTCTGCCTTTAATCCGCGCCCTCCCTTGTGAGGCGAAAATAAAGCGTAACTCCATTGCTGTGTGTTCATTTAGATTGACATCACTCTGGGCCTTCCTTACTATCGCGGTGGATTTTTGTGGAGTGAAGTGGAGTAAAAAACGTGCTCCGGGGTAACTACGCCGCCAAGATTGATGACAAGGGTCGGCTCAAGATTCCGAACGCGTTCCGCGCCCTCATCGAGGGACAACACGGAGCTGAGGTGTTCGTGACGAGCCTGTCGGGGGAGTACGTCCGCATTTACCCGATGCCCGTCTGGCTGGCGCACGAAGAGAAACTCGCGCGCGTGCCTTCAACCCATCCGGCTCGCCTGAAGTACTTCGACCGCGTGAACTACTACGGCCAGACGGCGGAGATCGATGCGCAGGGACGGGTCGTCATCCACTCGCGCCTGCGCGACACGGCGGGGATGACCGGCGAGGTCGACGTGTTCGGACAGTACGAATACCTCGACGTCTGGAACCACGAGCGCTTCGCCGCCAAG
>DATLXP010000086.1:0-10392 GCA_035575695.1 Vicinamibacterales bacterium
ACGACGAGGTTCTCCACCTCCGAGTACGCCGAGGGGGTTCCGAGAAGGAAGTTGGCGATCGGGTTCCGGGAGAAGCTGGTGTTGAACGTCAGGGCGCCGTTGAGGTTCGGCGAAAAGGGATGCTCCCGGTTCATGCCGAAGGAATAGAGGGCGCCTCCCTTGAAGGTATGTCTTCCGGCGAGCTTGGTGACGTTGTTCGACAGCTCGATGTTGTAGAGCCGCTTGTGACTGAACCGGGGAACCGTCAGGGACGCCAGCCCAGAGCCCAGCGAGATGGAGGGGATCACGTTGCCGGGATTGTCCGGGAAGATCTCTCCGAGGCTGAGGCCCAGGCGCGTGCGATCGGCATCAGGCCCCACCGGGTTCATCGTGAAGATGCGCCGGGCGTAGGTGAAACCGAACTCATTGAGCCATGACGGCCCGATGATGTTCGTCATGTTGGCGACCAGGTTCTTGCCGGGGCGGTCCGCCCGGGTCGCGGCGATGCCGGGGAAGCGGGTCGTGACCGATGTGAGGGCCGAGCCGCCATACGGGTTGTCGATGAAGGCGTGGTCCTGCACGTAGCGTGCGTACATCTTCCAGGTCGGCGAAAAGTTGTGGTCGATCCGGATCAGTTCCTGGCGCCAGTTCTGTGTGCTGGCGGCAGCGGAGGTGAAGTTGATCGATCCAATTCCGGTGAAGTTGGGAAGTGGATAGAGCGCGAGCAGTTTCAGGGTGTTGGGGTTCAGCCGGTCGGCCGGGATGATGCCATTCGAAAAGCCGCGTCCCGTGACCGGGTCTATCACCGGGTCGTCCGTCGTCCCGAACAGGCCGTCAGCGCCGGGGCCGAGCGCGCTGAAATTGCCGGCGCGTTCCAGGGCGGTCGGCACGATCGTGTTGATCGCATCGCCGCGGGTCGTGATGTTGTTGTATTCGTTGGAGAAGAAGAAGAAGGTCTTGCGTCGATCGCGGTTGTACCCGCCTGGCAGCATGAGCGGGCCACCAAGCGTATAGCCGAAGTTGTTCAGCTCGAGCGGGAGTACCTGGTGGGTCAGGTAGTCGCGGGCGTCCATGCGGTCGTCGCGGAAGAACTCGTAGGCGGACCCCGTGAAACGCCGGCTCCCGCTCTTCGTGACGACGTTGACCTGCGAGAAGCCGCCGCGCCCGTACTCGGCTGAGAAGGTCGAGGTGACGACTTTGACTTCCGCGATCGTATCGATGGAGGTGAAGGTGTTGAGGGAACTGCTGCCCACGATGACGTCGGCGTTGTTGCCGCCGTCGATGTTGAAATTCGACGCGGTGCTCCGTGCGCCGTTGATGGACACCGAGGGATTCGTGTTCGGGTCGGCGCGGTCCGGCAGGTCCGAGGCGACGCCCGGGACGAGCTCGAGCAGCGTCATGAAGGAGCGGCCATTCAGCTGAAGTTCCCGGATCTGATCGCCGGAGATCAGGCTGCTCTGCTCGGAGGTGGTGGTCTGCACTCGCGGGGCTTCCCCGACGACCGATACCTCTTCCACGACGCGGCCGAGCGCCAGCGTGAGGTCGAAGCGGAGGTTGTCGCTGACGTGGAGCTCGACCCCCTGCAGAACACTCTTCCCGAAGCCGTCGAGCACCGCCGCGATCTCGTACACGCCCACCGGCAACGCGGGAAACAGGTACGCGCCGTCGGATCCCGAGTGCACGGTCCGCGTGGCAGCGGTGCCGGCATGCGTCGCGCTGACCGTCACGCCCGGCAGGGCCCCGCCGGAACTGTCGCGAACCGTTCCCCCGATCGTGCCCGTGGTGGATTGCGCCAGGGCGGGCGCCGGGGTCAGCACCCATACGGCGAACAGGAAAGCCAGGGAGCGTGAAAGCGACCGTGCGGGTGACATGTGGGGGCCTTTCGAGGAAACGCGAAATATTGGTTGCAGCGGTTACTAATGCTGCGGGCTGATTATATGCCCCGCACTTGACATCGGCGCCTTCCGGACGCATTCTGACGCCTTCCGTAACCGAAACAAAAGGACCCCACTCATGCCTGCGTCTCTGCCTGCACGTTTGTCCCGTCTTGTTCTGATTCTTCTGGTCGCAGCGCTCGCGGTGCCATCGATCGCGTCCGCGCAGTTCGACACCTCCACCGTGCTGGGAGCCGTACGGGACGCGTCTGGAGGTGTCGTGCCTGGCGTCACGGTCACGCTGAAGAACACGGCCACCGGGATCACCGCGACAGCCGTGACCGATGCCGACGGCAGCTACCAGTTCCTGAACGTGCGAGTCGGCACGTACAGCGTGCGCGCGGAGCTGCAGGGGTTCTCGACCGCCGAGGCCAGGGACGTGGCCGTGACGGTGAACGCCCGGCAGAGGGTCGACCTGACGCTGGCGGTCGGCAATCTCGGCGAGACCGTGGAGGTGACCGGCACGTCGACACTGCTCGAAACCGAGTCGAGCGACCGCGGACAGGTCATCGCCAAGGAGCAGATCGTCAACCTGCCGCTGAACGGACGTAACTACGCGGACCTCGCCCTCCTCAGCCCGGGCGTCCGCCGCTCGTCGATCTCCGACTCGCGCGATGCGTCGTTCAACGTCAACGGCCTTCGGAGCGCGGTCAACAGTTTCATCCTCGACGGTGTCGACAACAATTCCTACGGCACGAGCAACCAGGGCTTCTCGAACCAGATCGTGCAGATGTCGCCCGACGCCGTCGAGCAGTTCAAGGTGCAGACCAACAACTTCAGCGCCGAATACGGGCGGACCGGAGGCGCCGTCATCAACGCCTCGATGCGCAGCGGCACCAACTCGTTTCGCGGCGTCGGCTGGGAGTTCAACCGCAACACCAAGCTCAACGCCACCGGATTCTTCAAACCCTCGAGCGGCGTCAAGCCCCAGTTCGACCGGAACCAGTTCGGGTTCGTCTTCGGCGGCCCCATCGTGAGGAACCGCACGTTCTTCTTCACCGACTACGAGGGGTTCAGGCAGACGCAGAAGGAGATCAGGTTCGCCAGCATCCCGACGCTCGCGCAACGCGGCGGCAACCTCGGCAAGCCGATCCTCAACCCGCTCACGGGGGAGATCTACGCGGACGGTATCATCCCGGCGAGCGCCATCACCGCATTCGCGAGAAAGGTCCTCGCGGGATTGCCCGACCCGACCCGGCCCGGCGTTTCCAACAACTTCGATTCACTGCCCGAGGCCACAAACAGGAACAACAAGTTCGACGTCAAGATCGATCACCAGTTCAGCAGCCGGATGACCGCATTTGGACGGGTGAGCCACCGCAAAGTCAACAACTTCGAGCCCTCCGCCATTCCGGGCGAGACGGGTAGCCCCAGCAACGCTAACGTGCACGTGCTCAACGATCAGCTGGCCGGCGGCGTCACGTACTCTCCGACGTCGAGCTCGCTGGTCGAATTCCGGGTCGGGCTGTCGCGGACGGAGGCCGGGAAGGAACCCCTCGGCGTCGGCGGGCCGGGGATCTTCGAGTTATTCGGCATTACCGGACTCCCGACCGATCCACGTTTCGCCGGCGGTCTGACGGAACAGAATATCGGCGGCTTCACGTCGCTCGGCCGCCAGAACAGCAACCCGCAGTTCCAGGACCCCTCCGTCTTCAATCCCCGCATCAACTACTCGTGGATCATGGGGCGGCAGAGCTTCAAGACGGGGTACGAGTTCCAGGCGATCAACACGCAGATCGACGACTTCAATCCAAAGTACGGTCGCGACACCTACACCGGTAATTTCAGTCGTCCACTCGGAGCCGCCGCTGACAATGCGACGTACGGCCTCGCGGACTTCCTGCTGGGCGCGCGCAACCAATACGCGATCATCACCCCCTTTGTCGCGAACCTGCGGCAGCGCATGCATTTCGGCTATCTCCAGGACGACATCAAGGTCAACCCGACGCTGACGCTGAATGTCGGGGTGCGTTACGAGTACGGGACGCCCCAGTACGAGAAGGACAACTTCCTCACCAACTACGATCCGGCGACCAACACGCTCATCGCCGCCAAAGACGGTTCGATTTACGATCGCGCGCTGGTCAATCCCGATCGCAACAACGTGGCGCCCCGCCTCGGCGCCGCCTGGGCGCCGACCGACAAGACGGTCGTCCGCGCCGGATACGGCAAGAGCTTCATCCACTTCAACCGCCTGGGTGGCGAGAACCTGCTCTCGTTCAACGGCCCGCACATCGTGGGCCTCAACATCACCCAGACGCCGTCGCAGGGGCTGTGTGTCGGTAACGCTGTGCCGACCAGCTGTTTCCGCACGACGCAGCAGGGATATCCCGAGGGGTTCAACACGCCGGCGAACTTCAACCCGCTGAACGTGCGCGTGAACTACATCCCGAGGGATACGCCCACCGGCAACGTGCAGAGCTGGCATGTGTCCGTGCAGCGCGAGGTCCTGCGCAACCTGCTCGTGGACGTCGGGTACGTCGGGAACAAGAGCCGCGACATCGTGATCCTCGGCGACTTCAACCAGGCGCGGCCCAACGGGGCGACCGAGACCAGCTCGCTGCAGGCGCGGCGGCCCATCGCGGGTTTCCAGGAGATCCAGGCGGCCTTTGCGGGCGGCAAGGGGGATTATCACGCGTTGCAGGTGAAGGTGGAGCGACGCTACACGCGTGGGCTCTATCTCCTCAACTCGTTCACCTGGTCGCGCGCGCGCGACAACGCCTCGGGGCACCTCGAGACGCAGAACGGCGACAACAGCCGCGTGAACTTCCGCAACATCGACGGGCAGTTCGGGCGCTCCGGCTACGACCAGCCGTTGAACAATACGACCAGCCTTGTGTGGGAACTGCCCGTCGGCCAGGGCCGGAAATACGGGTCCGGCATGAACGCGGTCATGGACGGCCTGTTCGGCGGCTGGCGCGTGGTCGGCATCAACACGATGACGAGCGGGGTGCCGGTGAACCTGACGTATACGCCCGTGACCGCGGCGTCGGTCAGCGGACTTGCGACGTACCGCCCGAACCTGAACGGGGACCCGCGGACGCCCGACGGCGGGATCGGCAACTACCTGAACCCCGCGACCGTGGAGCTGCCCACCGACCGGAGCCAGCCTTTCGGCAACGCTCCCAGGAATGCGGCGCGGGCGATGCCCTTCTACCAGACGGATCTCGGGCTCCACAAGTCGTTCGGGCTGGGGGCGAACGAGCGGCGCATCGAGGCGCGCATCGAGGCGTTCAACCTGCTCAACAAGACCAACTTCGGGTCCCCCAACGGGAACCGCTCGTCGACCGCCTTCGGCACGATCAATTCGGCGTTCGTGGCGCGGCAGCTGCAGCTCGGCGTGAAGGTGTACTTCTAGACGTCTGATCGTCTGTCAGCCGGTGTTCCGCATGCCGGCGGCGATCCCGTTGATCGTGACCATCAGGGCGCGCTGCAGGACGTCGACGTCCTGCGCGGGCCCGGCCTTCAGGCCGGGCAGCGCCAGGCGCCTGAGCAACTCCACCTGCACCAGGTTGATAGGGTCGACGTAGGGATTGCGCACGGCAATCGATCGCCGAAGCACGGGGTTGTCTTCGAGCAGCCGGGTGTGGCCGGTGATGGTCAGCACGGCGTCGATTGACTGCTGCAGCCGGCCGCGCAGGGAGGCCGCAAGCCCCTGGAGGTCCGCCGGCGCCAGCTGGCGATCGTAGTGCGCGGCGATACCCCCGTCCGCCTTGGCGAGCGCCATCTGCAGCAGATCGATCATCGACCGGAAGAACGGCCAGCGCGCGTACATGTCCCGGCAGGGCAGGCGGGGCCCGTCCCGGTCTGCGCACGCGCCGGCGAGCGCCTCCGCTCCCAGCCAGGAGGCCAGCAGCAGCCGCGTCTGGGTCCAGGCAAACTGCCAGGGGATTGCCCGCAGGGACCCGACGCCGGCGTCGCCTCCACCACGACGGGCGGGACGACTCCCGATGTGCATGGCATCCAGCTGCGCTTCCGGCGTGGCCGTGTGGAAGTACCGCAGGAAATCCGGATCCTCGTACACCGTGCGCCGGAACGCCGCCCTGGAAGATTCCGCGATCTCCCGCATCGCGTCGCGCCAGCGCGGGTCGACAGGAGGCGGGGAGGTGAGCGCGGCATCGAGTGTGGCCGCGGTATAGACCTCCAGCGTTCTGAGCGCCACGCCTCTCAGGCCGAATTTGGCCTGGATCATTTCCCCCTGTTCCGTCACGCGCAACGTCCCGTCCACCGAGCCCGGAGGTTGCGACTGGATGGCGAGGTACGTGGGCCCGCCTCCGCGGCCGACGCTGCCGCCGCGGCCATGAAAGAGCGTCAGCGCCACGCCGTGCACCCGGCAGGCTGCCACGATCGCTTCCTGCGACTCGTACAGCGCCCATGCGGCGGCCACGCGCCCTGCGTCCTTCGCTGAATCGGAGTAGCCGACCATCACCTCCTGCCGTCCGCCCGCCCTGGCCACGCGCTCGCGGTACCACGGGATGGACAGCAGGCGGTCGATCATGCCCCCCGCCGCGCGCAGATCGCGGTCGGTCTCGAAGAGCGGCACCACGCGCAGCGGGGGATCGATACCGGCCCGACGCTGCAGGAGCTCGACGGCCAGGACATCCGACGGACGGCCCGCCATCGTGATGATGTAGGCGCCGAGCGACTCGGGAGGAATGGCGCGCAGCGTCTGGAAGGTCGCATCCACGTCGGCGGTGCCGGGGGTGTGCGGCGGATCCTCGGTGGGCTGTGAGGGGGCGAGCGTCGAGTGTGCTGGCGCCGGCGAAATGTCTGTCAGGGCCCCGATCAGAAATTCCAGACGCTGCTCCTCGGGCCAGCCGGCGTAGCCGGTATGCCCCATGCGGGACGCGAGCACGTCCACCGCCTCGGTGTGGCGGTCCGCCTCCTGGCGGATGTCGAGCTTCACCAGCGTCAGGCCGAACACCGCGATGCGGCGAAGAACATCGGCAAGGCGTCCGTCGGCAATCAGGCCGTTGCCCGTGGCGTGCAACGACTCGAAACAGTGCCGCAGCGGCTGCGCGAGCGCCTCCGCGGTGTGAAAGTGCTCGTCGGCGGGCGGGCTGGCGCTGTCCGCGTGGTCCGCGAGGCGTGCCTCGACCGACCGCCGGGCCGACTCGAGTCCGCGATGTACCCCGCGCAGCAGCGCGCGATAGGGCTCGGCGGCGCCTGGTGCGAGTGCCCGGACCTCGTCGGTCGCCTCGGTCATCGAGAGATCTTCCCGAAGAGCGGCAATCTCGCGGGCGTAGAGCGTCAGCGCCACCCATCGCGTCATGAGACAGGCACGGCGGGTGATGTCGGGTGTGACGGCCGGATTCCCGTCGCGGTCTCCCCCGATCCAGGATCCGAACACGATCGGCGCGCTCTCGAGCGGAAGGCCCCGGCCGGTCACGATGCGAAGCGTCCGATCGAGGGACCGGAGGTATTCCGGCACGGCATCCCACAGCGTCTGCTCGAAGACCGTCATTGCGGAGCGCAGCTCGTCGAGCGGAGACGGGCGCTCGCGGCGCACGTCCTCGGTTTCCCACGCGGCGGTGATCTCGCGCCTCAGCGTGTCGATCAAGGACTCGCGCTCGGCCGGGGTCCCGTCCCGGCGGTCCAGGCCGGCGAGCGCGCCGGCAATCGTGTTGTACTTTCGTTGCAGCGTCCGGCGCATGATCTCGGTCGGGTGCGCCGTGATCACGAGCCCGATCCGCAGCCCGCACACCGCTTCGTGGAGCGCGTCGGCCGACACGCCGGCGGTGACGAGCCGGGGCAGGGTCTCCTCGATCGACCCCGGCTGCGGGCGGGCGGCCGGATCGCGCTGATACGCGCGGCGGCGACGCACCCGGTGGTGCTGCTCGGCAATGTTTGCGAGATGGAGAAAGTGCGCAAACGCGCGGGTGACCGGCAGCGCCGCGTCGAGCGGCATGGCCGCCAGCTCTTTCGCGAGGAGGTCGAAGGCCCCCTTCGCCCCGTCGGCGTCCGCGCGCCGGGCGCGTTTGGCGAGCGCCCGTACCCGTTCGACCCGCCGGAACAGCACGTCCCCTTCCTGGCGCTTCAGGGTCTGGCCGAGCAGCGTCCCGAGGAGCCGGACGTCGCCGCGCAGCGGTTTGTGAGGATCGTCAGCCATCGCAGGTTGTCCGGGGCGGATGGCCCGTCATGATTCGTGCTCGATTGAGCGGGGTGGCCCGTGCTGCGACAGCTCCTCGATCTTCCGGAGCAGCTCGTCGTAGTCGAAGGGTTTGGTGATCTGGTCGTCGCAGCCGGCCGCCAGCGCTCCATCGCGGTCGCCCGGCATCGCATGCGCCGTGAACGCGATGATGGGAATGGCGCGGGTGCCGGGGTCGCGTTTCAACTCCCGCGCCGCAGTCCATCCATCCATCACAGGCATGTTCAGGTCCAACAGGATGAGCGCCGGAAGGGCGGAGCGCGCGATGTCCAATGCCTCGAGACCGTTGGCCGCGAGCAGGACCTGATACCCGGAGCGCGTCAACCTGCGCTTCATGATCTCCCGGATCTGCTCGTTGTCGTCAGCCACGAGCAGCGTCGTCACGGTGCCCCCACGGGCAGGCCGTCCGCGGCGCACGCCACGGGCGGCTCTCCGGGAGGCCCCGGAGAGGGCGTCGGGCCGACATCGGCTGGCATGGTGAGCGTGAACACTCTTCCCACGCCAACCGTGCTCTCGGGACGGAGCGTGCCGCCCATTATCTCCGCGAACTGTCTGGAAATCACCAACCCCAGCCCCGTACCGCCGTACTTTCGCGTCGCGGACACGTCGCCCTGCATGAACGGGGTGAATAGACGCGCCTGGACCTCCGGGGTCATGCCGATACCGGTATCCCTGACAACGAAGGTGATCTGGTCCCTGTTGTTCCACCCGGCCACCCGCTGGACGTCCAATTCCACGGTGCCTGCCTCGGTGAACTTGATGGCGTTGCCGAGCAGCTTCAAGAGGATCTGCCGCAGTTTCCCCCGATCGGCGTACATGGTGCCCAAGGGGGCAGCCTGCCGCACGACAACGCGGATCCCGGCGCGTTCGCCGAGCGGCTCGATCGTCCACGCGGCGTCGTCAACGATCTCCGCCACGTCGAAGCGCTCCAGGCGGAGAGGGATCTTTCCGGCTTCCATCTTCGCGACGTTCAGCACGTCGCCGATGATGCGGTTCAACTGGTGCGCCGAGGCTGTTATCTGCCGGAGGTCTCCGATCAGGGCCGCGTCCCGCTCCTGGTCCGCCTCGTCGATCACCATTTCGGCACGGCTGATGACGGCGGTGAGCGGCGTGCGCAGCTCGTGGCTCACGGTGGCCAGAAACTGGGTCTTCATGCGGCTGGCTTCCTCCGCCTTGTTCATCGAGTATTCCAGCCTGGCGGACTTCTCCTCCAGCTGGTTGACGAGATCGCGCCCGACCCGGTTGGCGGCGACCAGCTGGGCGCGCAGATTCTCGGCGATGCGGGCGATCAGGGCGAAATAGATCCCCGAGCCGTACAAGCTGAAGACCTTGGCGACCGCCGGACCCGTGAGAATGGCGCGTCCGTCGACCTGCGCCACATACGCGAGCATCGCGACGTATGTCAGCGGCACCAGGTGCGAAAGGAACAGCACATGCCGGAAGCTCAGGCTCAGGTCGGTCAGGCGCAGCAGGAGGATGAAGAAGAGCCAGCTGCGCTCTCCTCCTGTGGCGTAAGTCGCTACGCCGCACGCCATGATGTCGAGGACGGTGAGCGGGAACTGCAGATCCAGCACCGGCCTGAAGCGCTCCCACAGCGTTCCGAGCACCAGCCATGACAGTCCGCAGTACGCCTCGATCGCCACGGCGAGAATCCAGAGCTGGTTCGTGCTGACGGCAGGCCCGACCAGGTAATGGTGCAGGAAGACCGCGGCAAGGATCGCGTTCATGCCGAGTGCACGAATGAGCGGAACCGTCCGGGTGACGTGGTGGCGACGCGCGCGCTCGCGGCGGCGACGTTCCGTTTCCCGCGGATCCGGGGGAGGGGGCCGGTGGATTGAACTCAAGCCGACCGAGTCTATCGCCAATTCGAGATTTCCAATTCTGTGGCCACATTCGGCCGGGCGGGGTGTAGGCTTGTCACGCTCCGCGCACGATCGCGCCGGGGCTTTCAAGGATTGAGGTCGACATGGCCGTTGCGTTTCAGAGAAACATCGGGATGCTGCTGCTCGCTATCTGGCTGATTCTGTACGGGCTGTCTGCGCTCGTGACCTTCGCGCTCCCGGCCATGGTGATGGCCGTGCTGGCGCTGCTGGCAGGGATCCTGATCCTCGTCGGGCGGTAAACGGTCGCGGACCGTGGCGTAACCCGACCTTGAGGTCGGGCGCCGACCGTAGTGTAGGCGCGACCTTGAGGTCGGGCGCCCGATCCGGCCGCGTCAGGGACGGCGGACGCGCGACTTCAATTCCTCGAACCAGTTGAGGACGACGTGAACCTCCGGGGCGGCGAAGACTCCGGCGGTCGTCGATCCCGGAACGATCGTCGCCACGATCC
>DATLXP010000087.1:0-4455 GCA_035575695.1 Vicinamibacterales bacterium
CTCGATGCCGACATGGCTGCACTCACCGCTCGTGGGGTGCGGGCTGAATCGCTCGTCTATGACGGCGGTCACGAGTGGACACCCGAAGTGTCCGCCGCCGCCGGGCGGTTCCTCCTCGGGCAGCCCTGAAGGGCTGCGCTACGGCTGCGCAGCCTGACGGGCCGCACGACGGCTGATCAGCCCTAACGGGCCGCACGGACGGCTGCTCAGGCGCGGCACGACCGCTACCAGTTGACCATCAACCGCGCCGGCGATGGGCAGCACACCCGCTTCGGCTTCACACCCTCGCGCGTTGTCGGGACACGTGTCGTCGTCGAGCGCGGCGGCGAGCCCCAATGCGGTCCCTGCCCCGGCGCCGATCCATACGCCGTTCCAGGGCGAATCCCGCCGCTCGACCTTTCGAATGTCGCTGAACGCTGCCGTCCGCACGCCGATCGGCGTCGCGACGCCGATGCCCTCGCCGGTCACGCTTCCCGCGACGCCTTCCAGGCGTTCGCCGTTCTGCAGCGTCACGAACAGGGGCTTTCCAAGCCGGATCCCGAGCGTCCATTCGGGCGGGCTCTGGGCGAACGCGCTCGATGGAACACTGCACACAGACGCCAGGACGCCGAACCACAAAAGCTTTTTCACCATGAGCCGCTCCGTCCCTACCCCGGCCCGGATGAAAAGCCACGGTTCAACACCGCTCAACACCGGGCAACCCTGAAGGGCTGCGCTACAGAAAGAAAAAGGCCCGGGACGAGGAGACACGTCCCGGGCCTACCGACGCCGCGAGCGGAGATCAGTAGCTGGCGCAGCCTTGCCCAAAGGTGAGCGGACGGCCGGCGCGCGTGGCGTCACTGACGACGACGGCCGTGGCCGTCCCCGCGACGCCGACCGACGCCGAGGCGGACGCCCTCAGCGCGATCGCCACCGTTCCGTCGACAATCGGCCCGCGTGTGGCGAGCGCGTTCAGCTTGTCGATGGCGACGCGCACGCTGACCGACTTGCCGGTGAGGTCGAAGCTGCCGGCATCGGCGGGGCCACGCTTCGTATAGGTCAACGTGCCGTCCCTGTTCCGGACGGCGGTGCCGTACCAGAAGCTCGGTGTGCCGGTCGCGCTCGTTTCCGCCTGGATGAACCACTGGTCCGCACGGTCCGACAAACCGGGCCGGGTCGGATTGGTCGAGAAGTTCATTCGCCACACCCCGTTCGGGGGGAGCGTATCGAGCCCGGAGGCCCGCAACGTCGCGCCCACCTGCGTGCCGGCTGCCCCCGTGAAGCAGGCGTAGTCGACCGAGAGGATGTCGACCGGGGTATCAACCTCGGGCTGCGTCGGCGGCCTGGTGGCGAAGCTCGCGTCATGTCGCCAGTCCATGACCTCGGGCTGGGTGGTATCGACCGCGACGACCGGTTCCTTTCTGCCCGCCTTGGTCATCTTCCCCGTATGCAGGCTCAGCCCCGCGACCTGATGCGTCACCCACGTGTGCCCGCTGAAGTCCTGCGAGTCATCCGTGTAGGCGATGAACGCCAAGCCCAGCGGATCGATCGCCACCTGGAAGTAATCCGCCAGATTGCGGTTCGGCCCGTTCAGGACGAAGCCCGCGAGCGAGATGTCGGCGCCGTGGTTGAAGTGGTCGCTCGCAACACTCTGCAGGATGGTCGGATTCGAGGCGGTCGCATTCTGGGTGGATGCGAAATACACCTTCCAGTTTGACCTCGTCGTATTGCCGGCGGCTCCCCCCTCATTCTGCGTGACGTCGGAACCGTAATACACGATCGCAAGGCTGCCCGGACGCTCGCCGGTCTCGATCCATGGCATCAGCGTCGAGCTGCCTGCCGGCAGGTCGCTCACGCGAACCGGCACGGACCACGTTTTTCCCTGGTCGGTCGAGTGCGCGATGAAGATCGCGGCGCCGCCGTCCGAGTACGCGACATACACCGTGCCGTCAGTGGCGACCTTGCACACTGGGAAGAGCGCCGAGATATTGTTGTTCCCCTTGGCCGCAACGGCCGTCGTCCAGGTTGCGGGAGGAAGCGCGGGACTCAGCGGGTGGCCGATGGCCACGCGGACTTCCTTGTTCCCTTCTGTTCCAGGCCCCTGGTGGCAGAAGTACACCGTGCCACTGCGCTGATCGACGTCGATGTTGCCCGTCGTATTTCCGCCCACAGCGGCAAGGTTCGCCGGCCCGTACGTCAGCCCCGCATCGTCGGACCGGTTGATCCAGTACTTAATTGAGCTCTGCAGACCCGTGAAGTCGCGATAGCCGAGGTACACGACATCGCCGCCGTAGAACTCCTGCCATTGGCGGTCGTCGACCGGGAACGTCGTGTTGCCGGCGGGGTTACGGAGGTAATGATCGGCGCGGTCGTCCGAACGCTGCGACGAGATGTTCGCGGCGAGGAGGCTCGACGTCGCCACCACGGGGTCGGCGTCGGGCGCGGCCCCCGTGCGCGGCTTGAATCCGACCGCGATATCGATGTCGCCTCCACCGTCCGCGCCGAGGTCGCTCTCACCCTCGGGATGGAGCGCGTCGGGCTGACCTTTGTAGGAGGGATTGACGGCGTTACCGGCCATGTCGAAGTTGATGGCCGCCGCTGTCAGATACGGATCGTAGGTGGCACTGCCGGGATTGAGGTCAAAACGCCAGAGATCGTTGCCCCCCGTGAGTCCGCGGATCGCACCCGCGTACGCGTTCCCCTTGAAGTCGACGCGCACGCTCGGCTCGACGTCCTGTCCAGCGCCGGTTGCGTAGAGCGGTCGGCTCATGCTGAACTTGATGCCGGTCTTGTCGCCGTGCACGAAGGTCGCCTGCCGCGTCACCGACGGCGGGATGTCTTCGAGCGACAACTCTCCGCGATACGGATCGTTCGGCCCGACCGCGAAGTAGACGACGTGGACGGTGTATTTGTCATTCACGCCGGTGACGACCGCGGCGTTGACGTCGAATGTATTTTCTTCTGATGTGTGCGGCGCACCGTTACCGGAGCGGCCAACTTCAGGACCCAGATTGGACGCAGCATGCACATACACGTCGTAGTCGTTCAACTGGTTGGCCCACGTGATCTTGAAGCGGACGCGCTTGCCCACATAGCTGCCGGGAGCCAGAGTCAGTGTGTAGGTATCGCAGGTCGTGCCCTCGAGGCAGGTCAGTTCACCCTCGGGTGACGCGGCCGGCCCCGGAAATCCATTCCAGGTCAGTGGACCGCTCAGCGGACTCAGGGTTCCTCCCGACGGGGTCGATGCACCCACAACGGAATGCGTCAAACCAAGCAGGCCAGCCAGCCCAGCCGCAAAGACCGCTGCACATGCGGTGCGAACGGGAAATCGTCTTTTCATGCATCCTCCCGAAGGAAATAATTACGGGCGTTCCCGAGGCAGATCCTCCGAGGAACGTGCAAGCAATCTACTCAACAATTAGTAGCATTGCTACCGAAATTCAGTCGTTGCGCGACTTGCGAATGACGAAGGCAACGGGTTACCCTTTCGCGACTCCTGCGGCCGTCGTCACTCACATTTCGGGTGGTTTTTCATGACAAACGCGGTCCCCGACAGTAGCCGCTCGAGGCTTCTCGCGGCCGGCAAGGCTTTGTTCGCTCGGAACGGATTCGAGCAGACATCCACGTCTGCGGTGGCGCGGGACGCCGGCACGTCGGAGTCGCAGCTCGTGCGCTACTTCACCGGCAAGGCGGGGCTGCTGGACGCGATCTTCGAGGAAGCGTGGAAGCCGATGAATGCCAGGATCCACGACATGCTGGCTGACGCCAGCAGCGGACGCATCGCCGTCAGTGGCGTGCTGACCACCGTGCTCGGGGCCTTCGATCACGACGACCAGCTCGCGACGCTGTTTCTCTTCGAGGGCCGCCGCATCCGCGGGGATTCGGAGGTGCGCCTGTCGGCAGGGTTCGTCGAGTTCAACGATGTCGTACAGCGACTCGTCCGCCGCGGCCAGAAGGATGGTTCCTTCGACTCGTCATTCGACGCGACCGCCCTGGCAGCGGCGCTCATCGGCTCGGTCGAAGCCATGATCCGCGAGCGCCTGCTGGCAAAGCGCGACGGTAACACCAGCCCGTTCAGTGACAAGCAGCTGCACAAAATCTTCGAGGCCATGCTCGAGGGGTTCAAGCCCAGGTAGGACGATGCGGTGAAGTCGTTGGGACCTCCCTGATCAGCGGATGCCTCACCCGTTGAACTGAGTAGAATCAAGGGCATGTCCGTCACGGCTGTACGCTCTCGGAACCGCGCTGAAATCGATGAGGCCTACAAATGGAGCCTGCAGGACATCTTTCCGCACTGGGAGGCATGGGAGGCGGGCTACGCGACGCTCGACGCGGGGATTGAAAAGTATGCGGCGCTGAAAGGCACGCTCTCGCAGGGCCCTGACCGCCTGCTCGAGGCCTTCGCCCTGTCCGACGAGCTGGGTCAGCTCGCCTACCGCGTCTGGTATTTTCCGTCGCTGCAATACGACGAAGACC
>DATLXP010000088.1:0-3621 GCA_035575695.1 Vicinamibacterales bacterium
GGACACTTCGGGTGTCCACTCGTGACCGCCGTCATAGACGAGCGATTCAGCCCGCACCCCACGAGCGGTGAGTGCAGCCATGTCGGCATCGAGCTTCGCGGCGGTATACCACTCGTCGCGCGCGCCGCGCGCAAGGAGAACGGGCGGGAATGTCGCAGCCGGATCCTCCAGCAGCTCCGGCGGCACGTCCCCGCCCACCGCGATGATCGCAACAGTTTTGAGCAGTGTTGAACCGTGTTGAACCGTGGCCCGTGGGGACCCGTGTTGAACCGTGTTGAACCGTGGCTCGTGTTGGACCGCGGCACGGAAGGCCATCGCCACCCCCTGCGAGAAACCGGTATAGACGATCCGCGCGGCGCCAGGGGCCACGACCTCCACCGCGCGGTTGACGTAGTCGCAGTTGTCCTGGATGGCCGCCTCGCGGTCCTGCCGCGTCATCCAGCCGGCGACGACATCCTCTGACCGGCCGCGGTAGAAGCGGTTGAGCGCCTGCACCGACACGAGGGTCCACTCGTCGGCGCCGGGGATCCCCGCGAGCCGATCCATCTGGATCTGCGCGTCTTCCATGTACCCGTGAAAGCCGACCAGCAGACCGCGCGGCGCTGGCGCATCGCGCACGAGGACGCGGCCATGCGTCCCCGTCGGAACGAGCATCTCCCTCATGCGACGGCCCGGATCCATCCCACAACGGTATCCATCGCATCGTCGAACGCGGGCTGCTGGGCGGTGGCGCCACCCTTCACCTTCAGGGAGTGGTCCCCGGTCTCGATGACGCGCAGCGTCGCCTGTTGCATCATCGGCAGGAGTGCCGCGATCTCGTGCTCATTGCCGAACGGGTCGTTCGCCCCCTGGACGAAGAGCACCGGCTGCGTGACGTCGGGCAGGTGCGCGTCGCGTCGCTTCTCCGGCGCTCCGGGCGGATGGAGCGGATAGCCGAGCAGCACAATGCCGCTGACACCCTCGATGCCCTGCGCTGCGATGTGGGTGGCGATGCGGCCCCCCATCGACTTGCCGCCGATGAAGATCGGGAGATGTTGCGCTTCGGCACGTGCGGATTCGAGCGCCTCGCGCCAGCTCGCCTCGAGCACCGGCGCGCGGTCGGGGACTTTTCGTCCTGCGGCCATGTAGGGGAAGTCGAAGGTGAAGACGGTGATGCCGCGCTCGCTGAGCGCCAGCGCGGCTTTGACCATCCACGTATTCGTTTGTCCCGCGCCGGCACCGTGCGCGAGCACCAGCGCCGCAACGGGGTTGGCCGCGCGATATGCCTTCAGGCCATGCATTCGTTGATCATGACGTACGTCGCGCGAAGAGCGTCGGCAGCTTTTCCTGCCGGAACTGGAAAATGCGTTGAACCTCCCGCCGGACGAAGCCGCTGGTGACCCAATGGAGGCGCGGCACGAACTCAACGTGGTCGATGACCCGGGTGCCGGTCGCGGTGGCCTCGAAGCGGTGTTCGTGGTGCCACCAGGCGTACGGTCCGTTCACCTGCCGATCTACGAAACGGACGCCGGGTTCCCAGACGTCGATGCGGGTTTTCCACGGGATCGGAAACCCGTGAAGCGAGATCACGTAGTCGATTTCGAGCCCCTCGCGCATCGCCAGGGGCCCCTTCGATCTGACGTGGAAATTGAGCCAGCCAGGCGTGAGTTTCTCGAGGTTGGCGGCGTCGGAAAAGAAGTGGAATGTGTCCTCGAGCGACGCCGGCACGACGGTTTCTTCGTGGACGACCGTGATGCCGCGAGTGGGCCGCGCGCCTGTGGCGAGCGCGGCGGCGAAGATGTCGAGCAGCAAATCCATCTACCTATTCAACACCAGTCACATAAACGTTCACGCAGTCTCAATGCCCGACCGCAGAGATCGCAGAGGACGCAGAGTTACCTCTCGGGGGAACCCAAAACTAGCTCTGCGCCCTCCGCGCCCTCTGCGGTTGCGCTTGGAGACCTGGGCGAGTTGTCATATCATATCCATTAATCTATATTAATGGATATGAATGGCCCGGCTCTGTTCAGGCTGCTCGGCGACGAGGCGCGCTTGCGGGTGCTCCGCCTCCTCGACGCCGAACGGCTCAACGTCAGTGAGCTGACGGGCATCCTCGGCATCGCGCAGTCCGGCGTGTCGCGTCATCTGGGCCTCCTGAAGGACGCGGGCCTCGTCATGGAGGAGCGCGACGGGGGGTTCTCGTATTACCGGATCGCCCCTGCTGTCCGCGACGGGCTCAACGGCTTCGGCGGTTCGCTCTGGCCCTTGCTGCAATCGCAGTTCGTGTCGTCTGCGGTCACGGCCGTGGGGCGGGGAGACGATGCGCGGCTGGCGGAGGTGCGCCGCGTGAGACAGGAGAACTTCGATGCGCATGCCGGTCCGGATACGAACGAGCGGCAGCTCGTGCCAGGACGCAGCTGGGCTGCCTGGGCGCGGGCCATCGGGCACCTGCTGCCGCCGCTCAAGGTCGCGGACCTCGGGTGCGGCGAGGGTTATCTGACCGTCGAAGCGAGCCGGTGGGCCTCGAAGGTGATCGCGATCGACCGTTCCGACGCCGTGATCCGCAAGGCGCGTGATCTCGCGTCACGCCGGCGGGTGACCAATGTCGTCTGGAAAAGGGGCGAGCTCGATGCGCTGCCGTTGAAGGACGCCAGCGTGGACGTCGCGCTCTTCTCTCAGGCCCTGCATCACGCGCCGGATCCTGGTGCGGCGGTAAAAGAGGCCGCGCGCATCCTGGTGCCTGGGGGCCGGGTGCTCGTTCTCGATCTTCGCGAGCATGAAGAGGGATGGGTCCGGGACCGCCTCGGCGACGAGTGGCTCGGCTTCAGTGAAGCAACGCTGCGCACGCTGCTCGCGTCCGCGGGGCTCGAGCACATCAAGGTGACCGTCGGTGCCCGCCGCACCGGGGACCCATTTACCGTGCTGATCGCGAGCGGCATGAAAGTAGGCCCGACCTTCAGGTCGGGCGCTCGCACGAAAACAAACCGGTACTGATATGACATCACTTCTCGACACACTCCACGCCCAGCTCTCGAAGCGCATCCTCGTTCTCGACGGGGCGATGGGCACGATGATCCAGCGCTACACGCTGACCGAAGCGGACTTCCGCGGCGAGCGTTTCACGCAGCACCCGAAGGACCTGAAGGGGGATAACGACCTCCTCGTGCTGACGCGTCCCGACGTCATCACGGCCATCCATCACGAGTACCTCGCGGCGGGCGCCGACATCATCGAGACCAACACGTTCAACAGCACCTCGGTCTCGCAGGCCGACTACGGGCTCGAACCGATCGTCTACGAGCTCAACGTGGAGGCATCGCGGCTCGCGAAGCAGGCGGCGGCGGAGTGGACCGCGAAGACGCCGGACCGTCCGCGCTTCGTCGCGGGGTCGATCGGTCCGACGAGCCGGACGCTCTCCATCTCGCCTGACGTCAACAGTCCGTCATTTCGCGCCTGTTCGTTCGACGAGCTCAGGCTTGCCTACGAGGAGCAGGTCCGCGGCCTCATCGACGGCGGCTGCGATCTGATCCTGCTCGAGACCATCTTCGACACGCTCAACGCCAAGGCGGGGATTGTCGCGCTCGAGAACGTCTTCGAAGAGAAGGGCATTCGCCTCCCGCTGATGATCTCGGTGACCATCAC
>DATLXP010000089.1:0-9073 GCA_035575695.1 Vicinamibacterales bacterium
CTTCGCCCACGAGTACGGCGATCCGGAGTGTCTCGTCGAGATCGGGTGCTGGGGGCCGGTGGTCAACTGCAACATCGTCGAGCGCGGCGCGCTCAATCACATGGGGGGCTGCATGAAGGCCGGTGGCGTGTGCATCGGCTGCACGATGCCCGGCTTCCCCGACAAGTTCGCGCCGTTCTACAAGACGCCTCCGGGCGCCATTGTCTCGACGGGGCTGTCTCGAGGCGTCGGCGCAGTCGTCCGCCGGCTGAGGCGCATGAGCATGCGGGAAGCCAACCGGGAGCCCCGATGGGACGTGTTGAATGACGTGCCGACCGGGTGGGGACATCCACGCTCGCGCACGATGATGGACCGCACGATTCATTTCTTCTACGAGCGGTGGCAGCAGATGGGATCGCGGCGTCCAGGGCGGCGTCCGGGAGAGGAAGAACGCTTCTGGGGCGTGGATCGTCCGGGCCTCAAGGGTGACTACCTGGACGACTCGGCGACGCTGGACTCGGAGTCGTCTTCTCGCGGGCAGGGGAGGCCTTCATGACGGACGCACAACTCTGGTCGGCCTGGCAGCTCTGGATGGGGGTCGCGGCAGTCGTCATCCTGATCGCCGCAAGCCTGCTCATCATCATCTGGCTGACGGCGCGGACGATCCTCACGAATGCCGTGCGCGCACTGCACGCGGTCGAGGCGATCCGCGCACAGACGCAACCGATCTGGGCACTCGAGAGCACCAACCTCGTTGCGGAAGACATCCTCAAGACCGTGCAGGCAATCGAGAACAAAGGCGGGCTCCTGGCGGGAGCCCTGCAGAGCACGGAGGTGAAGCGATGACCGCCGAAGTCATCCAGCAGGTCTGGATCCTGTCGTTGATCGTCTTTACCGTGGTCCTGGTCGTGGTCGCCGTGCTGCTGACGTTGATCCTCGGGACCTCGAAGAAAATTCACGGCGGCGTCTCGGCGATCTGGACGGCCGGGCAGAAAGTGGCGAACAACACCGTCCAGCTCGCACTGCTCCACCGCACAAACCATCTCGCCGGTCAGATTCTCGCGTCCGCGGTCAACGTCGCCGGCGCGACCGGCGCCCTCGCAACGCACGCGGCGGGATGCCCGGGATGTCCGGCGTGTGTCCTGCGTGCAGGAGGCGGACGATGAACACGATGGTGCTCCTGACGCTGATATCGGTGGTCGCCGCGTCGGCGCTCTTCATCGCGCTGGCGATATTCCTCGTCCTCATCCTCCGGGAGCTCGAGCCGACCGGCAAGACTGGCGTGAGCTTTCTTGCGAAGATCCGCATGGGCCTGCGCGCGATCGAGGTCGAAACCAGCCACATCCCGAGGGAAGTTACCAAGCTGAACGCGGGGCTCTCGGGCGTCCGCGACGGCCTGATCGTCGTGGACGGGAACCTCGCACGCCTCGCGTCCGCGGTCATCAAGCAGGAGGCGCGATGACGAACGACAGCATGTTCCCGCCGATGGTCTTCACCCTCTGGAAGATCGGGCTGGCTGTGACGCTGCTGGTGTTTGTGCCGCTCAGCGTCTGGCTGCTGCACAGGCTCTGGAGGGCGGCGCAGTCCATTCAGATTTACGCGCGTGAAGCCCTGGCGGCCGCAGCGGGTATTGCTGGCAATACGGGACACATCGGGGCGCTCGACGACACGATCGGTGTGGCGTCCACGATCCTGGGGACCGCCGGCGCCATCGAGCAGAAGCTCGGGGCCGCAACCGGCATTCTCGCCAAGCGCGCGGAGGGGATGTAGACATGTTACTCACGCTCACGCTCATCACCGTGGCGCTCGTCGTTCTGGCGCTCGCGGGCTACCTGATCGCGGTGGCCTGGGCGCTCCGCGATGCCAGCCGGAGCGTTGCCGCGATCGCCGACGGCCTGGAAGCGGTGCAGGGGCACACGCTGCCGGTCGCTGAGAAACTCACGACTATCAACGGTGCGCTGACGCAGCTCGCCGGCGGTTTGAGCGTCGTCGATGGTCACCTCGCCGCCGCCGCCCGCGTCTTCCGGCTGTAGTCGCACGTCACGTAGGCCCGACCTTCAGGTCGGGCGAGTCGCACGCCACGTAGGCCCGACCCTTCAGGTCGGGCGAGGAGAGGGACCGTTCAATGTGTTTCAAGAACCTGCCGGTTGAATTCGACGAACAGGGCAACGCCTCCCTTCGCGGCGGGATTCCCGATCCATACACGGCGTCGATGGCGCCGGCCAACGTGCCGATGCAGCTGACGCATGAGCAGGTCGAGGAGCTGGTCCGGCGCAACGGCCACGTCAAGTCCGTCGATTTCGATCCGGTGACCCGGGTCGCCGGCGCGCTGGCCTTCCACGCGGTGGCGGACCTGAAGGAACGGCGCATCTACGAGGCGCGATCCGTGGCGACGCTCTTCCGCGGCTACGAAGTGATCATGGTCGGGCGTGATCCGCGCGACGCGATCTACATCACCAGCCGCGCGTGCGGCGTCTGCGGAGGCGTCCATTCGACGTGTTCGTCGCTCGCCATCGAGATGGCGATCGATTGCGTGCCGCCGCCGCTCGGCGTCATCGTCCGGAACCTGGCGCTGGCGCTCGAGTTTCTGTACGACCACCCGCTCCACCTCCACCTGCTGGCCGGCCCGGACTACTCCGCCGCCATCGTCGAACCGACGAACCCGGCGCTGTACGCCCGCGCCAAGAAGACCGAGGCGCCGCACGCCGACGTCCACGGCTACAAGACGATGGCCGCGCTGATGGAGGACCTGAACCCGCTGACCGGGAAGCTGTACGTCGAAGCGCTGCACATGACCCGTGTCGCGCGCGAGGCCTACGTCCTCATCTGCGGCAAGTATCCGCATCCGCAGACGATCGTGCCGGGCGGCATGAGCTCGACGATCACGCTGACGGTGATGAACGAGATGTACGTGCGGCTGTCGCAATTCTTCGATTACAGCAAGAAGATGGCCGGCATCTGGGACGACATCACGGACTTTTTCTACGAGGCGAACCCGGCCTACAAGCAGGTCGGACAGCGGCGTGCCAACATGATCGACACCGGGATCTTCGACCATCCCGATGCCTACGACGCCACGTACAAGAACGCGTCCGCCTGGGGGGATCGTCGATGGGCCACACCGGGCGCGATCGTCGACGGCAAGCTCGTGACGACGGACCTCCACAAGCTAAACATGGGGCTCGAGGAGTTCGTCGAGCACTCGTATTACGAAGAGTGGACCGGGGAGGGCCAGCGGCAACGCTTCCCGAACGACCCGTCCGGCAATCCGCTGTCGCCGTACCACCCCTGGAACAAGATCACCAAGCCTCGGCCAGGGGCACAGAGCTGGAAAGAGAAGTACACCTGGGATACGGCGCCCCGCTGGGACCGTCTCGGCATGGAGGCCGGCTGCTACGCGCGCCTGTGGAACACTGCCGTCGCCCAGAAGATGCCGAAGAATCCTTTCATCGAGTCGACCGGGCATTCATTGAAGGTGCGCGTGCCGAAGGGCGCGCTTCCGGAAATGGAGCTCGAGTGGCATGTGCCCGAGGTCTGGAACGCCTTCGAGCGCAACCGTGCGCGTGCGCACTGTGTCGCGTTCACCGCGATGGTCGCGATGAATAACTGGCTCGCCGCCATGGACCGCCTGAAGAACGGCGACACGAAAACGAGCACGCCGTTCGAAATCCCGAAGACCGGCGAACGGCTGGGGGTTGGGTTCTGGGGCGCAGGGCGCGGCTACCTCACGCACCACCTGGTGCTCGATCGTGGCGCGGTCTCGAACTACCAGATCGTCACGCCGTCGACGTGGAACGCCTCCCCCACCGACCGCTGGGGCCAGCCGGGCCCCTACGAAGAAGCGGTCATGAACACGCCGCTCCTCGAAGAGAGCGACAATCCGGAGGACTTCCGCGGCATCGACGTCCTGCGCGCCATCCGCAGCTTCGATCCGTGTATGCCGTGCACGACCCACATCCATTCCGATGCGGGCGTCGTCACGCGCGAGGTGAATACCTGCGCGTGCGGGGTCGAGGATTGAATGCGGGACGCTGGACACTGAAAGCCGGGCACTGAGAGTGCGCACCCTCATCGGTGCGGTCGGCTACCGCAACCTGCGTGATTTTTCGGCGGCCTTCGAAGTCATCGCCCGCCTTGAAGGGGACAGCCACCTGCGTTCGGAATCGGAACGTGGCGAAGGTGGCTGTCCCCTTGGACCAGACGTCGTGATCGAGGACACCGCCTACAACCCCATTGCCGTCGTGCAGTGGCTGCAGTCGCTCGAGGCGCCCGAGCGTTTCGACCGGGCGATCTTCATCTCCTCTCTCGAACGAGGCCGCACACCCGGCATGCTGACGGCCTACCGGTGGGACGGCGGACTGCCGCCTGACGATCAAGTCCAGCAGGCGGTCACGGAAGCGGTGACCGGGATCATCGCGCTCGAGAACACCGTCGTCATCGGCGGCTACTTCAAGGTCCTGCCGCCCGAAGTCATCATCATCGAGATCGAACCGCTGGACCACGAGTTCGGACCGGAACTGAGTACCCCGGTTCGCGCCGCCATCACGCCCGTCGTCGTGCTCGTGCGCCGGCTTGCCCTCGATCCGGACGCCATTGACGACATCCCGGTCGCGTCGTTGCCCCTGCGACACGCGCAAAAGGCACGCACTCTGTGACCGACCAGCACACCGCGCCCGAGACTGAGCCTGACGTCCTGGTCGACGTCGAGCGGCTGATCGGCGAGCTGCAGGCCCACCATGGCGCGGAGGTGCGCGACAAGACCTCTCAACTTCTCGAGGGGATCGACGCGATCCATCGCGCGGGCCTCACACACCTGATCGACGTCGTCCGCGGGATGGGGGGAGATGCCTTCATCAACCGCCTGATCGCGGATCCCGCCATCCGCATGCTGCTCATGTCGTATGACCTTGTGCCGGTCGACCGTCGTCTCATGGCGGAAGAGGCCATGGATGCCGTTCGCGGCCACCTGCACGGGCACGGCGTGGACATCGAAATTCTCGAGGTGGTCGGCGGCGTCGTCTACGTGCGGCTCCACGGGCTCGCCGCTGGTGCGATCACGCTCGAGGCCGTCGTCCGTGATGTCGAAGAGGCGTTGCGCGAGGGTTTCGTCGGCTTTCAGGAGCTCGTCACAAAGGAGCGATCGCAGGCCGGCGCGGCGACGATCTCGATGGGAAGCCTGCGCCGCGCCAATCGTCCCGTCTACCGCGATGCGCTCGACGCCACCGCCCTGGCGGACGGAGAGATGCGGGCCGTCGACGTGGATGGCACCTCGATTCTCATCGTCCACATGGGCGCGGAATTTTACGCCGTTGCGAACCACTGCGGCGACAGCCCGCTGCCGCTGGAGTTCAGCGCACTCACGGGCCCGGAGTTGACGTGCTCGTGGCACGGGTGCCGCTACGACGTTCGCACCGGCGCTCGCCTGGACGTCGGTGGGGAGCGGATCCGCGTGTATCCCGTCAAAGTCGACGAGGGGCGCGTGCGGATCGCCGTCGACGTCGAAGCGATGCCGGGCAGGGCGTGAGCGAACGGAACGGAGCGGCAGCGAGTGAAGTGAGCCAGGCGGGGTGCAGGGGACCCCGCCGATCAGTATTAGTCGCCGGATTCGGCAACGTGCTGCGCGGCGACGACGGGTTCGGTGTCGAAGTCGTTCGGCGCCTGCAGAGTGCGGCAGACGAGGCGGCGTCGGGGGATACTGTGTATCTGGAAGTCGGAACCGGCGGCATTGCGCTCGCCCAGGCTCTGCTGACGCCGTTCGATCGCCTTGTGATCGTGGACGCGATGGTCCGCGGCGGCGCGCCGGGCACGCTGTATGTACTCGAGGTTGAATCGGTCGAAACACTAAAATCCGTGGACATGCACATGGCGGTGCCTTCCCGCGCGCTCGGCCTCGCCCAGGCGCTCGGCGCGCTCCCTCCGGAGATCTTCATGGTAGGTTGTGAACCAGCGAGCGTCGATGATCTCGACATGGAGCTGTCGGCCGTGGTGAGCCAGGCGGTCGATGGCGCGATCATCGCGGTCCGTCGGCTGCTCGAGGATGGAACGTCATGAGCGAACACCCGGAACCACGCGGCGGCATCGAGGCGCAGGACGAAATCCTTCAGATCATGTTCTGGCTGCGTGGCGAAGCCCTCGCCGAGGATGTCAGCATCGGCGATCTCGCGCGATTCATCGGGGCGAACGACCTGGAGCTGGACGGTGGACTGCGGCGGCTCGCCGAGCTCGGCCTCGTCCGCGCCGTGGGGGCTGACATCGTCCGCTACGCGCTGACAGCTGAAGGGGTGCGCGAGGGCGGCCGGCGATTCGCCGACGAATTCGCGGACCTCACGAAGCCAGGACACGGCGAATGCGGCGACCCGGGGTGTGACTGCCAGCAGTCCGGAAATCCCGCCGACTGCCGCCATCACGCTTAGGTCAGGCAGCCCTGAAGGGCTGCGCTACGGTAATCACGGCAGCCCTGAAGGGCTGCGCCACGGTAATCACGGCAGCCCTGAAGGGCCGCGCTACGCTAGTACGTAGCGCAGCGCTTCAGCGCTGCCTCGAGAGGAACAGATGCCAACGATTGCAATAGCCGGCAAGGGCGGAAGCGGCAAGACGACAATCGCGGGAACGATGGCGCGAGTCATCGCCCGCGGCGGACGAGAAGTCTGGGCGATCGACGCCGACTCGACGCCCAATCTCGGCATCACACTGGGCCTGTCGCGCGAAGAGTCGGAGGCCGTGAAGCCGATCCCGCGGTCGATCCTCCATGAAGACAAGGATGACGAAGGCAAGCGACGTCTGACGCTCGGGGTCTCCCCTGCCTCGGTCGTCGAGCAGTACGCCGCCGCCACGCCCGATGCCGTCCGCCTGCTGCTCATGGGACGTGTCGATCACGCCGGCGCCGGTTGAATGTGCGGTGCCCATGCCGCGGTGCGGCATCTGCTCGGTGGAATGATGATGGCGGATCATCCCGTCACGATCGTCGACATGGAGGCTGGACTCGAACACCTGAGTCGCGGCACCGGGCGTCACGTGGACACGCTCGTCGTCGTGCTCGAGCCGTACTACAAGGCCCTGGAGATCGGGCGGAGAGCGGCGGAGCTCGGAAAAGAGCTCGGCGTCTCGCGCGTGCTGGCCGTGGCCAACAAGCTGCGTGACGCGGAAGACGCGGCCGCCGTCCGCGAATTCGCGCGTGTGAACCATCTGGAGATCGCCGGCGAGATCCCGATGGACGATGACATCCGCAAGGGGGATCTGGTGGGACGCGCTCCGATCGAGCTCGCCGCCTCGCCAGCCGTCACCGCCATCAGCGCGCTCGCCGCACGTCTCATTTCTCGCGTTCTTCCTTCTCGGGGACCCGAATGAACGCCGCGCGTCGCGGTGCGGGCATCGGCGAGTGAGCGCCGCGGATGGACCGCCAGATGATCTCGTTCAGTTCGAGCTCGGGCGCTAAGTCGGCCTCGCGCAGGTTCATGCGCATCGACGCTTCAGCCCCCCACGCGGTGGACGTGTTCCGTTCGTCAGTTGGCACGCGTGCCGGCAGCGCCTTGTAGGGGGTCATCACCGGTGTCGGCTGAAAGGCGCCGTACATCGGCGTTGCCGCCGCGTCGTACTGCGACATCGGCTCGAGGCCGAGAATGAGCTCGATCGTTCTCAGCATGCCGGACGTCGTGTAGAGCGTGCTGTCGACGACGCGGCGCTTGACGAACGGGCTGATCACCAGCGCCGGTGCGCGGTGCGCGTCCACGTGGTCCGGACCATTCTGCGCATCGTCTTCCAGCACGAAGATCGCCGACTCCTTCCAGAACCGGCTGTGCGATACCGCGTCGACGACCCGGCCGAGTGCCACGTCATTCTCCGCCACCATCGCCCGCGGCGTCCATGCGCCCGGACGTGTGCCCGCCGTGTGATCGTTGCCGAGCCTGATGATGTTCAGACGCGGCAGTGAGCCGGTGCGCTCGAACTCCTGGAACTCTTTCAGCCACACGTCCACGCGGGCGTTGTCAGGGATGTCCAGGTCGTATGGGGCGTATTCGGGATGAAAGAGCCCCTGCAGTCCGGGAACATGCGTCGTGTTCTTCCCGGTCTTGGGATCGCGGTGGACGAACTCGCCATAGCTCCGCACGCTGACGCCTGCGCGCTTGGCCATGTCCCAGATATAGCCCTGCGGTGGCGCTGACAGGTTCCCATATGGATTTCTCAACGGGCCACGGCCCTCGCTGAGGTAGATGCCTCCACGCTGCCCGTAGTTGGTCGGCCAGATCTTCTCGACGACGTCGGTCGCGTACGCGCCGGTGGAAAACGCGTGCCCGTCGTAACTCACTTCCGCGTCCACGTAGAAGTTGTCGAGGAGCACGAACTCGCGCACCAGCGCGTGCGCGTTCGGCGTGATCTGCTCTCCGAAGAGCGTGAGGTTCGGGTCGCCGTTCCCTTCTGGGATGTCGCCGAGCACCTGGTCGTAGGTCCGGTTCTCGCGAATGACGTAAAAGACGTACTTGATCGGCGAAAGCGCCCCAACCCTGCCAGGAATCGGCGAGTCGACCGGCGCCCCCGCCGGCGTCAACTTCGTCTTGTCGTCGTAAGGGGTCACGCTGTACACCCTGGCGGTATGCGCGGCGAGCGTCGCGGCGTCCGGCATCGGGATCTCGGAGAGCGCACCCTGGAGCAGTCCGCCGATGAATTGACCATCGGCGCCTCGCGTGCCCGGCTGCGGTCCGCGAGGATTCGCGGATGGGGAGAGCCCCTTCCCGCTGAGCACGAAGATGCGTGTGCCGGACGGATCGAATGTCACACCCGTGGGATACCAGCCGGTCGGGATGAACCCGCGCACCTGGCTGGCGGCCGGTGCCGAGATATCGACCACCGCGACCGTGTTGTTATCCGCGTTGGCGACCAGCAGGGTGCGACCGTCCGGCGACAGGGAGAGCGCGTTCGGTGTGGTGCCCGGCGGCGCTTTGGGAAACAGGGCGACACCGATCTGCTCGGTCGCACGCCGCGATGCCAGATCGATTACCCACACCGCGTTGGTATTGGCGCAGGCGACAAACAGCCGCGCACCGTCCCGCGACTGCACCATCGCGTTGGGGTGCTCACCGACGACGACCTCTCCGCG
>DATLXP010000090.1:0-7127 GCA_035575695.1 Vicinamibacterales bacterium
GTGGTCAGCTTCAGCGCGTCGAGCACCCACATGCCGCGTCCGTAGGTGGAGATGACGATCACGTTGTCGCGCCCCTGATACGCAAGGTCGGAGACCTGCGTCGACGGCAGGTTACCGCCGAGGACGTTCCAGCGCGTGCCACCATCGGTCGAGGCAAAGGCGCCGAAATCCGTGCCGAGGAACAGGACGTTCGGATCCCTCGGGCTTTCGCGGATCACGTTCACCGGTCCGGCGGGCAGGTTCGCCGCGATACTCGTGAAGGTCTTTCCGCCGTCCGTGGATCTGTAGGCATACACGGCGAAGTCATCGTCTTCGCGGCCACGCTGCGTGATGTAGACGGTCTGGTCGTCGTGCTGAGAGGGAACGACGCGCGAATACCACTTCTTCGTCGGCACGTTCGCTGTCAGGTCGCGCCATGTCTTCCCCGCGTCCGACGTCACGTGCAGCCGCCCGTCGTCGGTGCCTGCGTACATCAAACCCTTCACGCGAGGCGATTCGGCGAGCGCCGAGATCGTCTGGTAAGGGATCTCCCCCGAGCTCTTCGGCAGCATCTGCTTCGGATCGTTGCCCGTGAGGTCAGCGCTGATCTTCTCCCACGCGTCCCCGCGGTTGGTCGAGCGGAACACGTACTGGTACCCCAGGTAGACCGTGTTGGGATCGTGCGGAGAGACGATCACGGGCGCCATCCACTGGGCGCGAAGCCCCTCGTCTTTCGGACGGATGTGGGTGCTGCGCTGCGGGCCTGGGGGGGCGGGTGGCTGGTCCGGCTGGACGCTTCCCGCAGCGCCCGCGCCACCACGGCGTCCGCGCGGCGGTGGGGGCACGCCGAGGTCCTCACGCGTGAAATTCCCGTAGAAACCGTGCGAGTAGACGATGTTCGGGTTCCTCGGGTCGATCGCCTGGTTCGCCCCTTCCCCACCGGGTGCGTTCTCGAAATCCACGACGGCGATCTTGTCGCGCCCCTGGCTCAGATCCAGCTTTCCGCGGCGGCTGCCGATGTCCTGGATGGACCCGTACACCCACGCGGGCGTGCTGTTGTCCACGACGACGTTGTAGAACTGCGATCCGCCCGTCGTCACCGCGAACTTCCAGGTTTTCCCGGAATCTTCCGTCTGATAGAAACCGCCGTCGTTGGCGTTGTAGATCGTGTCCGGGCTTTTCGGATCGATCCAGAGGCCGTGGTGATCGCCGTGCACGTTGTTGGTCGGAAAACGTGTGATTGTCTTCCCCGAATCGCGCGACACATTCAGGCCGAGGCCCATAGTGAGGATCGTGTTCTCGTCGGCGGGGTGCACGCGAATCTGCCCGAACACCCAGCCGTACGTTCCTGAATGCCCCGTCATGAAATCGTTCGACTCGCTCGTCTTCTTCCACGTCGCGCCGGCGTCGTCTGTCTTGTAGATCTCAGCCGATTTGATGCGCGCCTCGAAGATCGGTCGGCCGTACGCGTCATTCTCCCCTTCACGCGCGGCGCGGCCGGGCTCGTAGTTGTCGACAAACGCGTAGAGCACTTTCGGGTTGGAGCGCGCGATGTCGATCCCGATACGTCCGCGCGCCTGCCGCGCCGGCAGGCCGGTGTTCGCCTCGTTCCAGGTCTTGCCGCCGTCGGTCGTCTTCCAGATCCCGCCTTCGTTGTAGCCGGGTTCCACGCGGGGATCGCTCCACTTCCGGCGGATGCGCTGCCACATCGAGGTGTAGATCACGTCGGGGTTCGTCGGGTCCATGACCATGTCCCACGCGCCCGTGCGCGCGCTCTTGTAGAACACCTTCGTCCAGGTCCTGCCGCCGTCGGTCGTCTTGAACACGCCGCGGTTCTCGTTATCGGTCCACTCGTGACCCGATGCTGCGACATAGACGATGTCGGGGTTTGTCGGGTGGACGAGGATGCGGCCGATCGTCTGCGTATCGGTCAGCCCCATGTGCGCAAACGTGCGTCCGCCGTCGGTCGATTTGTAGATGCCGACGCCGGTCATCGAGGCGCGGAACAGGTTGGCTTCGCCGGTGCCGACCCAGAGCGTGTCGGGGCTGGAGGGAGCCGTGGCGAGATCGCCGATGCTGGTGGACGGCATGTCGTCGAAGATCGCCTGCCAGGTCGCGCCGTTGTCGTCAGTCTTCCAGACGCCGCTCGTCGCGTACGCCGCGTAGATGCGGCGGCCCGATGGGCGGTCGGCGACCGCGATGTCGGTCGCGCGTCCGCTGATGTTCTTCGGCCCGAGGTATTGCCATGGCACGGTCGCGTGCGGGGATGCCTTCTGCATCGTGCGATAGGTGTCGTAGGCCTTGCGGAGGAACTCGGCGTCGGCCTTCGCGGGGGTCTGGGCGCTCAGCCCGAGACCGAGCGTGGCGATCGCCAACACGCCGGGCAACAGACGCGTGGGGAAGAGTCTGGTCATTGGGGGATTCTATCGCGAGGGGAGGAGCACGTGCGATGTTCGATGTGCTACGTGCGGCACGTGCGGTGTGCGGACGTGCTCCGTGCGGACGTGCGACGTGCTCGTGCTACGTGCTCGTGCGACGTGCTAAGTGCGACGGTTGCTGTGTCTCGGCGGGCGCTTCGGGGGGAGTTTCGCTTCGTGGAAACGTTTGAACTTGAGTGTCGTGGCTCGTGTGTGTTCCGCGATGTCCATCGTGCGGGTGCATCGCGGTTCGTCGATGAACTTCCGGGTGCGGCTTTCGTGGAGGTAGTCCTCGACTTCTTCCAGGGATCCGAGCGCGTAGTCGAAGAACTGGACAATCGGCCCCGGCAGGAAACGGGCAAAGCCTTCACGGATGTTCCGACAGACACTGCCGGCCGCCTCGGTGAACCCCTCGCAGAATCTGCCATGCCTCGCAACGTTCGGCTGATCGCAGATTGCAATGACTTCAGCCCGAAGTTGATCCGCAAGCCGCCAGCATTGAAGATCCTCAGCCCGTTTTGCCATGATGCCCGGACCCGGGGCACACCGCGTGCCACGTCCGCACGAGCACGTCCGCACGTCCGCACGAGCACGTCGCACGTCCGCCCGTCGCACCCAGCACGTCGCACGTCCGCACTGAGCACATCCGCACGTGAGCATGTATCCTCCCCCCATGCCCGATACCCCGAAACCAGGGACCATTGCGTGGACGGATCTGACGGTCCCTGATGCGGACGCGATTCGCGATTTCTACACGCGGGTGACCGGCTGGAAGGCCGAGCCGGTCAGCATGGGGGAGTACTCGGACTACGTGATGGTGTCGAGCACCGGGGAGGGGGTCGCGGGCATCTGCCATTCGAGGGGCCCGAACGTGAACGTCCCCCCGCAGTGGCTGATCTACATCGTCGTCGCAGACATCGACCAGGCCGTTGCGCAGTGCACCGTGTTCGGTGGCGAGGTCCTCGATGGGCCGCGTCCGATGTCGGGGGGAATGTTCTGCGTGATCCGGGACCCGGCCGGCGCGGTGTGCGGCCTGTACAGCGCCCCGGCGACGAAATGACCCGCGCCGACGGCCCGTCCGCACGGCACATCGCACGGCACGTCGCACCTACGCACGTGGCACATCAGCACGTCGAACGTAAGCACACAGCACGTCGCACGTCGCACGTGCGCCTCGCCGTCTTTGATCTCGACGGCACGCTCGTCGATTCTCAGCGGGACCTCGCAAACGCGGCGAACGCGCTCGTGGTGGAGCTCGGTGGGACTGCACTCCCCGACGAGGACATCTCGGCGATGATCGGTGAGGGGGCCGCCGTGCTCGTGCGAAGGGTCCTCGCGGCCGCGGGGCTGGCGCCGGACACGCCTGGCGCACTCGCCCGCTTTCTGGAGCTCTACGACGAGCGGCTGACGGATAACACCGTCGCGTACGAGGGCATCCCCGAGGCCCTGCAGCATCTGCGCGGCCGGGTGCCACTCGCGATCCTGACGAACAAGCCCCAGCGCGCAACCGATCGCCTCATGGCTGCGCTCGGGCTGTCGACGCACTTCGCTCACGTCGTGGGTGGCGATACGCCGCTCGGGCGGAAGCCTGATCCGAGCGGCATGCTCCGCCTGTGCGCCGCGGCGGACTGCGCGGCGAACGATGCCGTGCTGATCGGGGACTCGCCGATCGACCTCGAGACCGCGCGCAACGCCGGCACCGGGATCCTGCTCGTCAGCTACGGCTTCGGATTTCGATTCGACGGCGCCGACCTGACAGGCGTTCCGATCGCCCACCACCCGTCGGAAATCCCGTCATTTCTCCGCACCTGAAGCTGGACCAGCACTCGCGCACCATCGGGTGTTCGCGGGAATCTCCTCGGTGGCGCCGCGGGTTGGTGATCTGCACGTGGACCTCTGCTCCCGATCACGGTGTGGTCAGAAACCGCAGAATCTCCCGCATCACGCTCTCGCCCTGATCCGTCGCGAACAAGACCGGACGACGATGAACCAGGATAGCCCGCGACGTCCGCAGGCGTATTGACGCTATCGAGACCCGCCTATCCCGCCTATACCTCGTCGCCTGTTTCGACGACAGGTGCGGACGCTGTTGATACTTGCGAACAGATTGAATCACGCCGGCCGCCGCGATAGACTGCGGCGGACTGTCGAGCATTCGGCTATAAAGCCGACTACTTGTGAGGGCAACGAGAGGCAGTTGACGTGGCGCGAACCTTACAGCAATTGACAATCTTCGTTTCCGGGCCGGACACGGTCGAAGCCGAGAAGGCGGCGCTCCGTGTAGTGGTCGACGAAATCAATAGACGCTCTGAGAAAACCCACGCTGTGACTCTGCGCGTCGTTGGGTGGCCCACGGACATCCGTCCTGGTGTGAACGCCGATGCGCAGTCAGAAATTGACCATCAGATCGGCAGCAGTTTTGACATCTACGTCGGAATCCTCGGTAGCCGGTTCGGCACAGCAACCAGCCGGCATGGCTCCGGTACTGAAGAGGAGTTCGAACGATCGATCTCCAGATTCCGCAAAGACTCCACAGCCCTTCGCCTCCTCTTTTACTTCAAGCGCGATGCGGAGGATCCGTTCTCTATCGATCTCTCGCAGCTGCAGAGAGTGCTTGACTTTCGGCAAAGCCTCTCTGGTCGGGGCGTGTTGTACCGGGATGTCAGAGACACCGCCGATTTTACTCAACTGGTGCGAGCATATCGACGGATTGATCATTGACGAATGGAGGGACGGGAAGTGGTTTGCCGTAGCAGATGCGCATCCTCTGAGCGATGGCATCTCTTTGGACTCTTCGGTGGAACCGTCGGCCTCGTTGCCAGGGCAAGTGGCAGACGCGGCTGGCTCGGAGCACGAAGAAGACGAACTTGGGGTCCTTGATTACATGGCGGCTTTCCATGACGCGTCCGAAGCACTTAGCGAAGTGATGAAGGCTATTGCGGAAGAGACCGAGCGGGTCGGCGACGAGATTCGTTCGCGCGCTGCCGAAACTGACGCAATTAACGAACGCTTGAAAGAGGTGAAAGCGCTGGGCGGTAGCCGGCGCCAGCAGGAATTTCTCGCCCAAGCGCGCGCTAATGTCGATCGAGCCGCTGGCAATCTCGATGACTTCACGGCTGCCATGACGCCAAACGTCGAACGGTTCCGAGTGCAGAATCGCGCGGTGTTTGAGAACATGAGACTTGCGTTCAGAACAGGATCTGAGTTCGGGACCAGAGACACCTCCGAAGATAGGGCCGCCCTCGCTGGATTGATTCCGATAGTCCATGCCAGCAGAGAGAGCGCGATGGGGTTTCAAGCGAGCATCAGCCGGGTTCCAGCCCTCACGGGTCATTTTAAACGCTCACGAAAACGCGCCGCTGCAATTCTTGGTGAGATGATCGCGGAAATGTCGGTCTCGATTCAGGAGGCCAGATCTTTACTCGATGAAATGGGTGGCCCACCTGACGTCACACCGCCGCCGCCTGCGGCCTAACCAACGAATGGTGCCGACTGGCCGATCTCCTCGTGCCATCATGTCGCCGGGCGCGCGGCTCATTCGTCGCGTTAGCCAGATCGAATACAGACGAGTGTGAACCCGATGCCGAGTAGAAAGAAATTTCCACAGCTCATCGTGACGGCCTTGTTGGTCGCTAGCCGGAGGCGATGTGCGCTGTGCTACGGCATTGATGGTGATACCACCGAGAAAGAAGGGCAGATCGCCCACGTCGATCGCGACCCTTCAAATGTCGCAGAGGCCAATGCCGCCTGGTTGTGCGCCAGGCATCATTCTCGCTACGATGCGCGCTCGCGACAGGCGAAGGGACATACGCCAGAGGAGCTTGCGGCATATCGACGAATGCTGTACCAACACATGGCCTCTCCAATCGCATGGCCGGACGTTGGCGCCGCTCCGACACGTGGCATGGGTGTGTCCATCGAGGTATTCGACAGGCGCGTGCCAGTTTATCGGTCGACGCTCGAGTTCCTGCGCGAAGTCATCAAGGGCAGCAAGCTCGACTTGGAGCCCATCTTAAAGTTCGCGCGGGAAACAGATGAGGCTCTGTTTCTTTTCGACGACCGCTTGGCGGACTATTTGAGAGAGCTCTATCGAAGAGCCGTCCAGCTCCACGCTGTGTACGCGATGAGCGAACCGCCAGATCGCAGAACGCCTGAGCTGTCTCAAGCATGGGCCGACGCGATGCTCTGGTTCTCAGAACAGTTCGAAGAATCGCGACGCCGATTCGCACCGTACCTTCGGCTCAGCGGCGGACTGGGTAACCAGCGGCTGCAGCTGACGGCAGCGAGTACCGTGGCCAAGACCTCCGGGCGCCGCCGCGGCTGAACCGCGGTCGCTAGCCAGACGATTCGGAGGTTTCGGTTGATGTGGCTCGTCCTCTCGGCGTTCATCGCGACCTTGTTCCAAACGATCTCGTTCGAGGAGCCGATCGTTATCCGAAAGCATGGGGTAGGTCAGGTGTCGCTCGGTGCCTCGGCTCAGTCCGTCTATGAGGCGTTTCGAGGTAAAAATCGACTGGTCGATCTGGCATTGGAAGGGCACCTGTCGCCCGCGCTGGAGCTGACGTTTCCAAAGTCGCAGGGTGAGGGCTTCGTTGAATCGTACCGGGATCATCGGAGGGCTCATTCCTTGAGAGGATGGAGCCTATGGCAAGACCGAGAAAGTATTCCCCCGAAGTCCGCGAGCGGGCCATTCGGATGGTACGTGAGCATGGCCCTGAGCACCCGTCGCAG
>DATLXP010000091.1:0-5459 GCA_035575695.1 Vicinamibacterales bacterium
CCTCCGACCCCCATCCGGAACACACCGACTGCCCCGAGATCAACAGCGTGGGATTGCTCAGCGCAGGACAGAGTCGGGAGACGGCGAACCTGGTCGCGGTCCGCACCTGCGGGTTCCACGATCACGGTGACCCGGGCAATGCGGCAGTCCGCGGCAGAATTGTCATCAGGCCTTAGGACTCTTACGGACTTTATTATCTTCTACCGTGTGGTGATGTAGAAAGACGCCTAGAAAGTCATCCATCCAGAGCTGTCCAGCTGTATAATCTCGTCCTCCCCCGCACGGATCTGGAATCAACATGACAAAGTTCGCAGAACGCCTTCGCCCGTTGTCCCGCCGCGCGCCAACGACCATGATGTCCCGGCTGCTGACCGCCGTAGCCGTCGCTGTCGGCGCCGCATCGGCTGCTCCAGGCTCAGATCCCTGGGCGTAACGTGAACATGGTGTCAGGCCGGACGCTGCCTGACGGCGATCCGTACCTGCAGCGGCAGAACGAGCCGTCCATCGCCGCCTCCACGCGGAATCCCCTGCACCTGCTCGCCGGGGCCAACGACTACCGCACGGTCGACCTCCCGGGTCTCCCCAACAGCAACGAGACAGGGGACGCGTGGATGGGGGTGTTCCAGTCCTACGATGGCGGGAACACCTGGCGCAGCACGCTGATCCCGGGATACCCGCAGGACGCGGCAAGCACGTCACCCTTGAAGGCTTACAAGGCGGCGGCGGACCCGGTGGTCCGCGCGGGCACCAACGGCCTGTTCTACTACTCGGGGATCGTGTTCGACCGTTCGTCGCCGGCGAAGAGCGCGATGTTCGTGTCGCGCTTCATCGACAACAACAACCAGGAAGCCGGCGATCCGATCGTGTTCATGGACACGAAGATCATCATCTCGAACCCTGGTACCGCGTTCATCGACAAGCCGTGGTTCGCCGTCGACATCCCGCGCGCGAATGCGCAGACCTGCACGATGACCACGACGCAGAAGAGCCCGACGGTGGGGAATCCCGACCGCATGATCAGCACCACTCAGAGTTTTCCTGGTGGCGCGGCGTATGCCGCTTTCAGTTTGATAACGGGCGAGGGGACGGACACACGTTCACAGATTTATCTGTCGCGCTCGACCGATTGTGGAGCGACCTGGAGCACACCGCAGCAGATCAGCTCGGCTCTCGACCCCATCAACCAGGGAGCGACGCTCGCAATCGATCCACGTGATGGTTCGCTCTTCCTGGCATGGCGTCGATTCACGGCCGATGGAACCGACGACTCGATCATGGTGACCCGCTCGATGGATCAGGGTCGCAAGTGGGATCCCCCAGGCCGCGCGCGCCGCTTCCCGCGCGGCAACAAGGTAGGGCTGTCGCCGGAGATCCATGGCAAGAAGTTCAAGCGTCCGGTAGAGATCGCGGATCTTGCGTCCCTTGATCAGAACACGAAGGAAGACCAGTTCCGGACGAACGCCTACCCAACCATGGCGATCGATGGTTCGGGACGCGTCTATGTCGCGTGGTCTGAACGTGGTTACGCGCCGCTGCGTTCAAGTGCAGACGACGGAGACGCACGGATCCTGATCGCGAGTTCATCAAACGGTGCCGTCTGGACCGAGCCTTCCCCGGTCGACAATAATGACCCCGGCGGCTTCATCGTCGGTCACCAGGTAATGCCGACGCTTACCTTCGCCGGCGGCAAACTGATGATCGCGTACTACGACTTCAGGAAGGATGTGTCGGGCGTTTTCGGCAAGTTCGTGGACGAGTTCACTGACCCGAGCTCGACGTATGCGTCCGGCCAGAAACGTCACACTGTGGACGTCCGCGCCGCTATGGCACTCCCTGCCGCGAACCCGACGTTCGGCGAATCGGTGCGCATCTCCGAGTACCTGATGGGCAGCCGTCCCGGAACGGGTCAACGGCTAGTCGAGCAGCTACAATTCAATCCACCGAACCTGAAGCTGTTCAAGCTCGGCACGGTACCGTTCTTCGGCGACTACATCGACATCACTCCGTCCCCGGCATTCGTACCTGCAAACGGCGGATGGAAATACAACACCGCCGCCGCGAGTTCTCCGCTGTTCCACGTGGCGTGGACGGACAATCGCGACGTCGTGCCGCCGGAAAACGGTGACTGGATCTCGTATACCCCGCCGGGCGCCCTGGGAGGCAGCACGAGCACCTACGACGGCGTGACGCCGGTGCAGGCGTGCGTGCCGGGCCGCGAAGGCATGCGGAACCAGAATATCTACACCGCGCGCATCACCGGCGGGCTCGTCGCAGGGTCCCCGGGCAATACGAAGCCACTCGATCCTCTTCTACAGCGCGCGTTTGTCGTGTTCGCGCAGAACGCGACGCAGCAAGTCGGCACGTTCCGGACGTTCAAACTGACGATTGAGAATCAGCCCGTCGGCGGCCGCGCATCGTTCCTGCAGGAGCCGCTTCCTCCCTACACGTCGGCTTCACCGGCCCCGCTGACGACCCTCGACGTGATTGTGCCTGCACGATCAACCGTGGCGAGAAACGTGTACGCCACGTCCACTGACCCGCGCGCGCAGATCAACGTGTCGGTGAAGGAAATCGGCGGCGTCGGCGGTCAACCGCTCGCCACCGGTCTTCAAAGCACAGTGATCCTGAATCCGGACATTTCGAATCCAGACATCAGCAATCCAGACATCAGCAATCCGGACATTTCGAATCCTGATATTTCGAACGCAGAAGTGTCGAACCCGGATATCTCCAATCCCGATATCTCGAACCCGGACATCAGCAACCCGGACATCTCCAATCCCGACATTTCGAATCCGGACATCAGCAACCCCGATATCTCAAACGTCCAGGTAGCCAATCCCGACATCAGCAACCCCGACATCAGCAACCCCGACATCAGTAACCCGGATATTTCGAATCCGGATATCAGCAACCCGGACATCTCGAATCAGTCATTGACTGATACGACCTGGACGATTACCAATGAGGGAAACACGGCGGCTTCCTACTCGGTCAAGCTGCTGCTGAACGGCGCTCAGCCCACGCTGGGCCAGGTTGCCATCCAGTTGATACTCCGCAAGGTGTACACGACGCCGGTCGCCGTGAACTGCACCCTCGCGCTGCACGCGCACAACGTGCTGCTCGCCAACATCGATCGTCCCGTCTTCACGAGCCCGGCGGATTTGAACAATCCGGATATCTCGAATCCCGCTATCTCGAATGCCACGCTCTGGCTGGCCCCAGGCGAAACGGCCAAGGTGACCCTCCGCGTCATGGACAAGGACCTTACCGACGGGGTCACCTTCAACGCGGCTGCGCAGGTCACCCCGGCCGTGGTCTCACAGGCCCTCAACATCAGTCTCGTCGATGGTGTGCTCGTTGTTGGTGACGATGTGGTGGTCGCTTTCCCACCGTCGCTCAACATCGCCTTCCCCGGACTGTCGACGACCGTCGCGGAAGGAGCCCCCGTCGGTTTCGTAGGCGTTCGTGTGCGGGATGTTCAGGGCGCGAGTCTGCCCGGGGTGGCGGTCGCACTGTCGCTGCACGAGTCTCCTGGGGACTTGCAGATAGGCCAGACCATGAACGCGACATCCAATGCCGATGGAACGGCGGGCTTCACGATCGGCGTGCTTGCGAATGGTCTGTACCGCCTGCGAGCGCAGGTCACCATGACCGGAGGTGCGACACAGGCGGTGTTCAGCCCTCGATTCAGCGTCGGTCCGCAGGCCTGGGCGCTCGCGCAGGGAGGCAACGGACAATTCTACGAGTACGTCCAGGCAGGCGGGTTGTCCTGGACGCAGGCCGAGGCCGCAGCGAGTCAGCGAACCTACAACGGCATCGCGGGACGTCTGGTGACTATCAGCAGCGCCGCGGAAAACCAGTTTGTGAACGGTCTGCGTCTCGACGGACCGATGCGTGCCTGGATCGGTTTGCGCGATTCTGACGGCACCGATGGTGGCACGTTCGGCTGGATCAGCAACGAAACCGTGACGTATACGAACTGGGCCCCTGGAGAGCCGAACAACTCGTCAACCGAATTCTGGGTGGAGATGTTCACCGACGGCGGATGGAACAACAACGTGCTCCTGGATCCCATCTACCCGACGGCAGGCTATGTCGTGGAATATGCGCCTGTCGCTCCGGCACCAGGTGTGAGCGGCCCGCTGACGTTCAACTCCTTCAACAACGTTGTCGGGAGCTGGACACAGAACGTGGCGCAGGCCTTCGAGCTGACGGTGGACATGACAAACAAGACCACGAGCCTGAGCATCAACGGCTCGCCGGTCGCCAACTCGACCTTCACCGCAAACGCACTGAGCACGGTCAGCGTCGACCTGGGGACCATTGGAACGCAGCGCTTCGGGTGGGACAACATCACTGTGCGCAATGCTGCGGGCGACGTCACGGTGTTCAGCGCCGACTTCACGGCGGATCCGGTAGATCAGCCACCGGCGGCTCCGTCGGTCGGCACCTGGACGATGTCGACTGTGAATGGCTCAGTTCTCGTGCGGGCGGCTTCGGGCAATCTCATCGCAAAGCCGGTGGAGATCGCGCAGGCGGGTGGAACGAACAACGTCGCGTTGATCGGCACCCTCACCACGGCGCCTACGGCGGGCGTCTGGAAAATCCAATGGACCTCCGTGATGGCCGATCCCGGCACGGGTGCGTCAGGCTCCCACTTCGCACCCATCCTCGTCCGAGGCGGTGGCGGGATCATCGCAAGCATCGAGTACCGGTAGCACGCGCCTGAGAGGGTTCTGGACGCCTCTTAGCGGGCAGTAAGGCGGCGGCGCGCATCGGCCACGAGGCCCTGCTCGTCGCCGCCGTTCTTCATATCGACGAAGGTCTTGAACGATTCGGCCGCGCCCCGGTCGTTCTTCAACCCCGCCCGCACCAACCCCATGTAGTAATGCACCGGCGGCAACAGCCGGTAGGTGGGGATCTCGTCAAGGAAGGCCGCCGTCGCCTCTCCGTGCCGCGCCAGGCATTTGTCGAACTCTGATTCCGCTTCGGGATACCGGCGCGCGGCGAGCTGGGCGCGACCGAGCCCATAGCGCCCCAGCCACGTGTCTGCGAGCTTCTGCGCGTCACCGAAGCGGTCCAGCGCGGCGCGAGCGTCCCCCCGCTTCAGTGCGATCTCCCCGGCGAGCAGCGCTCCGTAAATCTGCGGCTCGCGGTCGATCTCCTTGCGGAGCCGGTCGGCAAGCTCCCCCGCCTGCGGCCGGCCGGTCTCGGCCAGCACGCGACCGGCGAGGAAGACGACCGCCGGGTCGCCTTGTCCCTGGGCTGCGGCCGTGACCGCCGTCGCGCCGGCGCCAGCTTCATGGCCTTGCGCAAGCTGGGCTTCGGCGAGCGTCACGAGCTGTCTGGCGTCCCCGGCGACCGCTGGTGCCGGCGCCGCCTGCAGGAGGCGGACCGCGTCGGCGAGCATGCCTCGAAACAGCGCCAGATCGGCAAGGCCGGCAACGGCGAATGCG
>DATLXP010000092.1:0-53303 GCA_035575695.1 Vicinamibacterales bacterium
CTGCCGGCTTTCGGTCTCCCCGTACTGCAGCACGTTGATCTGCGCCGTCGTCGGAGTCACGCCTTCCTGGGCCACCTTCGCGCCGACCAGCGCGTTGATGAAGGCACTCTTGCCGGAATTGAACTCCCCGACGATGACCAGCAGAAACAGCTCGTCCAGCTGCTCAATGGAGCGATCGAGCGCCGACTGATGTTCGGCTGACGCGTTGAACCGGGCCAGGGCTGCCTTGAGGCGCGCAAGGACCTTGCGCTCCTCGCGGAGCAACTCATCCTGGGCGGTCGAGAGCAGCTTGGTGAGCATGGCGGTCCGTTGATCGCAAGATCAAGGCCAGCCGGCCGCAAGATCAAGGCCAGCCGACGCGTTCAGCGGGATTCCGGTAAACCCGCCGCTGACACTCGAGGATTTCGTTCGTCAGGGGCGGCGGCAGGGGCCCAGTTCGTGTGGGGCGCCTGGTTCTCCACGAGCCAGCCGTGCACAAGCTCACCGTAGGTGCGCCACCGCATCTGTTTTTCCTCGTAGAACGGCACGAGGGCCTGCTGCACCTGCGGAAGCCTGTACAGCGGCACGCCGGGGAAGTAGTGATGCTCGAGGTGATGATTCGAGTTCAGAAACGCAAAATTCCAGAACCAGTGGCCGCGCATGAGCGTGCCCCACTTGGCCGGATCGGTCGGATCGATGTCGTAATGCTGCCCGAGGCGATTGAGAGTGAAGGCGATCGGAAAAATGAAAAAGACCGGGATGATGCTCGTGCGCAGCGCCGTGTAGAACCCGAAGATGTACCAGAGCAGCGCGAGCGCTGTCAGATGCGCGGCGAGCGACAGCTGGCGCTCGAACCCGATGCGCCGCTGCAGGTCGGCCGGGTAGGTTGAAGATTCGCGGCGGGCGGCGCGGAAGTAGATCGGGAAGAGCGCCGGCGTGCAATAGAGCAGCTTGTACCAACGGGCGTTCACCTTCGGCGACAGGTGATGCCGCTTGGGATCGTCTTCCTCAGAGCCGAGTTCCGCGTGATGGTCGAGATGCCACCGTGTGAACTGGCTCGCCGAGATGCCGCTCGGCACGGCGTAGAGAAAGCCCAGGAACCGCTCTGCCCCCGGACGGCGCTTGTCGAAAATGGTGTGGTGCACGACCTCGTGCAGGAGCACCGTGAAGTTGAAGATGGTGAAGCCCTGCACGAACGCGATGGGGATCCAGATGAGCGGATTGTCGAACTGAATCAACGCCCAGGTGGCGATAGCGAGGATGGCAAACTGACGGGCTGCAATGATGAGGTGGCGCGCACCTGAGCGGCGATGGAAGTCCCGCATCTGGTCACGCGAGACGGCTGCGCCAAGCTCAGCACGGAGCGGCCCTGCGTGCATCGAATAGTGATGAGATTTCACCGTGAAACCATTCTAACAGGTCAGTCAGGCCTTCCCCACCCGCGTCAGCGCGACGCCCCCGAGGACCGCCGCGGCACCTGCGAGCTTGCCCAGGGTGAACCGTTCTCCCAGAAAGAGCACGGCCGTCAGCATGGCGACGATCGGGATCAGGTTCGAATACACCGACGTTCGAGCGCTGCCGATCGTGCGGACGGCGACGTACCAGATCGTGTACGCCACGCACAGCGCGAAGATCGACGAGTACAGCAGCGCAAACCATGTGGCCCTGCTGACCGACATCCAGTCGGTCGCGCGCAGGTGCGGCCACACGAGCGGCACGTAGATGAGCGTGCCGATCGTCAGCGACAGGCCGGTCACCCCCACCGGCGAGTGGCGATCCATCAGCTGGCGCGCGCCGAGCGTATAGACGGCCCAGCAGCAGACCGCGCCGAACATCATGATGTCGCCTCGAAACGACGCGCCGCCCAGCGCCGTTCCACGGCCGACCACGATGTAAATCCCCGTCAGCGACAGCGCGGCTCCCGCCCAGTGCAGCGGGCCGATGCGTTCCTGCCCGAGGATCGCATTGATCATGGCAATCACCACGGGTGTCGCCGCCAGGATGAGCGAGCTGTTGGCCACGGTCGTCAGCGCGAGGCCGCCGACGAACAAGTACTGGTAACCGGCATGCCCCACGATGCCGAGCGCCAGCAGCCCGAGCCAGTCACGCGAGGTGATGACGGCGGGCGTGGACCAGATGCTGGCGGCGTGCGCGGCTCCCGGAGCACCCCCATGCCGACCCGTCGCATGCATCCGCCGGATCACGAGGATCACGGCGAGAAAGATCGACGACCCGATGACCATCCGCACGGCATTGAACGCCTGCGGGTCGATCTCGAGAAACGCGCGCTTGACGATGGAGTAGTTGGCGCCCCAGATGAGGACCATCAGGAGCAGCAGCGCGTCGATCGAGGAGGCACGCTGGCGCTGCACGGCATTCACGAAAAACACGCAGCCTCCGCCCGAAGGCGGAAGCTGCACCTGTCGCGCGCGAGAGCTTCCACCGTCGGGCGGAAGCACACCACGATTAGAAAGGCTTGACGAAGAACAGAATCAGCGCAATGACGAACACGTAGATCGCGAGCGACTCGATCAGGACGAGACCGAGCAGCAGCGCGCCGCGGATGTCCCCAGCCGCGCCCGGGTTGCGTGCGATCGCTTCGGTCGCCGAGCTGACCGCCTTGCCCTGGGCGAGCGCGGCGAGGCCTGCCGCAATCGCGAGTGCGAAGCCGCCGGTGATGATCGACCACCTGGCGATGTCGGCGCTGGCGGCTGCCGCAGCCTCCTGGGCGTAGAGCGGCGCGAATGCGCCGCCGACCAGCACGAGTGCGATGGTGGACAGTACTGAACGGTTAATCACGATCCAAGCCTCCTGAAATTCAACGACTTAACGACCAACGACTGAAAGCTACGCGGCTGCCGGCGCCTGGTGCCCGTGTGGCGCGTCGTGCCCATGTTCGTCCTCATGGTGTTCGACGGCGACGGCCCCCTGCAGGTAGATGATGGACAGCAGCATGAAGATGAACGCCTGCAGAGCGCCGGTGACGATGCCGAGGAACATCATCGGCAGCGGTACCAGAAACGGGATGATGCTGAAGAGCACCAGGATGACGAGCTCCTCGCCGAAGATGTTGCCGAACAGACGCAGCGACAGCGACATCATGCGCGCGGTATGGCTGATCACCTCGATCGGAAACATGAGAAAGCCCATGCTCCAGTGCACGCCGGGAGGAGCCCAGAAGTGGGCGATGTACTTGACGATCCCCTGCTCCTTGACGCCCTGGATGTGGTAATAAAACCAGATCGTGATGGCGCAGCCCAGCGTGACGTTGATGCTGCTCGTCGGCGCCATCAGCCCGGGTACGAGGCCCATGTAGTTACCGACCAGGATGAACAGGCCCAGCGTGCTCACGAGCGGCAGGAACTTGCGTCCCTTCGGCCCGATCCACTCATCGAGCAGACCGATGACAGACCCGATCAAGTCCTCGATCACGATCTGGAACCGTCCGGGATTCTCGACGCTCAGGCCGCGGCGCAGCAGCAGGCCCAGCAGCGCCACGAACGCGATGATGAGCAGGCACATGACGATGTAGGGCGGGATGACATGGTGGCCCGTGAAGTGATAGCCCATCTTCTCGCCGATGCTGTGCACGATGGGGCCAAGCATGGCGTTGACGAACTCCACGATCCAGAGAGGGTGCTCGAGCTTCTCCATCTACCTGTGGTCAGTGCTTTCGAATGAGGAGGCGAAGGGTTTCGATCGAAACCGCCGCCACGAACGACGATGCGCCCGCCAGCAGGCCCAACGGGTGCAGGCGCAAACGCGCAATCATAACGTACGCAAGAAATCCGAGTAAAGCGTAGCGCGCCACCACCGCGAGGACCGCTGTTCCGGTGCGTCGGCTGGGCTCCCGCGGCGCGAGCAACCCGGCGCCAGTCTTCAGTGACCAGTACGCCAGCCCGATCAGCGCTCCCCCGCCGACCACGGCCACGGCCGGGCCGGCGCGCCCCTCCCCCAGCACGAGCGCGACGAGGGCCATGCCGGCGCACGCGTACCACGCGTTGCGCTCGACGCGCCGCACGGTGGGGTCGTGATCCATTACTTCAGAAAGCGCTGGGACGTTCTGTAGACGTTGAGGCTGCCGGCGACGAAGCCGAAAATCAGGAAGAGAAAAAACAACCACGGGCTGGTGCCGAGCCATCTGTCAAGGGTCCAGCCGAGCCAGGCTCCGAGCAGGATCGCGAGCACGAATGAAAACCCGACGGTACTGATGCCGCCAATCGTCCGCATGGTGTCGGCCATCGGGGTGCGCTTGGGGTCTGTGGGTTCCATGCCTGCGTCTCGGCGGGAGTATACTCGCTCGAGAGGTCGTCCCCATGAAAAGCGCCGTAATTTCGCTGCTCTTCGCCGGCTTGACGGTCGCGGTTCCGCTCTCGGGGTCTCTGCCGCAGTCAGCCGGGCCGCGCACCCGCGACATCTACGTCAGCGTGGTCGACGGCAAAGGGGTCGCGGTTCCGGGCCTGGGGTCGACCGATTTTTCCGTGCGCGAGGACGGCGTCGAGCGGGAAGTCATCAACGCCGTGGCCGCCACCGAGCCCTTGTCGATTGTGTTGCTCGTCGATGACAGCCAGGCCTCTACCGCGTCGATTGCCCACCTGCGCGACGGCATCACGCACTTTCTCGAGCTGATGAAAGGCAAGGCCAGCATCGGAATCGTGACCGTCGGCGAACGGCCGACGTCGGTGGTCGAACGCACGTCCGACGTGGCTGCACAAAAAAAGGCCATCGGCAGGATCTTCGCGCGCCCCGGCAGTGGCGCATACCTCCTGGACGGCATCGTGGAGGTCAGCCAGGGCCTGCGCAAACGCGACGCGAGTCGTGCGCACATCGTCGCCCTGTCGGTAGAAGCGATCGAGTTCAGCAACCTGCAGAAGGAGAAAGTTCTCACGGAGCTGTTCGCGGCCGGCGCGACCCTCCACGTGCTGGCGATCGGCGCTCCGGCGTTCCCCTCCTCGGACGAGATGCGCAACCGCGCCATAGTGATCGCCGACGGGACGGAGCAGACCGGTGGCCGTCGCGAACAGTTGCTGACGCCGATGGCGATCGATGACCATCTGACGCGGCTGGCCGGAGAATTGCTAAACCAGTATGTCGTGACCTACGGACGGCCGGAATCGCTGCTGAAGCCGGAGAAGGTCAAGGTATCGGCCAGAAAACCGGGCCTGAACGCCAGGGCGCGCACGCGCCTGCAGGACAGATAGCCCCATGCTGCTTCGCTCCGCCGCCGTCGCTGCCGCGCTCGCGTGCCTGACCGTCGTTGTATCGGCGCAGCGCTTCCGGGCCGGCATCGAGCTCGTCTCCCTCAGCGTGTCGGTGTCGGACGGCTCGAAGTTCGTCGGGGACCTGGAGGAAGGAGAGTTCGAGGTCTTCGAGGACGGCGCGAAGCAGCCCATCTCCTTCTTCACGCGCAAGCAGCAGCCGATCGCGCTTGCGATCCTCCTCGACACCAGCAACAGCATGGAAGACAAGCTGCCGACCGCGCAGCACGCGGCCATCGGCTTTGCCAAACGGCTGCGCCCGGACGATGTCGCCGAGGTCATCGGGTTCAGCACACAGGTACGGATCCTCCAGCCGTTCACGAATGACATCCCGACGCTCGAGCGGGCCATCCGCGATACGACCGCGGATGGATCCACGGCGCTCTACAACGCGATGTACATCTCGCTCAAGGAGCTGAAAAAAATCAAGGCACGCAGTGAGGATGAGATCCGGCGGCAGGCGATCGTCGTGCTGTCGGACGGGGATGACACGTCGAGCCTTCTGTCATACGAAGAGGTGCTCGACCTCGCCAAGCGTTCCGAGACCGCGATCTACACCATCGGCATCAGGCCTCCCGATAACGGCCGCGTGTCGTTCAAGGAGGCGGAGTACGTGCTGCGCCAGCTGGCGAAGGAAACAGGCGGACGTCCTTTCTTCCCCACGAACGTCAACGAACTGCCGAAGATCTACGACGCGATCGCGCAGGAGCTCACCACCATGTATTCCATGGCCTACTCGTCGAAGAACCCGTCACGCAACGGCTCCTGGCGTCGCGTCGTGGTCCGCGTGACGCGCCCCGGCCTCGTGACGCGCACGCGCCAGGGCTACTTCGGCCCGACGGCCCCCTGACGCCATGCGCCTGCTTCCCCTGCTGTTCTATTCCGCAGCCGCTGCAGCGTATGGCGCGCACTTCGCGTGGCGCAATGTGCGCGTCGGGCGGCTGGCGACGGCGCTCCTCGGCGGGGGGCTGCTGTCGCACACGTTCCTGATCGGCATGCAGACCGTGCAGGCCGGCCATGCCCCGCTGGTCGGCACCACGGCGGCGGTGTCGGCATTCGTCTGGGTCCTGGGTCTCGCGTACCTGTATATCGAGCTGTCGTCCGACGAGAGGTCGATGGGAGTCTTTGTCGCCCCCCTGCTCGTGGCGCTCGGGGCCATCCCGGCACTGGATCCGGGCCTGACCGCGAGGCCGGCCGTTCTGCAGAGCCCGCTCTTCACCATCCATGTCGTGTCGATGCTGTTTGCGTATGCGAGCTTCGCGCTCGCCTGCGTGCTTGGCATCACCTACGTGCTGCTCTTCAAGGAGATCAAGGAGAAGGACCTCGGCGTGTTCTACGCGCGCCTGCCGTCGCTCGGCGTGCTCGACGTGATGAACGGCCGTGCGGTCGCGGTCGGGTGGATCTTCCTGACCGTGGGCATCGTGATCGGCGGGATCTGGGCGGCACAGGTGCAGCACTCGCCGGACCCGCGTGCGCAGGCGATGTCGATCGCCGATCCGAAGATCCTGATCGCACTCGTGTGCTGGGGCGTGTACTCCTTCGCGCTCTACGCGCGGCGCGCCATCGGTTGGAGCGGCCGACGCGCGGCCTGGATGTCGGCGATCGGCTTCGCCATCGTGCTCCTCAATTTTCTGCCCGTCGGGTACTTCCTGACGAAGAGCCACAACTTCTAGCGTGCGACTGTTTGCTGTAGGCGTCAGCCACCGGACCACCCCGATCGAGTTGCGCGAGCGCGTCGATTTTGCCCGTGCGGGCGTCGCACCGGCCCTGGCCGGACTTGCCGCGCGCAACGTGGTGCGTGAGATGGTCGTGCTCTCGACGTGCAACCGCGCAGAAATCTATGCCGCCGCCGACAGCGACGATGCGGTCGAGGGGGTCGTGGCGTTCTTCAGCGAGTATCACCAGGTGGAGGCGGCGCAGCTCTGCGAGCATCTCTGCATTCGTCACGGCGCCGATGCCGCGCGCCACCTGTTTCGTGTCGCCGCAGGCCTCGACTCCCTGGTGGTTGGAGAGCCGCAGATCCTGGGCCAGGTGAAAACCGCGTATGCGGCCGCCGGCGATGCGCACTACACCGGGTCCCTTCTCAATCGCCTGTTCCACACGGCCTTTGCCGCCGGCAAGCGCGTCCGGAGTGAGACGGGCCTGGGCGAAGGAGCGATCTCGGTCAGCTACGCGGCGATCGCGCTCGCGAGGAAGATCTTCGGCGAGCTGAAGGGCTTGCGTGTCGTCGTGCTCGGATCCGGCGAGATGGCCAAGCTCACCGGGGTCCACCTGCGCGCGCAGGGTGTTGAGAACATCACCATCGCGAGCCGGACCCGTTCCGCGGCAGAGCGAGCCGCGGCCCACATCCAGGCCCAGGTGGTCGACTGGGCCGGGCGCGACGAGGCGATGTTGCGCGCCGACATCCTGGTCACCGCGACGGGCGCCCCCGAGGTCGTGCTCACGCGCGGGCAGGTGGCGCGCGTGATGCGGGCACGCCGCGAGCGGCCGCTGTTCATCATCGATATCGCCGTGCCGCGCGACGTCGATGCCGGCGCCGCGAACATCGAACAGGTCTTCCTCTACAACATCGATGACCTCCAGGGCATCGTGCACGACAATCTCGCGCGCCGGACCGCGGAGCTCGCGCTCGCCGACGCGATCGTCGAGGAGGAAACCCACCGCTTCGTCTCCTGGATGCAGTCGCGCGACGTCATTCCCACGGTTGTGGCGCTCCGCCAGCGTTTCGAGGCGATCCGGCGCGCGGAGCTCTCGAGACTGAATCACAAGTTGTCGGGCCTCCCCCCGGAGGCCCTCGCACAGGTCGACCACGTCACGAAGCTCATCGTCGAAAAGCTCCTGCTGACACCGACCGAGCAGCTCAAGGCGGTCAGTGACGATGGGCTTGCGGCCAGTTATTCGGACGCGTTGAACCGGCTGTTCAGCCTCGAAGATGCTCCTGCCGGGCCGGTTGAGGAGCCGCAGTCGCTCCCGCGACGCCGTGCGGGGAGCCTGCCCGGCGACCCTTCGTGACCACGCTTCGGCTCGGCACGCGCGGCAGCGCCCTGGCACTCTGGCAGGCCCGCACGGTGGCGTCGGCGCTCGAAGCGCGCGGTGCGGACGTGGAGGTCGTCACGATCACGACGCAGGGTGATCGACGGCAGGATGTCGCGCTCCCGGACATCGGGGGCAAGCGCGTGTTCGTGAAAGAGATCGAGGACGCGCTGCTCGCCGGCGAGATCGATCTGGCTGTTCACAGCGCAAAAGACATGGCGGCCGAGCGCACCGCCGGTCTGATGATCGCGGCCGCGCTTCCCCGGGAAGATCCGCGGGATGCCATGGTGTTGCGCGCGGGCAGCCCTGAAGGGCTGCGCTACGAAACAGCCGTAGCGCAGGGCTTCAGCCCTGCCCTCATCGGCACCGGCAGCGCGAGGCGCATCGGGCAACTGGCCCGGCAGTTTCCCGGCGCGACCTTCGTCCCCGTGCGGGGCAACGTCGATACGAGACTTCGGAAACTCGACGCCGGCGAGATGGACGCACTCGTGCTGGCGGCCGCCGGACTCACGAGGCTCGGTCTGTCGGCGCGAATCACGACGACTTTTCCGACCGATGTCTGCGTCCCCGCGCCTGGCCAGGGCATCATCGCGATAGAAGTGCGAACGGACGACGAGCGGACGTATGCTCAGGTAGCCCCGCTCGGCAACAACGACGCACGCGTCGCGCTGAGCGCTGAACAGGCTGTCGTCGCCGGCATCGGCGGTGGATGCCAGCTGCCGCTGGGCGCCTACGCCACGATCCGCGACGGTTCGCTCCTGCTGCGGGCGGTCGTCGCGTCGCTGAACGGCGAGGAGGTGGTCTCGTCGAACGTGGCCGGTCATCCTGGAGACGCTGTCGCGCTCGGACGACAGGCAGCCAACGAACTTTCGGCGCGTGGCGCGCGGAGGCTCCTGCAATCATGAACAAGCCTTGCGTCTACATTGTCGGTGCCGGCCCCGGCGATCCCTCGCTCATCAGCGTGCGGGGTCGGCGGTTTCTGGAGCGTGCGGACGTGGTCGTTTACGACCACCGGGTGCCGCCGGGGATGCTCCGATTCGCGCGCGCTGACGCGGAGCGGATCGACGTCGGCCCGGCCGCCCCCCGTGCGCTCGACCAGGAAGCCATCAGCATCCTGCTCGCCGAGAAGGTGCGCGACGGCAAGACCGTCGTGCGGTTGAAATGGGGGGACCCGTTCGTGTTCGACAGCGGTGGCAAGGAAGCCCTGCTGCTGCACGAGCAGGGCATTCCGTTCGAGATCGTCCCCGGCATCCCCGCGGCCATCGGGGGTGCGGCCTACGCGGGCATCCCGGTCACCTATCCCGGCGCCGGCGACGTCGTCACGTTCGTACGTGGTCATGAAGACGAAACCGATACCGCGCCCGACGTCGAGTGGGGCAGGCTGGCGGGTCTGGGGGGAACGATCGTCTGCTATGCCGGCCCGCGGCAGGTGGGAGCCATCGCCACCGCGCTCGTGGCCCACGGGATGCCGGCCGACGAATCCGCGGCGCTCGTGTACGACGCGACCACGTCCTCGCAGCGGACCATGACCGGACCGCTCGGCGCGATCGCCGCGCAGGCGCTGGAAGGCAGGCCGTCGTTGATGGTGATTGGCAGGGTGGCGGGCCTTCGAGAGCATCTCCGGTGGTTCGATGATCGTCCGCTCTTCGGGCGGCGCATCGTCGTGACGCGCTCGCAGGAGCAAGCCGGCGAACTGATGGACATGCTGGAGGAGCGCGGCGCCGAAGCGATCCCTGCGCCCACCATACGGATCGCTCCCCCGCACGACGCCGCCGCACTGCGGGAGGCGTGTGCGCGCGCGGCATCCTTCGACTGGATCGTCTTCACGAGCGCGAACGCGGTCGACAGCTTCATGACCGAGCTGCTCGCGGCCGGTGACGTGCGGGAGCTGAAAGGGGTGCGCATCTGCACGATCGGGGCATCCACCGCGTCGCGGCTGCAACGATACGGCATTCGGGTGGACCTGACGCCTGCGGAGTATCGCGGCGAGGCCGTCCTCGATGCGCTGAAGGCATCCGGACCGATCACGGGCAGGACGGTCCTCCTGCCGAGGGCGGACATCGCGCGCGATGTTCTCGCCGATGAACTGCGCGAAGCCGGTGCCGAGGTCACGGAAGTCATCGCCTACCGCACGACGCTTGCGCAGCCGGGCCGTGGAAACGATCACGACACCTACGGGATGCTTCTCGAGGGGAAGATCGACGCGGTGACGTTCACCAGTGCGTCGACCGTGCGCAACTTCGTGCAGATCTACGGGGAGGACCAGGCGGCGGACCTGCTGCGCGGCACCGTGGTGGCGTCGATCGGTCCGGTCACGTCGGAAGCGGCGCAGCAGCTGGGCATCACCACGACCGTCATGCCCGAGCGGTACACCATCCCGGATCTCGTGGACGCGCTCGTCGAGCACTTTGCCAGCCAGGGGGAGAAAGGCTGATGGCCGTCCGGGGCCTGGATCTTCCCCGCCGTCCCCGGCGTCTGCGGCGAACGGCGGCCGTACGTGGTCTCGTTCGAGAGACCCGGCTGTCGCCCGAGATGTTCATCTATCCATTGTTCGTGTGCACCGGCGAGGCGCAGCGGCGCGAGATCGGATCGATGCCGGGCGTATCCCAGTTGTCGGTGGATGAGGCCGTGAAGGAAGCGGCGGCCGCCTGGGCGGACGGCGTGCCGGGTGTGCTGCTCTTCGGCCTGCCCGACGCGAAGGATGCGTCCGGCAGCGCGGCATTCGACGCCAGGGGGCCGGTCCAGAGCGCCGTGCGCGCCATCAAAGCGCACGTCCCCGGCATGCTCGTCATCACCGACGTCTGTCTGTGCGAGTACACGTCACACGGCCACTGCGGCGTGCTCGTCGCCGAGGAGGTCGCCAACGACGCGACAGTCGAGCAGCTCGTGACGACGGCGCTCTCCCACGCGGCTGCCGGTGCCGACATCGTCGCGCCATCCGACATGATGGACGGCCGGATCGGCGCCATCCGCACGGCGCTCGACGCGGAGGGCTTCACCGACACCGCGATCATGTCGTATGCGGCGAAGTATTGTTCGGCGTTCTACGGCCCGTTCCGCGAGGCCGCCGATTCGGCCCCCGCCTTCGGTGACCGGCGCTCGCACCAGATGGATCCGGCCAACGTGCTGGAGGCGCTCCGCGAGGTCGAGCTGGATCTCGACGAAGGGGCGGACATTGTCATGATCAAGCCGGCCATGGCGTACCTGGACGTGATCGCGCGGGTGAAATCGGAGTTCGGCGTGCCGACCGCCGCGTATCACGTGAGCGGCGAGTACGCGATGCTCAAGGCGGCCGCCGCCAACGGCTGGATCGACGAGCCGCGCGCGATGATGGAGACGCTGACGTCCATTCACCGGGCGGGGGCGGACATCATCGTCACGTACTACGCGCGCGAGGCCGCGCGCGCGCTGCGCTCTCAACCTGCCCTGTAGGCCCGGCCTTCAGGCCGGGCGAACGTCCGGTCGGCGCGGCCTTCAGGCCGGGCGCGTTCTAATGCTATCGTCACGCCATGCTTCGCCGAACGCGCTCGCGGTATTCACAATCAGAGAGACTCTTCGCCGCCGCATCGCGCATTCTGCCTGGCGGCGTGAACAGCCCCGTTCGCGCCTTCAAGGCGGTCGGCGCCACGCCGCTCTTCATCGCGCGCGGCCGTGGCGCGCACATCGAAGACGCCGACGGCCACACGTACATCGACTACGTGATGTCATGGGGGCCGCTCATTCACGGGCACGCACCGAAAGGATTGCTGAAAGCGCTGAACGCGGCGGCCGCGAGCGGCACCAGCTTCGGCGCGCCGACCGAACTCGAGACGCGGCTCGCCCGGCGCGTCGCGACGCTCATGCCGTCCATGGAGCGCGTACGCTTCGTCAGCTCGGGCACCGAAGCCGCGATGAGCGCCGTCCGCGTCGCCCGCGCTGCCACGAAGCGCGACCGGATCATCAAGTTCGAAGGCTGCTATCACGGACACGCCGATCCGTTTCTCGTCCAGGCAGGCTCGGGCGCCATGACGCTCGGGGTGCCGACGAGCCCCGGAGTGCCAGCGGCCGCGGCCGCCGACACGCTGCTCGCCCGCTACAACGATCTCGCCTCGGTCGAACGAGTCGTCACCGCGCACCGCGGAACGATCGCCGCACTCATCGTGGAGCCGATTGCCGGCAACATGGGGCTCGTGCCCCCTGTCGACGGCTTTCTGCAAGGGTTACGTGCCGTGTGCGACCGCCAGGGCATCGTCCTGATCTTCGACGAAGTCATTTCCGGGTTCAGGGCGGGAGTGGGCGGCGCCCAACAGGTGTTCGGCATTCGGCCGGACCTCACCTGCCTCGGCAAGATCATCGGCGGGGGACTCCCGGTCGGGGCCTACGGAGGCCGGGCCGCGCTCATGGACCTTGTCGCTCCCTCGGGGGGTGTCTACCAGGCGGGAACGCTGTCCGGAAATCCGCTGGCCATGACGGCGGGGCTGTGGTCGATCGGGAATCTGACGCCCAAGCTGTACAGACATCTCGCGAAGCTGGGCGGCATGCTGGCGGCGGGTTTAGCAGAGGCCGCACGGGCCTCTGGCGTGTCGCTTCAGGTAAATGGCTTCGGGTCGCTGCTCACGCCGTTTTTTACCGAGCGACCCGTCCGGGATTACCAGTCCGCCGCGGCGGCCGACACCGAACGTTACGCCTCGCTCTTCAGAGAAATGCTCGCGCGCGGCATCTACATCCCGCCATCGCAGTTCGAAGCGTGGTTCCTGTCAGGAGCCCACACCGAACGCGATGTCACGAGGACGCTCAAGGCCGCGCGCGAGTCATTCAAGGTCATCGCACGCTAAAGCAAGGTCATCGCACGTTAAAGCAGGGTTATCGCACGTTAGGCGGTGTGTCGAGGCGGACACGAAGCACCGTGCCGGCAGGCAGCTTCACGTCCTGACCCTCGGTCGCCGCGATGGTGCCACCGCCACCGATCAGCACCCCCAGCAGCGCGCCCTTCGCGCCGCCGAGAATCCCGCCGATGATGGCGCCAACCGAGGCGCCCGTGCCAATGCGCGCGGCTTCCCCCTTGACGCCACCGCTCTCGAGCGCCTGCGAGACCGTGCCGCGCATCGGGTAGGTGCGGCCGCGCACCGTGACCTGGTCGAACGACACGGTCAGCGAACCCTTGCGGTCCGTGCGACTCGCCTTGTCAACCGTCCGGACGACACCACGCAGCATGGATCCGGCCGGGATCAGCACAGTGTTGCCACGATAGAGGTCAACCACGGTCGTGGCCTCGAATCGATCTTCGACCTGCGCGGTATCGGAGTACAGCTGGCTCTCCAGGCGCACGTCGATTTCCTGCCCGACCGGAATCGCCGACGTTCCCGACGTCGGTTGACGACGGTCGTCGGTCATGACGCCACCTGAGGTGCCTGTGCTGGCACCGCCGGACGGCCATGCTCCGCGCCGCTCGGCATCACGATCACGGTCACGGTCGGCTTGCGTTCGATAATCACGATTGCCCGAATCACGATTGCCTGTCCGGTTGCGCAAGGCCTGCAGTCTGTCTCGGATGTCGACATACTCACCGCGCGGTACGCTGCCAGACCTGCGCATGCGGACCTTGAGGTAGATGACCTCGTCGCGGAGATCGTCGAGCTCCCGCTCGAGGCGCGTGGCCATGTCGGCGTCGCCACCCTGCAGCCGCGACACGTCCATCTCCGCCTGTTCCACATCGGCCTGCAAGCGCTGGATGTCAGTTGCCCGGACCCGAGTCTGGGCCGATGCGACCGCCGGAAGCAGCACGAGCGCCGCAACGGCAACCCCGTGAGCCCAGCGGGCGCTGAATACGTTCTGTTGCGTCATTTTCTTCTGTCCTCCGGAGCCGCGGATCGAGACGGCCTCCACTGACGTGAACGACTGCAAAACTGACGCCTCACCAGCTCATCCGGTCTCGATGCCAAAAACTCTCAGAAAACGGCCGAACCCTGACACATGGAACGGTGAACCGTGAACGCTGAGCCGTGAACCAGACCCACCTGCTATCATCAAAAGGATCCAATGCCAGTAGTGAAACTGCACAGAACGGTCGGGGTGCGCGTCGGGCACGTCCAGGTCGGCGGCGGCGCACCCGTCGTCGTGCAGTCCATGACGATGACGGATACGGCCGATGCGGCATCGACGGCTCAGCAGTGCATCGAGCTCGCCGAGGCAGGGTCAGAGATGGTTCGGGTCACCGTCAACTTACCGGAAGCGGCCCAGGCCATCCCGGAGATCAAGCGCCGGATGCTCGATGCCGGTGTCCAGGCGCCGCTCATCGGGGACTTCCACTACAACGGTCACCTCCTGCTCACGCGCTTTCCGGAGTGCGCGGCAGCGCTCGACAAGTACCGGATCAATCCAGGGAATGTCGGCACCGGCAAGCGGCGCGACGAGCAGTTCATGACCATCTGCAACGTCGCAAAGGAGCATGCCAAGCCTGTTCGCATCGGCGTGAACGGCGGCTCGCTCAACCAGGAGCTCGTCGTCTCGCGGATGCAGGACAACACCGACCGGAATCTTGGCAAGTCGTCCGAAGACATCATCAACGAGTGCATGGTGCTCTCGGCGGTACAGTCGACCGAGCTGGCACTGGAGGCCGGACTGCGGAAGGACCAGATCATCATCTCGTGCAAGACGTCCCGGCCGCGCGACCTGATCGCGGTGTACCGGGAGCTCTCGCGGCAGACCGATCAGCCGCTCCATCTCGGGCTCACCGAGGCGGGGATGGGCGTGAAAGGGCTGGTCTGGTCGGCGTCCGCGATGGGGATCCTTCTCAACGAAGGTATTGGCGATACGATCCGCGTCTCATTGACACCACGCCCCGGGGGAGACCGGCGCGAAGAGGTGTACGCGGCCTGCGAGATCCTTCAGGCACTCGGGCTTCGCTCATTCTCGCCAAGCGTCACGGCGTGCCCCGGGTGCGGCCGCACGACGAGCAGCACCTTCCAGCAGCTCGCTGAGCGCACTCAGGACTACATACGCGAGCGGATGCCCGAATGGAAAGTGTCGCGCGAGGGAGTCGAAACGATGACGCTCGCGGTAATGGGCTGCGTCGTGAACGGCCCCGGCGAGTCGAAGGCCGCCAACATCGGGATCAGCCTGCCGGGCACCGGCGAGGCCCCCCACTGCCCGGTCTTCATCGACGGCGAGCACTACACCACGCTCAAGGGAACATACGAAGAGCTCGCCGTCGAGTTCAAGCTGCTGATCGATACGTACGTGGAGAAGACGTATCCGTTGAAGGCGTGACGCGCCCGACCTGAAGGTCGGGCCTACTACCGCGGGCCTACCGCGTCGGCACTCCTCTTCAACTCATGCACTCGCCGCGCCCATGCCACGAGCAGCACGGCTCCGCAGATGATCAGGCCGAGCGAGAGGCCCCACCAGAGCCCGATGACTCCATAGCCACGCTGAAAACACAGCCAGTATCCGACTGGAAGGCCGACGAACCAGTGCCCGAGCAGGTTCCAGATCATGGGTGTTCGGGTATCTCCGAGCCCCCTCAGCACCCCGGTCGACACGCCCTGGACTCCGTCGAAGAGCTGGAAGGCCCCCGCCACGAAGAGCAACGTCACGCCCACGCTGAGCACTCCCACGTCGTCGGTGAAGGCGCGAATCAGGGGGCCAGGAAGCGCGAGAAAGGCTGCCGCCGCGACGGAGGTGAAGACCACGGCGAAGAGCAGCGCCGTCCAACCCGCTCGCGCAGCCCCCTCGGGATCTCGTCGACCGACCGCATGACCCACACGCACGGCCCCAGCCGACGAGATCCCGAGCGGGACCATGAACGACAGCGCCGCGTAATTGAGCGCGATCTGGTGGGCGGCAAGCGACGCCGGCGCGAGCCGCCCCGCCAGCGCGGTCGCCGTGGCAAACGCCCCGACTTCGAGCAGGAGTTGCGCGGCGGCCGGCGCGCCCAGCCTGAGAAGACGACGGAACCAGGCGGCTTCGAGCTTCAGCGACCCGAGCCACATGGAAACGCCCACCCGTTCCCGATAGAGGATCGTGACGAGGAGCGCCAGCGCCATCGTCACACGCGAGAGGACGGTCGCCCAGGCCGCGCCGGTCACGCCCATGGCCGGCGCGCCGAGCTTCCCGTAGATCAGGATCCCATTGACGATCACATTCACGATGTTCGCGGTCAGCAGCGCGAACATGACGGGACGCACGATACCGATGCCCTGCAGGTATCGTCGAAACGATGCGTACAGCAGGAGCGGAAAGGTGCTCCACGCGAGCGCGCGCAGGTAGGGCCTGGTCAGCTCCAGCACACGCGGGTCGAGTCCCCATCGATCGAGCCCCGACGTGATCCAGAAGAGCACGCCCGTGACCGGCACACTCAGCAGGATCGCCATGATCACGCCGTGCGCCAGCCAGCGATGACAGGAGTCGAGATCGCCGGCGCCGTAGGCCTGGGACACGAGCGTGTCCATGCCCAGGAAAAGCCCCATCGCAAAGATGGAGACGCCCATGAAGATCGACGTGCCGAGCCCGACGGCGCCGATCGCCTCGGGGCCCAGCCTGCCGACCATCAGCGTGTCGGCCATGCCCATGGTCATCCAGCCCATCTCGGCAAGGACGACGGGAAGGGCAAGACGGAACATCGGCTGAAATTCCTGGCGGAGATCTCGGACGGAAGGGAGCATCGGGGCCTGTTCATTGTATGCTCCGCCGCATGACACGGACCCTCATCCTCGCCGTCATGACGACGTTCGCCCTCGGGCAGGACGCACGCACACCCGAAGCCACGTCACTGCTCGGAACACCACTGTTCGCACCGGCGCAGTCAGAAGAGACGCGGGCGAAGAACGAAGCGAATCTTGCGGCCGCGAAGGCAGCGCTCGCGAAAAATCCCGGAAGCGCCGATGCGGCCATCTGGGTAGGCCGGCGCACGGCGTACCTGGGACGGTTCCGCGACGCGATCGCGGTCTACACCGACGCCATGTCAAGACATCCGTCTGACGCGCGCCTGTATCGCCACCGCGGCCATCGATACATCAGCGTCCGGGAATTCGACAAGGCGATCGCCGATCTGTCGAAGGCCGCGGCGCTCGTCGCCGGCCGTGCGGATGACGGTGAACCGGACGGACAGCCGAACGCACGGAACACGCCGACGGGAACGTTGAAAACGAACATCTATTACCACCTCGGGCTCGCGCACTACCTGAAGGGAGAGTTCGCCCTGGCGGCTGATGCCTACCGGCTCTGCATGGAGCACTCGAAGAACGCCGACATGCAGGTCGCTACGGCACACTGGCAGTACATGGCGGCCAGACGGGCGGGGCGGCCCGGTGACGCGAAGCAGGTGCTCGAACCGATCACCGCGACGATGGACGTGTTCGAGAACGGCTCGTACCACAAACTGTTGATGATGTACAAGAACGAGCGGCAGGCGGACACACTGGCGGCGTCACTGAAGGCCGGCAGTCTCGACGCGGCGACGATCGGCTACGGCATCGCCAACTGGCACATGTACAACGACCGTCGCGGGCGTTCGGAACACATGCTTCGCGCGATCGTCGACGAGAACCCCACCCAGTGGGCCTCATTCGGCTACATCGCCGCAGAGGCCGACCTGGCGCGGATGCGACGCGACTAACGGCCGGTCAGCGCCACGGCATCAGCTTTTCGATCCACGCGACGCGCGTGAGATCGTTGTAGATCACCGTCACCATCAGCGTCACGAGGAGCACGAATCCGACGAGCAGCATCTTCTCCTTCACCTTCATGGAGAAGTCGCGTCTCGAGAGCCCCTCGAGCGCAAGGATGGCGATGTGGCCGCCGTCGAGCACCGGCACCGGCATCAGGTTCAGCAGCCCCAGGTTGAGGCTGATCATCGCCATGAGCGTGAAGAGCGGGATCCATCCGGCGGACGCGGCGCTTCCCGACACCTCGGCGATGCCTATCGGGCCCATCAACTGCTTGACCGACGTGTCAGCGGTGAAGAGCCCGCCGAGCGTTTTGCCGATCATCTTCGTCCATTCCCAGTTCTGTTTCGCGCTCATCACGATCGCGTCGACAGGACCCGGCTCGATGACGTGAAGCTCCCAGGGACTGAACTGTGCGCCGATACGCGCGGCCTCCCCCGACTTGCGCGGCGTGACGATCACCTGCTGCGCGGCACCGCCGCGCCTGATGTCGAGCGTCAACGGACGGCCATCGTGCGCCTTGATCAACTCGACCAGTCGGTCGTACCGCACGTTGGGCTCGCCGGCGGCGCCGACGACCACGTCGCGAGGCTGCAGGCCGGCGGTCGCCGCCGGCTCGTTCGGAAAGATGGCGGCTATCTCCGGACGCATCGGCGGGAGCACGCCGACATCCCCGATTTCATACTTCCCCTGCGCTTTCGGGGTGATCTTCGTCTCGACCGACTGACCGGCGCGCACGATGCGGAGCCGGAGCTCACGATTGGCCTTCGGTGCGATCGCCATCGCAAAGTCTTCCCAGTCGTCGACGTCCGTGTCACCAACGCCGACGATCAAGTCGCCGGGCTGGATGCCTGCAGCCGTTGCCGCGGAATTCTCGACGACGGAGTCGACCAGGACGGGCTGTGACTCGAAGAGCGGCACCGGCGCGCCCTGATACAGCACCACGGCCATGACGATCAAGGCGAGCGCAAGGTTCATGACAGGCCCCATCACGAGCACCTGGAACCGCTGCCACTTCGTTTTCGACATGAACTCGTCAGCGGCGCCGGTCCGGGCGTCTTCGGGACTCTCGCCCGCCATCTTCACGTAGCCGCCCAGTGGGATCGCGCTCACGCAGTACTCGGTGTCGCCCCGCCGGAACGAGAGCAGCTTGGGCCCGAATCCCAGCGAGAACGTCAGGACGCGCACCCCGACACGGCGCGCCATCAGGAAATGGCCGAGCTCGTGCACGAAGATGAGAACGCCAAGAACAAAGAGAAAACTGAGGATGGTGGTCATCTGTATCTTTAGACGTTAGATTTTACTTCACGGGTCTGCTGCTCAGCGAAACCGCGTGCCCAGGCGTCGATCGCCTGCACGTCCGGCAGGCCCGCGATCGGGCGCGCCCCCGCGGCCTCGTACTCGTCCATTGCGCTGCAGATCAGACGCGGAATCGCCGTGAACGGCATCCGGCGTTCGAGAAATGCCGCGACGGCCACTTCGTTGGCGGCATTCAGGACGACCGGAAGACCCGGGTCCCCGTCGAGCGCGCGAAACGCCAGCGCGAGGCACGGAAAGAGATCGAGGTCGGGAGGCTCGAAGTCGAGCCGCCCGGCCCGCACGAGATCGAGGGGTGGGAGCGGAGCGGCCCAGCGCTCCGGGTACGAAAACGCATACTGGATGGGCAGCTGCATGTCGGTCACGCCGAGTTGCGCGATGATGGAGCCGTCCACGAGCTCCACCATCGAGTGGACGACCGACTGCGGATGCACGAGCACGTCGATCTGGTCTCGCCCGACATCGAACAGCCACCTGGCCTCGATCACCTCGAGGCCCTTGTTCATCAACGTTGCCGAGTCGATGGTGATCTTCGGTCCCATCTTCCACGTCGGATGCTTCAGCGCATCGTCAGGCGTCACCCGCTCCAGGTCCTGCCGGGTGGCACCGCGGAACGGACCGCCGGACGCCGTCAGAATCAGGCGGCGCAGTTCGTGCGCCGGCCGCCCGTGCAGGCACTGGTGGATGGCGTTGTGCTCGCTGTCGACGGGCAGGACGGCGACGCCCCGATCGCGCGCGGCCTTCATGACGAGCGCGCCCGCCATGACGAGGATCTCCTTGTTGGCAATCGCGATGGTCTTTCCTGCGTCGATCGCCGCGAGGACGGCGTCCAGCGCGGAGGTACCCGACGAGGCGAACAGCACGACGTCCGCGTCCGGATGCGTCGCCACCGCGATCAAACCGTCGCTGCCGCTCGCCGCGAGCCGCGCCTCGGGCCGCCCACGACGGCGCAGTTCCGCCTGTGCCTCCGCGAGAGACTCGGGGGACGCCATGGCGATCGTGTCCGCGCCGGTTGCGCAGACCTGGTCCACGAACCGGGTCGTGTTCTCTCCAGCGGCCAGCGCCACGACGCGCAGGCGACCTGGGTGGGCGGCCACGACGGCGAGCGCGCTCTGCCCGATCGAGCCGGTGACACCAAGGATGGCGATGCGTGTCATCAGAACTGGAGAAGCCGCACGAAGGCGTAGTACAGCGGCGCCGCGAACAGCCAGCTGTCGATGCGGTCGAGCACCCCTCCGTGCCCGGGGATGAGTTGCGAGGAATCCTTCACGCCGGCACTGCGCTTGAGGAGCGACTCGAACAGGTCTCCGACGATACCCAGTGCAGCAATGCTGGCGCTGACAAACACCAGGAGGATCAGGTTGGCGCCCGGAAACACGTAGCGGCCTCCGAGCGACATCGCCAGCGTGCCGAAGAGAAGGCCGCCGATAGCCCCCTCGAGAGTCTTCTTCGGACTGATTGTCGGCGCGAGAGGTCGCCGGCCGAACGTGCGTCCGCAGTAGTACTGGGCCGTGTCGCTGATCACGATGGTCAGCATCAACAGGAGCACCGCTTCCCGGCCGGCCAGCGCCCGGACGGCCGCAATCGCACCGAGCGGTAACCCGATGTACACAACGGGCAGGATCGACGCCGCCGTGTCGTGCAGCACGCGCGGGCCGGGCGCCCCCGACGCCACCGCCAGCGCGCCGAACACGATGACCGCGCTCATGACGACGACGTCCATGGCGACGAGAGACTGGCCGACCGCGATGCACGCGCCGACGACGGCGATCGCCGCGATCGCGCGCGGTATGGCGACGCCCAGCGCCGCGACGATCGCGGCGTATTCGAAGAACGCGAGAAGGGCCGCAAGGGACGCGAGGACGAGCGTGGCCGTCGGCGGCAGGAACCAGACCGCGCCGATGACCGCGGGCAACAACACGAGCGCGCTGAGGACCCTCGCCATCAGCGGCCCGCGACCGCGGGCTGGTGAATGCCTCCGTAGCGACGGTCGCGCTTCTGGTACGCGAGGACCGCCTCGAGCAGGTCGCGCTTGCGGAAGTCCGGCCAGAGCGTGTCGGTCACCCAGATCTCCGCATACGCGATCTGCCAGAGGAGGAAGTTGCTGACGCGCATTTCCCCGCTCGTCCGAATCAGGAGATCGGGATCCGGTTGCCCGGCGGTATAGAGAAATCCACTGAAGCGCGCCTCGTCCACGTCCTCGGGATCGATGCCTGAGGCGATCATGCGCCGCGTGGCCTCGATGATCTCGGCCCGCCCGCCGTAGTTCAACGCAATATTGAACTGCATGCCGGCGTTGGCGGCGGTCTTGTCTTCGGCGGCGCGCAGTTCCTGCTGTATTTCGCCCGACAGTTCATCCGCGCGCCCGATGACCTTGAAACGGATGTTGTTGCGCAGCAGCGTGTTGAGCTCGAGCCGGAGATAGCGCTTGAGCAGCATCATCAGGGTCGAGACTTCGGTCGGCGGGCGCTTCCAGTTCTCGACGGAAAACGCGTAGAGCGTCAGGACCTGGATGCCGAGCCGAGCGGAGCCTTCGACCACTTCACGGACCGATTCGATCCCCGCCCTGTGGCCCTCGACGCGCGGCAGGTGACGCTGCGCGGCCCAGCGGCCATTCCCGTCCATGATGACGGCGATATGCCGGGGCAGGCGCTCGAAGTTCACCTGCCGGGCAAGGGCCTCCTCCGGCGAACCGGCGGGAACGACGGACAGAACATCTTCGAGGGACATGAGGTCTGGCGATATCTAAACCCCGATGATACCGCGCGGTTCGGCACGGAGAGCACAACGGGACACGGATCTCGTTATATTGTTGCGCGCTCAGTAGTCGACCCTTCGCAGACACAATCCCGCCGCCGGTGCCGTCGTCCCCGCCTGGGTGCGATCGCGGGAGGCGAGGATCTCGTGGATCCGTGCGGCAGGCCAACGTCCCAGGCCGATCTCCACCAGGGTCCCGGCGATGATCCTCACCATGTGACGGAGAAATCCATTCCCTTCGATGTGCATCACGAGCGGCACGTCATTGCCGTGTCCTTCGCTCCACTCGAGGCGGCGAATCGTTCGTTCTGTCGATCTCACAGCGGCCCTGACGCCCTGGAACGCGGCGAAGTCGTGACGGCCCACGAGCGCCACCGACGCCTCGCGCATCGCATCCAGGTCGAGCCTCGGGATCACGTGCCAGACGAAGCGTCGCACGAAGGGTGAGACGGTCTGGCCGTTGACGATCCGGTATTCATAGACCTTGCCCGAGGCGCTGAACCGGGCGTGAAAGTCCGGGGCGGCCTCCTCTGCGGCCACGACCCTGATATCGGGCGGCAGCACGGCATTCAGCGCGCGCCCCAGCCCGCGTGCATCGATGGCGGCCGTCAGCGAGAGACTGGCGACCTGGCCGAGGGCGTGCACGCCTGCGTCGGTGCGCCCCGCGCCGAAGACGTTGACCTGCACGCCCTCGATCGGACGCACGGCGTCCTCGAGGAGTCCCTGGATCGAGACGCCGTTGGCTTGACGCTGCCAGCCGACGTAGTCGGTGCCGTCGTACTGGAGCGTCAACTTCAGGATGCGGGCCACGGTCTCACGGGCATTCAGGTGCGGGCGCTAGGCGCGTGACCCCGGTTTGACGATCGGGTCGCCCTTTGCGCACAGCGGACAGGCGTCCGGCGCGTAGGTCGGCACCTGGAGTTTCACCAGGGCGACGAGCTCCACGCCCAGCCGCGCCCCCTCGTCACCCCGGTCGATGATGGAGGCCGCGCCCACGACCTGCGCGCCCGCTGCCGTGGCGACATCGATCGTCTCTCGCGTCGAACCGCCGGTCGTGATGACGTCTTCGACGACAATGGCGCGATCGCCGGATGCCATGGCGAACCCGCGGCGCAGGGTGAGCGTTCCGACCTGCCGCTCCGCAAAGATCGCACGCACGCCGAGCGCGCGCGCGACCTCCTGGCCGATCACGATACCGCCGAGCGCCGGCGAGAGCACCAGGTTCGCGTTCAGGTGCCGCACCAGGTCTGCGATCGCGGCACCGAGGGCCGTGGCGTGGTCGGGATGCTGCAGCACGAGCGCACTCTGAAGATAGCGCGCGCTGTGGAGCCCGGAGGAGAGCCGGAAGTGCCCCTCGAGGAGCGCTCCGGATTGCCGGAAGAGATCCAGTGCGTCGTTGCTGGTCATCGCGAAGACCCGCTCGCGGGCGGACCCGAAGATCCGATGCTCCGATGGCCGGATGACCCGATGCGCAGGTTCTGCTCGAACAGCTTGAGGATCCGCTTGTACTCGTCGGCCCAGCTCGTAGCCTCGGTAAAGCCGTGATTCTCCACCGGATAGGCCGCCAGTTCCCAGTTCTCCTTGCGCAGCTCGATCAGGCGTTGTGCGAGCCGGACCGAATCCTGGAAGTGGACGTTGGTATCCACCATGCCATGGAGAATCAGCAGGGCACCCTTGAGCCCTCCGGCGAAATAGATCGGCGAGCTCTTGCGATAGGCCTCGGCGTCTTTCTGCGGGATGTTCAAGATGTTGGACGTGTATCCGTGGTTGTAATGCGCCCAGTCGGTGACGGGTCGAAGGGCGGCGCCGGCGGCAAACACATCGGGCGTCGTGAACATCGCCATCAACGTGATGAACCCCCCGTAGCTGCCGCCATACACGCCGATCCGACGGGGATCCACGTTCTCCTTCGCGGCCAGATACGTCGCGCCGGCCACAACATCCTCGAGATCCTTGCCGCCCATGTGACGATAGATCGCCGTGCGCCAGTCACGTCCGTAGCCCGAGCTGGCGCGATAGTCCACGTCCAGGACGACGTAGCCACGCTGCGCCAGAAGGTTGTGGAACATGTATTCGCGGAAATACGTGGACCAGTACTTGGGCGCATTCTGCAGGTAGCCCGCCCCGTGCACGAAGACGACCGCGGGCCGCGTCGGGTCGCGCCTGGCCCCGATCATCTCGGGCGTGAAGACCCGCGCGTACACGTCGACGCCGTCACGGGCCTTGTAGGTGATGACCTTCGGGTCGATCCAGTTGAACGTCCGCCATTCATCGGTTGGCGTGGTCGTGACCCGCTGGGCTTCGGCACCCGGCTGGTTCGCCATCAGGAACACTTCCGGCGGCCTCGTGCTGTACGAATGGACGATGCCGAGTACGGATTCGTCGGGGGACACGGTCGCTTCGTTCGAGCCTGTCATCTTCGTGACCCGGGTACGCGCGCCTCCTTCGGTCGAGACCGTGTAGAGATGACGTTCGCCAGGATGATTCTCGGTCGAGGTCACGTAAAACTTCTTGCGGTCACGCGCGACTTCCGCCGCCGTCACCTCCCACTTCCCTGCCGTGATCTGCTTCGGTTTCGCGTTGTCAGCGCTCACGTCGAGCGTGTAGACATGCATCCAGCCGTCTCGCTCCGAGAGAAACCACACACGCCTGTTGTCCGCGAGGAATTCCACGCCCGAGCCGCCAGATCCCGCTTCACGCACCCACGCTTCATCGTGCAGCGTGTCGATCACGCGGGTCTTTCCCGTCACGGGATCGAGCGTGACGAACCAGCGGTCCTTGTTGTCGGCCGAACGCGCACCCGCGACGACGAGCTTGCCGTCATCCGAGACCGCGTGCATCGACCAGCGGATGTCGCGGTCGGCCTTGCGGCCAGGGCGCGGGGTCTCGGCCGCCGACTCCTTCATCGTGTCCTTCACTGCTTCCTTGCCGGCGACGGGAACTGGCGCCGCGGCGTTGGCGGCGTCGGTCTCGTCAACCGGCGGGGCGAAGCTGCCGTCGGCCCACACCGACTTGCCGGTCTGCAGGTTCAGGACGGCGAGCAGACGGCGGTCCTGCGTGTCACCGACATTGGTCCGCGCAGGAATGTCCTCCACGTATCCGCTGTCAGTCACGTAGTTGGGCACGATCGTGCTCTTCGCGCCCGCGGCCGGCCGTTCGGAGACGACGATGAAGACATGCGTCTCGTCGGGAGACAGCATGAGGTCCACGGCCGACTGTTGCGCGGAAATCTCGAAGACCGGTGGCTTGTCCTTCCGGGCCTTCTCTTCCTGCTTCTTCTTCTGGTCGGCCTGCTGCTTCGTGTACGCGATCAGCTTTTGCTCTTCGTCCTTGATGAACTTCTGGCTGTCGGACAGACGGGGTTCCGACCGGCGCTGCGACACGTCGGTCAGCTGGGCGACGAGCGGGCCCGATCCGTCGACGGCCATGATGAACAGGTTGCCCCCACTCACATACGTGACGTGCGTATCGTTGCGCGCCCACCGTGGATTGCCTTCTGAGCCGGTCGTCCTGGTGAGTTGACGACGCATCCCTGTCGCACCGTCGAAGATCACGATGTCGCCGCCGTCGCCGACAAGCAGTCGCCTGCGCGCCGTGTCCCATCGACCGCCGGCGGCCGGCGCCTTCTTCGCGTCCACCTCAGAGAGCTTGCGCGGCGCCCCGCCGCCACGACCGACGACATACGTGGATGACTCCTCTTCGCCGGGCTTGCGCCAGTCGAAATACAGGCGCTGCGAATCACCCGACCAGCGCAGGCTCGACGGGGGATACCCGACAAGGAGCGGGCCGCGCATGATGCTGTCGACGGTGAGCTCCATCTTTGGCGGCTTGGCCGCAGACGACTGGGCCGCAGACGGAGCCACGAACACGAGGGGGATCAGCAGGGCTGACGCGAACGCAGCGGTCATTCGACGCATTCGGGGAGTATACAATTCTGAAACACTGCCTCCCCTGCCTCCGTCATAGAGAAGACACGCCTGCCGGCAGGAGCGGGTCCCGTTTCTTGCTATCCATGCGGTTCCGTTCCCCTGGTTTTGAATCTGGAGAGTCGTGCCATGCGTTTGATTCAGAGAATATCGGCCTGTCGGACGCCTGTGAGGGTCGTGGCGCTGGCTCTGTGCCTGTCCGCTTCCGGCCGTGCGGTGTTCGCATCCGAACAACAGCCGGGTGGCCAGGTGACCCCGCTGAGCCCGGCGGCACAGACACCACAGCCCTCAGGGCCCCAACTCCAGCTCTCGTCCGACGAGGCCGTGCGCCTGGCGCTCGAGAACAATCTCGGCATCAAGGCTGAGCGGCTTGGGCCGCGGATTGGCACCTACGGAGTCGACCAGGCCAGGGCGGCGTACGCCCCCAGCCTCTTCTCGACATCGACGAAGAGAAACTCGGCGTCACCGCCGGACTTCCTGACGAGCGGCGGTCTTGGAACGGCGACCACGTCCGATCGACTGCAGACCAACGTCGGGGTGCAGCAGAACGTTCCGTGGGGGGGAGGCCGGTACTCGGTGGCGCTCGACGCGTCGCGGGTGTCGAGCAACAGCATTTCGAGCTTCAACCCGCAGCTGGGCTCGAACCTCACGGCGTCCTACGTCCAGCCACTCCTCCGCAACTTCAAGATCGACGGACTGCGGCAACAGCTGCTCGTCGCCCGGAAGACGGAGGCGATCGCCGATCTCCAGCTCCGGCAGCAGACGGTGATCACCGAGCGTGCGGTGCGCAGCGCGTATTACGACCTGGTCGGCGCGCTCGGCCAGCTCGACGTTGCGCGCCAGTCGCTGGACCTGTCGCGCGAGTCGCTCCGGCAGAACGAGCGTCGCGTGGAGGTCGGCACGATGGCGCGCATCGACATCATCGAGGCGCAGGCGGAAGTGGCGCGCGTCGAGGAATCGGTCATCCTTGCCGAAGCCAGCATCCGCACGTTCGAAGACAACCTCCGGACCCTCATCCTGAACCCGTCGCAGCCCGATTTCTGGAGCGTCCGGCTGGTCCCATCCGAGCGGCCGGTCCTCGCGGCCCAGGCGGTGCAAGTCGATGCCGCGGTGCGCAGCGCGCTCGAGAACAGGACGGACCTCGCGGAGTCGCGCAGGCGCCTCGAGACGACCGACATCAATCTTCGCTACATCAAGAACCAGAAACTGCCTGGCGTCGACCTCGTGGCCAACTACAACACCGTGGGCCTCGCGGGAACGCAGTTTCAGTTCGGCAGCGGCTTTCCTCCGCCGATTGAGAGCCAGTCGCAGCGCAGCTTCGGTGATGCGATCCGTGATGTGTTCGGCAACCAGTTCAAGACGTGGAGCGTGCAGCTGCAGGTGAACTATCCACTCGGCACGAGCCCGGCAGGCGCGGCGCTCGCGGCCGGGCGTCTCCAGCGCGAGCAGCAACTCACGGCGATCCAGGAGCTCGAGATGCAGATCACGGCGTCGGTGCGCGACGCCGGACGCCAGGTGAGCACGAACCTGCAGCGGGTGGACGCCACGCGCAAGGCGCGCGAGTTCGCCGAGATCCGGCTCGACGCCGAACAGAAGCGCGTCACGGCCGGCCTCGCCACCACGTTCCAGTTGTTCCAGGCGCAGCGCGACCTGGCCAACGCCAAGCTCCTGGAAAACCGCGCGATCATCGACTACAACCGCGCCCTCGTGAACTTCCGCGCCGTCCAGACCGCCCCGCTCGGCGGGCGCTAGAGTCATCTCAGACTAGACGCTCGTTCATTTTCACCACAGAGGCACAGAGATACACAGAAGCCTTTGGGTTTGAGAAATGGTGGTGTCTGTCAACAGTGAATGCGCGGCACTTTCCACCAGGCCAGGAACGGACGGAACGGCCGTTCATTGTGCTGGTTCATTGTGCTGGCTAGGGACTTGCACAGAGTTTCGTCGTCAATGAGGCCGCGCGAAAAAAACGGACGCCGTCAGCCACGTATGCACTGACCTCAACGGAGCTTTTATGCGCTTTGATAGCTATCCAATGAATCGCCGTCGCTCGCTGCAGACGATGCTCGCGCTCGGTGCCGCCGCGGCAGCGGCGCACTGCGCCAAATTAGTTCCGCAGGATGTCGGGATTGGGATCGCACCCAATCGACTTACGGACGCTGCCGTACTGAACTTCGCGCTCAATCTGGAATATCTGGAGGCGGAGTATTACCGGCTGGCCGTCAGCGGTGAGAATCTGCCTGCCGCCGACATCGGACCCAAACCCGGTGGCGTCGTCGGCGGCAGGCGTGTGTCGTTCGCGACACCCGCGATCCGCGAGCTCGCGATGGAGATCGCGGAGGACGAGTTGGCACACGTGCGGTACATCCGGAAAGAGATCCTCGGCGACCTTCTGGTTGTGCCGAGCCGGCCGTCAATCAACTTCCGGGACGCGTTCCAGGCGGTCGGTGTCTCCGCTGGACTCGGATCGAGTTTCGACCCATTTGCCGACGAAGTCAGCTTTCTGCTCGGCGCGTTCGTATTCGAGGATGTCGGCGTCACGGCCTACACCGGCGCCGCGAAGCTCATCTCGGAGGACCAGAAGCTGGAGTCGGCAGCCGGCATCCTCGCAGTCGAGGGCTATCACGCCGGGGCGATTCGTACTGAGCTGTACCTGATGGGTGCCGAGACGCGGCGGAGCGCCAATGCCATATCGGCCGCGCGCGACGCGCTCAACGGTACGACCAGCAAGGATCAGGGCATCACGAGCGCCGCTGCACCCAACGCCGGCGCGAACGTAGTGCCGAGTGATCGGAACGCGATTGCCTTCCCGCGACATCCGGAGGAAGTGCTCAGGATTGTGTATCTCACGCCGAAAGACAACGTCTCGGAAGGGGGCTTCTTTCCCGAGGGCGTCAACGGCGTGGTCGACGTCACGTAAGGGAGACATCAATGCGCTCTGAAACCGCGGGTATCGGTCGTAGGCAGGTGTTAGGAAAGGCGTTGATGCTGGGCACGGGTGTGGCCCTGGCAGGGACGTCGTCCATCGCGGCACAAAAGGAAGCCAAGGAGATGTCCGATCAGGACATCCTTAACTTCGCCCTCAACCTCGAATACCTCGAAGCGGAGTATTACACGCGTGGCGTGACCGGCCGTGGTCTTGATCCCGGCGGCAACGTTCGTGGCGGCAGTCAGGTGCCGTTCCGCAGCGACGCTGTTCGGGAGATCCTCGCCGAAATCGCCGGGAATGAGAGGGCCCACGTCGCATATCTGCGGAGCGTGCTCGGGAAGGCGGCGATTCAGTATCCCGCCGTCGACTTCACCGCCGGCTTCCGCGAGGCCGGGAGGCTCGCGGGGCTGGGCAACGACTTCAATCCGTTCGCCGACGAAGTCTCATTCATGCTGGGCGGCTACCTGTTCGAAGACGTTGGCGTCACCGCTTACAAAGGGGCGGCCGCCCTCATCGACGACGGTGACATTCTGCAGGCTGCCGCCGGCATCCTCGGCGTCGAGGGCTATCACATGGGTTCGCTTCGCTGGATCCTGTATCGCCGCGGTGAGCCCGTGCATTTGACGGCTAACGCCATCTCCGACGCGCGAGACGCGCTCGACGGACCGATGGACCAGGATCAGGGCATCACGATGGCAGCCGCGCAGGGCGCTCGCGCCAACATTGTTCCCGCCGACGAGTTCGGCCGTGCCTTTTCGCGGACCCCGAAGCAGGTCCTCAAGATCGTCTATCTCGCGTCGCAGCAGAATGTGGATCGGGGCGGGTTCTTTCCGAATGGGGTGAACGGGGCGATTACGAGAACGTGAGATGTTTCGGCGACGGTTGTCTCACGGCGATAAGAATGTCGCTACATCAGGCATAGATATACCGCCCAGCACGGTGCGCGCGGCGGCCTCGGTCTTCTGCAGCCAACCACTCTGTGGGCCTCTGTGCCTCTGTGGTGATACTTGAACAGGGGACCCGGTCCCCAACGTTGGAAGTTGTCCTGATCTCTCCTGTAGACTCCTACCCGTGCAACTGACCGTCACGGTCATCGCCTTCAACGAAGCAGGCCACATCGCTGCCGCCCTCGACTCGGTCGCCTGGGCCGACGAGATCATCGTCGTTGACTCGAACAGCACCGACGGCACCGCCGACATCGCGCGACAGAAGGCGACGCGGGTGATCGTGCGCGCATGGGCCGGATACAGCGAGCAGAAGAACTTTGCCGCCGACCAGGCCAGCCACGACTGGGTGCTGTCGGTGGACGCCGACGAGCGCGTGACGCCCGCACTGGCGGCCGAGATACGCGGGCTGCTGGAGGGCGGACCCGCCGCGCGGGGCTATCGCGTGCGCCGCGTCACCCGCTACCTCGGGCGATGGATCCGGACAACGGACTGGTTCCCCGACTACCAGCTGCGTCTGTACGACCGGCGCGCGGGGCGTTGGAACGGGATGCGCATTCATGAGTCGTTTCGGCTCAACGAAGGGGCGCCAGCGCAGTTGCACGCGGAACTGGAACACTACGCCTACCGGGACGTGTCCCACCACCTGCAGAAAATCGACGCCTACACCACGCTCATTGCGGACCAGTGGATGGCCGAGGGGCGGCGGACCTCCCCGATCCGGATGGCGTTGCACCCGCCGTTGGCGTTCCTGCGGAATTACATCCTGCGCGCGGGGTTCAGGGAGGGCGGGCACGGCCTGCTGATTTCGATGCTCAATTCGTATTACGTCTTCCTGAAGTTCGCGAAACTCTGGGAGCGGCAGCGCCGTCGGTAATGTTCTCCCTGCACATCGATACCGCCCGCACGTGGCGCGGCGGTCAGAACCAGGTGCTCGTGACGGTGCTGGGCCTGCGCTCGGCGGGTCATCGCGCCATGCTCGTAGCGCATCCTGACGGAGAACTGCGGCGACGGGCGGAGGAAGGCCTGGAGTTCCTGGCGCTCGCGCCGATGACCGAGATGGACCTCTCGGCCGCGTGGCGTCTGTCACGCGCCATCAAGCAACTGCGACCCGACATCATCCACGCGCACGATCCTCACGGGATCGCGATGGCGGCGCTCGCGCTCTCGATGAGCACGCAGCTCGTGAAACCGTCGCTCGTGGCGTCGCGGCGCGTCGATTTCCATCTCCGAGGCAGCTCGCTCTCACGCTGGAAGCACAGGCAGGTGGACTGCTTCATCTGCGCGTCCGAGGCCATCCGGCAGATGTTGCTCGGCGACGGGGTCCCTCCCCAGCGAGCCGTCACGGTCCTCGAGGGGATCGATGTCGGACGCGCGGCCGCCGCCCTGCCGGCGCCGCTGCACGAGGAACTCTGGCTCCCGCACGGCTCGCCTGTGGTCGGCAATGTCGCCGCGCTCGTCCCGCACAAGGGGCAGAAGCACCTGGTCGATGCCGCGGCGCTCGTCGTTCGGCAGGTGCCGGACGCACGCTTCGTCATCGCCGGCGAGGGGGAGCTTCGACCCACGCTGGAGCAGCAGATCAAACATCTCGGTCTCGAGAAGCACGTGTTCCTTGCCGGCTTCCGTCCCGATATCCTGCCGGTGCACAAGGCCTTTGACATCTTTGTCATGAGCTCCGTGACCGAAGGCCTCGGCACGTCGGTGCTCGACGCCATGGCCTGCGGACGCCCGGTCGTGGGCACGAGGGCCGGTGGCATTCCCGAAGTCATCGAGAACGGCTCCACCGGTATCCTCGTTCCGCCGCGCGATCACCAGGGGATGGCGGACGCCATTGTCGCGCTGCTCAAAGACGACGCGCTGCGCGCGCGCATGGGCTCCGCGGGGTTGGCACTCGCACATGCGCGCTTCAGTGCGGAGCGGATGGTCCGCGACACGCTCCGGGTCTATGAACGGGTCGCGATGCACCCGCATGTCGGTACGGAGTAGGCCCGACCTGAAGGACGGGCGTGCGCGTACGGTTGGCTGCTGATTGCGAAACGCCCGACCTGAAGGTCGGGCCTACCCGAACCTGCGAAACGCCAGACCTGAAGGTCGGGCCTACCGGACGGGTCGGGCCTACCTGACCGCAGCCAGCCCTGATTTGCAACCCGACGTGTGACGCGGGCAATCGTCGAAGGTCACCGCGGCCCCGTTGGTCGAGAAGGTCACGCCGCGCGCGATGCGGCTCGTGGGCCGGCGGTCGGGATTCAGAAGCTCGACCTGCGTGCGCTCTGTGAGTGTCTCCGGATCGAACACGCGCAGCTGATAGCCGTTGATCACGAAGCCAACCAGGTAGCCGTCAGCGGACCAGGCGATCTCTTCGACCGCATCGACGGGATCGAGTGTCGCCACGCGCGTTGCGTCTGTCCGCGTCCGCCCGATCCATATCGTCTGGCACGGCTTGCCCTCACACCGGGTCTCCCGGATGAACGCCACGCGCGACAGCCCCCGCGGCTCCGACCGCATCACGATCCTGCGTTCATCGGCGGATCGCAGCCCGACCGTGTAGCCGCCGGACGCCGCGAGCAGGCCGGCGGCTCCCGCGATGATCAGCGTGGTGACGAGACGGCGCGTCGCACGCGCGGGCGACACAATCCTCTGAGCGGACATTGCGAATCTCCCTGCTTCCTGCCATACCCGCACGCGTTCATCATCCCCACATGGCAAATGGAGAAATCGAAGCGCACAGGATCCTCAGGATCGATGGCGCGAAGGGACGCCGTGATGTCCGCCGCCATCCGCCAGCCGGCGCTCGTGTACTCCGTCAGCCGCAGGCACCGCCCCAGCCGAATCACGTGCGTGTCGAGTGGTACGATCAGCTTGCCGGCCGGGAGCCGCGTCCAGACACCGAGATCGACCTCGTCCCGCCGCACCATCCAGCGCAGAAACAGGTTCAGGCGCTTGCACGCGCTCCCCGCGGACGGACGCGGAAAGAAATAACACACGCCGGCCCGCGCCGGAACGCGTCCGTAGGCACGTCGCCTGTCGAGCGCCAGCGCCCGGATCGAGAAGCTGTCGAGGGCGGCTCCGATGTCCGGGTGATCGGGTTCGAATCCCTCGAGAAAGAACGCTTCGAGCGTGCCGTGGCTGTCGAGGATCTGCCGGAGGATCCACAGCAGCGCCACGAGGTCGACGCCGCGCGTCCAGCGATGCACCATCGCGCGCAGTTCCACATGGGGCGCCTCGGGGTCGAACCGGCGCACGAACGCCGCCGGGTGCGGGCCCATGATCCGCTGGAGCGCACCGATCGAATTCAGGATGCTGGCCACGCGTCCGAAGGCCAGCGCCGCCGCGCAGAACGCCGCGATCTCCCGATCGTCGTTCCGCGCGTAGGGACGCACGAGATGAATGGGATCGGCCGCCGACTCCACACGGTTGTAGGAGTGATACAGCGTCTCGAGTGCGGGGCGAAGCTGGGGTCTGGCGCGCACGTGTCAGGGGCCGGCGTTCAGAAGCTCGTCACTGGCTCTCCCGCCCTGCACATCGGGCAGTCGGTCGACGCGTAGTTCTCCGGCGCCTGGTACTCGGCAAGCGCATGATTCGGCACCCCCACGTCAACGACAGCCTCCATGCGGTCACAGATCTCCACAGTGGCCAGCACCGTGCCGCCTGCCGCCCGCACGAGAGCGGCGCAGCGCTCGAACGTCTTTCCCGTATTCCGCACATCGTCTGCAATGAGCACGCGACGACCGCGCATCTGGTGCGCGTAGAAGTCCCGCAAGGTGAATCCGTCGGCGGTGTTGCTGAAGGGCGCGAAGCTGCAGGGCGGGTGGGTGAGCGCGCGGCGGCCGTCCAGCAGCCCGGCCAGCGTGTGCGCGAGCAGCGCGCCGCCGGTCACGGGGCCGGCCACGACATCGGTCTCCGCGAGAAGCTCCCCGGGAAGCACATCGAGCAGGTCCTGGGCCAGGCGCCAGATGGTCGAGGGGTATCGAAACAGCTTGTGCGGGTTCAGATAGACGCGTCCGTGAAAGCCGTTTCCGTAATCAAAGTGACCGTCGCGCATGAACACCTCGAATTCATGCAGCTTCGTGTGGGCCTGCTGGCGCAACTCGTCCTGGCGATTCATTCCGGTGCCTCGTACACCATGCGGCCACCCACGATGGTCGCCACGACCGCTCCACGGAATTCCCATCCGTCAAACGGGGTGTTCTTCGATTTCGACCTGAGTTCCTGCGCCCGGACCACTGTGCGCTTCTCGGGTGCGAGGATAGTGATGTCAGCCGGCATGCCCTCGGCGAGGCTGCCCCCGGGCAGGTTGAGCACACGCGCGGCGTTGACCGAGAGCAGCTCGATCATGCGCACGATGCTGATGCGGCCGGTGTGCACCAGCCGGTCCAGCACGATGGGCACCGCCGTTTCGAGCCCGACGATGCCGAAGGGCGCGCGGTCGAACTCGACGAGCTTTTCATCCAGGTGATGTGGGGCGTGGTCCGTGGCGATGACATCGACGGTGCCGTCGACGATCCCTTCGAGCATCGCGTCAACGTCCGCCTGCTCGCGCAGCGGCGGGTTCATCTTGAGGTTCGTGTCGTATTTGACAGGTCCGTCCAGCGCTTCATCCGAGAGCGTAAAGTGATGCGGCGCGACTTCGCACGTGACGCGAACGCCCCGCTCTTTACCGTATCGAACGGCCCGGATCGACTGCCGGGCGCTCATGTGCGCGATGTGCACGGGCGCGCCGGTGAGCTCCGCCAGCGAGACGTCACGCTCGACCATCAGCGATTCGGCGACGCCCGGAATGCCTCGGAGGCCGAGCGCTGACGCGTAAAAGCCTTCGTGGGCGACACCGTCGCCCTTGAGCGACGGGTCTTCGCAATGGTCGATGACGGGCACGCCCAGCATGCCCGCGTACTCCAGGGCCCTGCGCATCAGGAGCGCCGTGCGCACGGGGTGGCCGTCATCCGAGAAGCCCACGCAGCCCGCGGCTTTCTGCTCGCCGAGCTCCGCCATCTGGTCTCCCCTTGATCCGAGCGACACCGCGCCGATGGGATAGACGCGCGCGAGCCCGGCTTCCGCGGCCTTCTTCAGGATGAACTGCGTGATGCCGGCGTGGTCGTTCACCGGGTCGGTATTGGGCATGCACGCGACCGCGGTAAACCCTCCGGCGACGGCGGATGCCGTACCCGTGGCGACGGTTTCCTTGTGTTCCTGACCGGGCTCACGGAGATGCACGTGGATGTCGATCAATCCAGGCGCGACGATGGCGCCGCGCGGGATCTCGTATACCTGCGTCCCTTCGACGGGCAGGTCACGTCCGACGCGGGTGATGACACCGTCTTCGATGAGCAGGTCGAACATCCCGTCGATGCCATTCGCGGGATCCACCACCCGTCCGCCTTTCAACAGCAGTTTCATGCGTCGGTTCCCAGCCACGGTTCCAAGCCACAGTTCAACACGGTTCAACACGGTTCAAAGCCACGGTTCAACACGGTCATCCTCTAGCCCTCTGCCGTGTCCGACTCGCGTCCAGCGAGCAGGTACAGCACGGCCATCCTGACCGCCACACCGTTGGATACCTGCTCGAGGATGACGGAGCCCGGACCATCGGCGACTTCGGAGTCGATTTCCACGCCGCGGTTCATCGGTCCGGGGTGCATCACGATGACGTCCGCGTGCGCGCGCTGCAGCCGCCTCCGCGTGAGGCCGAACAGCGAGAAGTACTCGCGAACGGATGGGAAAAAATGCCCGTGCATCCGCTCCTGCTGAATGCGAAGCATCATGACGACATCCGCCCCTTCGAGCGCGGTGTCGATCGATGTCGTCACGGTCACGCCGAAGCGATCGAGGCCGGCCGGAATGAGCGTCGCGGGTCCGCACACCCAGACGTCCGCGCCGACGGTCCGCAGCAGCAGGATGTTGGATCGCAGCACGCGGCTGTGCTGCAGGTCGCCGATGATGGCCACCTTCAGCCCGGCCAGCCGGCCCTTGTGCGAGCGGATCGTGAAGGCATCGAGAAGGGCCTGGGTCGGATGCTCGTGCATGCCGTCACCTGCGTTGACGAGCGTCGAGCGGCACATGCGCGCGAGCAGGTGCGGCGCGCCCGACGAGGCGTGGCGCATGACGATCATGTCGGGGTCCATCGCTTCGAGGTTCCGAACCGTGTCGATCAGCGACTCACCCTTGGTCACGCTCGAGGTCGCCGTCGCGATGCTCAGGGTATCGGCGCTGAGGCGCTTCTCGGCGATCTCGAACGACAGGCGCGTGCGTGTGCTCGGCTCGAAGAACAGGTTCACGACCGTGCGCCCGCGAAGCGTGGGCACTTTCTTGATCGCGCGCGTGCCGATCTCCTTCATGGCCTCCGCCGTGTCGAGGATCAACGCAATCTCGGCCGCGTCCATGCCGTCGATGCCGAGCAGGTGGCGTGACGCCAGCCGCCGGGGGGGGGAGGCCACGTCGCCCGCGGTCACCGGGTCGGTCGTGTTGAGACTCACGGCTCCCCCTCGATGACCACTTCGTCCGCGCCGTCGATCTCCTCGAGCCGGACCTGCACGCTTTGGCGCAGCGACGTTGGAAGGTTCTTGCCGACGTAGTCCGCCTTGATGGGCAACTCCCGATGGCCCCGGTCGACCATGACGACGAGCTGGATGGCGCGAGGCCTGCCAAAGTCGATCAAGGCGTCGAGGGCCGCGCGGATCGTCCGTCCCGTGTACAGCACGTCGTCCACGAGCAGGATCTTGCGGCCGTCGATCGAGAATGGGATTTCCGTCTTGCGGACGACGGGTTGCGGCCCGACGGGGTTGCGCATGAGGTCGTCGCGGTAGAGCGTGATATCGAGGGCGCCGGTCGGCACGTCATCCCCGTTGATCTCGTTGAGGGATCTGGCGAGGCGGCGGGCGATGGGGACGCCGCGCGTGCGAATACCGACGAGGGCGATCTCGTTGAGTCCGCGATTGCGTTCGAGGATTTCGTGGGCGATGCGCGTGAGCGCGCGGGACATGCGGAGGGCGTCCATCACTTGAGGCATGGACACCTCGGAGCGGTCGTTCTCATTCCGTTACCTCTTCACGACCTCTCCGGGCCGCGTTAAAGAGTGCGGAGTGGATGCTACCACGGGGACAGCCACCATTTGACCTGAAATGAAGGGGACAGCCACCTATTACCTGAAGGTGGCTGTCCCCTTCACTTGAGGTCAAATGGTGGCTGTCCCCTATAGCTGGGGATGAAGGTGATCGGGCGCTCGGCGGTGAAGGCGCGCGTGAAGAGGTCCGCGCGCGCAAAGCCGTCCATGTCCTGCGCGACAGGCAGCCCGAAGAAATAGAGCAGCGTCGGCGTCACGTCGACGATCGAGCCGCGCTGATGGCGTCCGCGCTCAACGGCCGACCCGTACGCCAGCAGGAATCCGTCGGGCGCGCGGTCATGCGTGCCGCTGAAATCCGGGTCCCCGAGCGCGCGGGCCAGCATCCTCTTCACGTCATTGAGCCGATGCATGCCGAAGCCGGACACGACGACAAGGAGATCCCCCGGTGTCATGCCGTCGATCGCCGCGCCGACCTCACCATCGATGAACGCGTAGTAGCGCTCGATGACCTGGGCGAGCCGCCGGCGATCCGCCTCCGGCACGCCCCGGGGTGTGGACGCCTGGGCATAACGAAGGTAATAGTGGCCGACCGTATCGAGCCCTTCGTAGCGGAGAGACAGGAACCTGGGGTTTCGCTCGGCGCGCAGCGCGCGAGCCATACGCGAATACAGCAGGTCTCGCTGCAAAGCGGACGCCTCGGGTGAACCTGGCGCAAAGCCGGCCCCTCCATCGGATGACGAGAACGTGTCGGCAGAGGCTGCCTGCAGCGAATTCAGGAGGCCCGGTGGATAGGCCGCGCGCTCGAACTCCGTAATGGACCCTGTGAACTGGTGAAACCGGTCGCTGACGATGAAGCCACGCGCCGGCTGCGCCGGGTGCGTCAGCGGCCATCGCACCACTCCGCTGCTGACGCCGGCGTCGGACAGCACGCCCCAGATCGGTCTCGCCTCCCATTCCGCCGAGAGCCGCGGTGCATCGCGCACGAAACCGAAATGCACCAGCGCATGCGACAGACAGTAGTCGGGCAGGAGGTCGATTCCCCGGCCGTCGCGTGTCGCGTAATAGCGCGCCGCCGATCGCACCCCGCTGTGCGAGGGATAGATGCCGGTCGCGACCGTGGCCCACACAGGGTCCGGCTGCGTGGGACGGATGCTCGCGAGGTCGATCCCCGCGCCCCCTTCGATGACGCGGCTGAAGTTCGGCAGGCGGCCTTCGGCCGCGCGCGGCAGGATGTACGCGAGGGATGCCCCGTCGAGGGCGATGAGCGTGACGCGTGGGCCGTCTGGAGCACCCGCGCCCTCCAGGGACGATGACGTCCAGGGCACCGCCGCCGCCGACTCTCCGCCGCCCGCGCCTCGGGCGACGATCGGCAGCACGAGCGAGGCCACCACCGCCAGCGTGAACAGCGACGCGCCGACACGGCTGCCCCGGCGTCCGAACGAGAAATGCAGGACGGCGATCGCCAGCAGCACGACCGCGGACGCCGACGTGGCGACGGCGCCGGCCGTCATCCGTCGGGCCGCGTCGACGCCAAGGGCCGATTCGAATCCCCTGACGTTGAACCACATCAGGACGGAGGCCCCGGCAGCGAGCGCCGCCGCGAGCCACGCGAGAACACGGACACTCGCCCAGCCGGGCGACATGATGTCCATCGCGAAGAACTCACGCCCGACGATCATCACGTAGCAGGCCACGGCAATGTGCACGCCGTACAGCGCCCCGAGCGTGACAAGCCACCACCACGGCGTGACCGACGCCAGCGGTACATGAGGATTCAGCTGCAGCACGACGATCGCAAGGTACGCGGCGCCGAGCACGCCGGCGAGCAGCGAGTTCGTGAGCATGCGGAGGAACCGCATATCGCAAGTGTATACTTCGGCCCATGCCCGTCGACGTCGAGGCCGCGGTGCTGGCGAACACGCGGCTCTCGGATGACTACAGCGTGCTGGCCCTCGCGGCACCTGCGATTGCTTCAGCCGCGCGTCCCGGACAGTTCGTGATGCTCAAGACCTCCCGCGGCATGGATCCCCTGCTGCGGCGCCCCTTCTCAATTTTCGAAGTCCTTCGTGACGAGGGGGGTGCTCCGACAGGGATCACCGTCTTCAACAAGCGGATCGGCAAGGGCACGTCCTTGCTCTACGACGTCGAGCCCGGCACACACCTGCAGTGCCTCGGCCCGCTCGGTCGGCCGTTCGACGCCGCGGATCCGCCGGCGCACGCGTGGATGGTCGCGGGCGGGGTCGGCCTCGCTCCCTTCGTGACGCTTGCCGAAGCGCTCCTGGCCCGCGGGACGCAGGCGACGCTGTTCTACGGCGCACGCCGCGCCGAAGACCTGCACCGCGTGGAGATCTTCGAGCAGCTTGGCGTCCGGGTGTTCTGCGCCACCGAGGACGGCAGCCGCGGCGCCCACGGCCGAGTCACCGTCCCGCTCCAGCAGGAGCTCGCGCAGCTGGGTCCGTCATCCGACGTGCGGATCTCAGTCTGCGGACCCACACCGATGATGCGCGCGGTGGCGAACCTGGCATCGACGCATGGACGCCCATGCGAAGTGTCGCTCGAGCAGGTCATGGGGTGCGGCCTCGGCGGCTGCTACAGCTGCGTCGTACTGGCCAGGGACGAGACCGGCGCGCCGCATCACACGCGCTCGTGTATAGAGGGTCCGGTGTTCGATGCGACCCGGATCATCTGGGACGCGCTGGCCCACTGACATGCTGGATCTTTCCGTCACCCTCGGCACACTGACCATCCCCAATCCGCTGATCGCCGCCAGCGGATGCTTCGGCTACGGCGTGGAGTATGCGGACGCCGTGGACCTCTCCACCCTGGGTGGCGTGGCGGTCAAGGGCCTGTTTCTCGCCGAGCGCGAAGGACACGCGCCGCCGCGCATCGTCGAGACGCCGGCTGGCATGCTCAACGCCATCGGCCTGCAGGGCATCGGCGTGCATCGCTTCATCCGTGAAAAACTCCCCGAGCTCCGCGAACGGCGCGCCATCGTCTTCGTCAATATCTGCGGAACGACCATCGACGAGTATGTGGAGCTCGCCCGTATCCTGTCGGACGCCGAAGGGGTGCATGCGCTCGAGCTGAACATATCCTGCCCGAACATCAAGGCGGGGGGGATCACGTTCGGCTGCTCGCTGACAGGCACGCACAGCGTCGTGAGCGCGGTCCGGAACGTCACGACCCTCCCGGTCATCCCGAAGCTCACGCCGAACGTGACCGACGTGGCATCGTTTGCCAGAGCGTCGGAGGAGGCCGGCGCCGACGCGATCTCACTCGTCAACACCTTTCTGGCCATGGCGATCGACGTCGAGACCCGCCGCCCGAAGTTGACGAATATCGTCGGCGGTTTGAGCGGTCCGGCGATCCGCCCCATTGCCGTGCGCATGGTGTACGAATGCCGGCAGGCGGTGAAGATCCCCATCATCGGGATGGGCGGGATCGCGCATGCGGACGATGTGCTCGAGTTCATGATTGCGGGGGCAGACGCCGTCCAGGTCGGCACGGCGAACTTCGTGGATCCCTTCATCTGGAACCGCCTGCTCGAAGGGCTCCGAGACTACATGACGCGGCACAAGATGCTTCGCCTGTCCGAGATCACCGGCACCCTCGATACAACGGCGAGGCACACCGCGTGGATCAGCTCCTAGTCGCACTCGACGTCGACAGCGGTGCACGCGCGGTCGAACTGGCGTCCTCGCTCAGGGGCATCGCCGGCGGCTTCAAGATCGGCAGCCGCCTGTTCACGCTCGAGGGCCCGTCGATCGTTCGCGCGCTCACCGAACGCGGCGACCGCGTCTTCCTCGATCTCAAGTTCCACGACATCCCCAACACGGTGGCCACCGCCGTGGCTGCCGCCACCTCGCTCGGCGTGTGGATGCTGAATGTGCATGCGGCCGGAGGTCGCGCGATGATGGCGGCCGCCGTCGAGGCCGCTCATGACACAGCGGCCAGGGACGGACGCCAGGCGCCCCTCGTCATCGCCGTCACGGTACTGACGAGCATGAACGCCACCGCGTTGTCTGCGACCGGCGTGGACGCCGCGGTCGTCGACCAGGTCGTGCGCCTCGCCAGACTCACGCAGGCGGCGGGCCTCGACGGTGTGGTGGCGTCGGCTCAGGAGACGTCGCTGATCCGGCAGGCGTGCGGAAAGAATTTTGCGATCGTGACGCCGGGGATCCGCGGCGGTGCGGCGCTGACGTCCGGGAAGGACGATCAGGAGCGGACGATGACCGCGCCGGAAGCCATCGCCGCCGGCGCGAACTACATCGTCGTGGGCAGGCCGATCATCGCTGCTGCCGATCCCCGGCAGGCGGCTGAGAAGATCGCCGCCAGCCTGTGAGGGTCGCGGCTATTTCGCGGTAATGATGAAATGGCCCCGGCGATTCTGCTGCCAGCACGACTCGGTTTCTTCGTCGCAGAACGGCTGTTCCTCGCCCTTGCTGACCATCGTGATCCGATCGGCTGACAGCCCCAGGCTCACCAGGTACCCGCGTACCGAGTCGGCCCGACGCGAGCCGAGCGCGAGGTTGTACTCGTTGGTATCGCGCGAGTCGGCGTGCCCCTCGACCATGACTTTCGTGGACGGCCACCGGTTCAGCCACTGCAGGTTCTTCTGCATCGCCGCGCGCGCCTCTTCACTCAAATCGGTGGCGTCGTAGCCGAAGTGCACGTCGGTGAGGGGCTTCTGCGCATTGAGCTCATCGACCGTGGTGCGCGAGAAGATTTCCTCCTCGGTCGGCGGCGTCGGCCGCGGTTCGTCCGGCGGTGTCGGAGGGCCCGGCGGTGCGGCGGGTCTCGTGGGCTGGGTTGACCCAACCGGCGGTGCCGAAGCCACAGGCGGGTCCACTTTTTTCTTGTGCGCATGCGCCGGCCGTCAACATCACGGCCACCATCGCGGCGGCACTCCAGCTCGGTCTCATTGACGGTCTCCTCAAGGCGGAATTGTCAGAGCGGATAGAATCCGAGCTTATGCGACTGCGCACAGCGGTGCAACACGTTCGCCTTCACTGACGAGTAGCTCGATGGATCGACTGTTGGAAGCGACCGCACGGGCCGAACGGGACCATTTCTGGTTTCATGGCTTCCGGCGGTTCGTCACGCCGCTGCTCCGGCGGGCCGTCGCCGGGCGGCATGACCTCCTGTCGCTCGACTGCGGATGTGGTACGGGGCACAACCTGGCCTTGCTTCGTCGGTACGGTCGCGCCGTGGGTATCGACATCACGCTCTCGGGTCTCCTGTACGCGGCTGCCCGTGGCGACCATGCCGTGGCGCTGGCCTCGGCGGCGAGTCTTCCGTTCGGGAGTGCAACGTTCGATCTCGTCACGTCGTTCGACGTGATCTATGCGCTGCCAGACGATGTCGAACGGGCCGCCGTGGCGGAGATGTTCCGGGTACTCAAACCCGGCGGGCATCTGATCCTGAATGTCGCCGCGCTCGAAATACTGCGCGGCAACCACTCGGTCTTGAGCGGCGAGGTCCGCCGATATTCGCGACGCACGCTGCGCCGCGGGCTCGAGCGTGCGGGCTTCATCATCGAGCGCATCACGTATACCAACGCGACCCTGTTGCCGCTCATGGCGGCCACGCGTGGGTTGCAGCGGTTGACCGGCCACACGGCATCCGACGACGAAATCAGTGTCCCGCCGGCCCCCGTCAACGCGGCACTCAAGGGTGTACTCGCGCTCGAGTCCGCCGCCCTGCGCTTCATCGACATGCCCGCCGGGACATCGCTGCTCTGCGTCGCGACAAAGACACGCTAGGTCACGCGGCGGCGTCGCACGTGCCTATTCGACCGCCACCGAGTACACCCGTAGTGCGAGCCGCCGACGGTCCGGCGTGCCGTCCCGGTCGCTGGGCACGAACCATGTGTCGCTTTCGACGACGACGCGGCCGGCCGCGGCGGTGAGAAGCGCCGCAGGCACGTTGACGCGCCAGGTGAAGTCGGCGGCCGGCGACAGCCGCGCCACCTCCGTGCCGGCAATGCTGACACGCAGCAAGGGAGTCGCCTGGGACCGCCGTACGGGTGCCGTCCTGCCTGTCAACGTGAGCGTGACGTCGCGGCCCACCGGTCGAACCCATAGCACCCCGCGCTCAGACATCCAGCGCCACGCCCGTCCGTCACGCCTGTCGTATTCCGGTTCCTGCCAGCCCTCGATCAAGGCGTGCATCGGCACGCCTCCGGATTGCAGGTCGAATTGTTCCAGCGCCACCCGGACACCGGCGGCTGACGCCGTGACATTCAGCGGCAGGTAGCCGCTACCGCTCAGGGTGCCGGCTGGCAGGTCAAGCTGGCGGAGAAAAAATCCTGGTTTCACCGACCAGGCACCGAGCCGGGCACCCCGCAGGTCGAGGGCAATCGTCGCGTCCGGATCGCCGGCCTCCCCGAGATGGCGCCCGCCGATCATGAGGGTCGCGGCGCCGTTGCGTGCCCGCACCCAGGCGACACTGGGCTTGCGGTGCGGACCGTACCCGTCGCGCTCGGTGATTCCGGCGACTTCAGCGGTCAGCGCCCACCCTCGATCGAGCATCCAGCCCGGAGGGTCGAAGGTGATTCGCGTCACCTCTCCTGGCCTCGCGCCCGCAACGAAGGGGATCTGCGGAACACTCCATCGATACCGTCCGGCTATGCGGGCCGCCAGAGGATCGATCAACGCGAGGTCGGTACGCCTCGGGTTCGCGAGGAACTCGATCCGCGCGTCAGGACTCTTCGTCCACTCCTCGATCAGCGTGAGCCACTCATGCCCATGCGGCGCGAGCAGAAAGGGGGTGGCGGATTTCTCCCCCTCCCACTCCCAGACCCGACGCATCCCCGCGTGCGCCGATGTCGTCGAGCCGGTGGCGAGAGCGTCCCGCATCGCCACGAGTGCAGGGTTGCCGTTGCGCGCGAGGGAGGTCATGACCGGCACGCCCATGACGAGGAACGTCGCGATGAACGCCAGCTCCCCGAACACGAAACGTGTGCCCGTATTCACCGCCCGGACGCAGAGATACGCGACGGGGACCACGAGCGGCAGCGCGTAGCGCATGAACATTGTGTCCTGGAACAGCAGGTGAAAGACGGCATAGGGCGCGTAGAGGAGGGCGAGTAGACCCACCACGCCAAGCGCCCGGGCACCGAGCAGACGTAACAGGCCGCCCGCCGCCACCACCAGCACGATGCCGCCCAGGACCACCGAGCCCCACGGCAGGATGAACGTGTTCATGACCGCGTCGACGACGACCCGCGGGGTTCTGGTCGTCCATAACATGACGACTCCCTCGAAGTCTTCGCCAGCCTGTGCGCCGAGCGCCGTGAGGTAGGCCGTCACACCACCGCTCGCGATCAGCAGCGGAACGATCCAGATCGCCAGGCCGACGAGATACGCGACGCCGGCTCGCACTTTTGCGCTCGTGGTGATCCCGATCCCGCGCCCGAAGACCATCGCGACGAGCAGGATGGGCGCCGTCAGGACGACCGTCTGCACGCGCACGCCTGCGGCGAGTGCCGCGAGAAACGCCCCGCCGGCAAACCCGACCGGACCCGAGCGTCCGACCAGCACGGCGACGAGCAGTCCTTGCGCCGCGACCGCGAGCGCGAGACCGGTCATGTCGCTCAACGGCCTCCCCGCTGTCGACCACGCGAGCGGAGAACAGGCTGCGAACGCCGCGGCCCAGAAGGCCCGCCACTCGTCGCCGTCCAGCGCCCGGAACAGTTGGAAGAGGAGCGGGATCAACAGGGCTCCCGCGAGAGCGCTCCAGAATGCCAGCGCGCGCGACTCAGCGCCCGCGACGCCGACAGACGTGAACACCGGCGTGCTCAGTTTGCCGAGGGCGATGAACACGGGATACCCGGGCGGGTGCGGCTGGTGCTGCGCCACGTCGAAGTCGCGCACGCCCATGGCAAAGTTTATCGAGTCGATGTCGTCGAGCGTCGGGGGAAGGTAGGCGAGGTGCGCCGCGAGGAACACCACAGCCAGCGCCGGCAGCGCCGTCAGGCGTGTTCGCACGGATCAGACCGGACGGAGTCGGAGCGCGTCGTTCAGGCTGCCGAGACGATAGCCCCGCAAATCGATCGTGACGTGCGCATAGCCGATCTCGCGCAACTCGCGATCGATGGTGGCCGCGACGGCCGGGTCCGCCACCCTGGCCATCTCCGCGGGGCCGAGCTCGAGCCGCGCAATGGTGTCGTGGTGCCGCACGCGACAGATACGGAAACCCAGCCCGCGGAGGACGGCCTCGGCGCGCTCGATCATCCGCAGCTTCTCGTCGGTCACTTCTGTGAAGTACGGGATGCGGGAAGACAGGCACGCCGACGCCGGTTCATCCCACGTGGGCAGGCCACCGCGGCGGGCCAGCTCACGGATCTCTTCCTTCGTGAGGCCGGCGTCATCGAGCGGGCTGCGGACGCCGAACTCACGCGCCGCCTGCCTCCCGGGCCGGTAATCGCCGCGATCATCGGCGTTGCTACCGTCGGCAATGACGGGAATCCCGCGCTCGCGCGCGAGCGCCGACAGGTGCGTATAGAGCTCGTGTTTACAGTAATAGCAGCGGTTTGCCGGATTCGCGCGATACTCCGGGCGGGCCATCTCCGCCGTCTGGATGATCTCGTGCTGGAAACCGAAGTCCTTCGCGAGCGAGATCGCCATCTGGCGATGGCGTTCCGGATAGCTGGGGCTGTCGGCTGTGACGCACAGGGCCTGCGTGCCGAGCACACGGGTCGCGACGTAGGCAAGCAGCGCGCTGTCGACCCCGCCGCTGTAGGCCACGATCACCGAGGGCAGGTCGCCCAGCGCGCGGTAGAGGGCCGCTTCTTTGCCTTCCAGGTCGGCTGCGCCGTCGCGGCCTTCCAGGTCGGCTGCGCCGTCGCGCGTGTCGCGCGCATCCGCCGGCGGAACGGGATTCACTCGTCCCAGTCCTCGCCGTCTTTCTCGTCATCGTCTTCGGCCTCGTCGACCTCTTCGCCCTCTACTTCTTCTTTCTCTTCCTCATCATCATCGTCGTCGTCTTCATCATCGTCGGCGGGCTCGAGTTCGAGCGGCACGAGACTGGCGACCTGCAGGTTGGAGCCGCATTCGGCACAACTGATCAAGTCACCCTTGTCGACGTCAAATTCGTCGACATCGACATCGGCATCACATTCGGGACAAGTGGCCATCGGTCATGCTCCTGCGGCGCGAAGATTCCACGCGCCGCGTTGCAGCGCTGCGGCAACACCGATGTTGCGCAGCCCGCGATCGATCCGAATTATAACGAGAACCTGTAAGATCCCGCAATCGACCCGGGACCGGTCGCGCCGATCCTGGACATCAATCGTGCGTGCGAGTTTACACACTGTGCCGTCCACAAAGACCATCATCGTCGCAGGCGACACGGCGGACGTCAGGGACCGCTTCTCTCATGCCCTGACCGGCGCCGGCCACACGCCATTGCCCATCGACACGGCCGTCGCGCTGCTGGCGCGCGTGCGCGACGATGTGCTGTCGATCGACCTGATCGTGCTGGACCTGCACCTGTCCGATTCTGACGGCGTCGAACTGGTGCGCGCGATCAGGCGGCTCGAAGGGACGCGACGTCTCCCGCTGGTGGTCTTCAGCGGAACCATCGGTTCGGCCGAAGACGTGCGTGATCTCGCCGCACTCGGCGTCTCAGGCTACGTGAACGAGCACAGCGCGGCGCAGAACATCCTCCCGTCGCTCGCGCCACACCTGTTTCCGGACAACTTCAATCGACGCGGCAGCCCGCGGGTCGTGCTCGGCATACCTGTCTCGTACCAGTTGGGCAATACGATCGCTGCGGCGCTGACGCTGAATCTGAGCAAAGGGGGACTCGCGGTCCGCACGATGAGCCCTCTCCAGCAGGGATCGAAGATCAAGGCACGCTTCAGACTGCCCGACGGGAAAACAGACGTCGAAACGGAATCGCGGATCTCGTGGAGCGATCGACGCATCGGGATGGGTGTGCAGTTCGAGAAGGTCGAGCCCGCCGACCAGAGTGCGATCGACGAGTTCGTCGACCGCCATTTCTCCAGTAACCGCGACGTCTAGCAAGCGGCCTCTGCTTGACACATTTTTCAGGCAGTCGGTAGTATCACTGTTTGACCCCTACTCTCCGCTCTGTCTACCCGCTAGATCCAGAGCCCTGTTATTGCAGCTTATTCGTGGTCTGGAGTCATCGGTGATCGAGGTTCAACATCTCACCAAGCGTTACGGTCGAGTGACGGCCGTGGACGATGTCAGCTTCCGGGTCGAGCGGGGTGAAATTCTCGGCTTCCTGGGTCCGAACGGCGCCGGCAAGACCACGACCATGCGCATCCTCACCGGGTATATGCCGGCGACGGAAGGGCGCGCGACGGTCGCGGGCTTCGACATCTTCGACAAGCCGATCGAGGCCAAGCGCCGAATCGGTTACCTGCCGGAGACTCCGCCGCTCTATCCCGACATGACCGTGCGCGAGTACCTGGATTTTGTCGCGCGGATCAAGGGCGTACCGTCCAGGGAGAAGAAGGACCGCGTCACGACCGTGATGACGCGCACGCATGTCGCCGACATGGCGGATCGTCATTGCTCGAAGCTGTCGAAGGGGTACCGGCAGCGCGTCGGGCTCGCGCAGGCGCTCATTCACAATCCCGACGTACTCGTCCTCGACGAGCCCACGGCGGGCCTCGATCCCAAGCAGATCATCGAGACGCGGGAGCTGATCCGCGGACTCGCGGGGGACCACACGATCGTCCTCAGTACGCACATCCTCCCCGAGGTCGCGCAGACCTGCCAGCGCGTCGTCATCATCAACAAGGGGCGCGTCGTGGCGGTTGACACCCCCGACAATCTCACCGCGCGACTGAAAGGTGCGGAGACGATGTACGTGCAGGTGGACGCTGAAGGTGCCGACGCCGCAGCGGTGCTCGGTGCGTTGCCGGGCGTGATGCGCGTCGCGACGGCCGAGCAGCGTGGCACGATCGCCGGCTTCGAGGTCGAGAGCGAGCGCGAGACCGACATCCGCCGCGACATCGCGCGTGCGATCGTCACGCGCGGGTGGGGGCTCCTCGAACTGCGGCCGATGCGCATGAGCCTCGAAGAAATCTTCCTGCAGGTCACGACCGAAGAGCAGCCGGCCGACAAGCCGGCCGACGACGGACCGACGGACCCGGGGCCTCACGGCCCCACAGACCCGGGGACTCAGGGCCCTACGGACCCAAGGAGGGCGACCCATGCGTAACGTTCTGGCCATCGCGGACAAGGAGCTGCGCTCCTATTTCGCGTCCCCCATCGGCTACGTGCTGGTGGGCTTCTTCGCGCTGCTGTTCGGCTGGTTCTTCTACGTGTACCTCGGCTTCTTCATCCGCAGCAGCGAGCAGATGCAGATGGGCGGCGGCGCCCCGAACGTCAACCAGCACATGATCAGCGGCCTGCTGCAGAACGCGGCGGTGATCATTCTCTTCGCGCTCCCGATGATCACGATGCGGACGTACGCCGAAGAGAAACGGTCCGGCACGATCGAGCTGTTGCTCACGTCGCCCGTGACCGACATGCAGATCATCCTCGGCAAGTTCATCGGCGCGATGGGGCTGTACGCGTCGATGCTGGCCGTCACGCTCCTCTACATTGCGATCCTCTATTATTTCGGCAAGCCCGAATGGCGCCCGATCGCCACCGGCTACCTGGGGCTGCTGCTGATGGGCGGCTGCTTCATCTCGGTGGGCCTGTTGATCTCCAGCCTGACGAAGAACCAGATCGTTGCCGGGTTCATGACCTTCGTCGTCTTCCTGATGTTGTGGGTGATCAACTGGATCGGCGAGTCGTCGAGCCCGACCACGCGCGAGATCGTGAACTACCTGTCGGTCACCGAGCACTTCAACGACTTCGCGCGGGGCATTCTCGACACGAAGCACATCATTTATTACCTCAGCTTCATCACGTTCGGCTTGTTCCTGACGGCCAAATCGGTCGACAGCGAACGGTGGCGCGGTTAGGACGGACGGCAACTCGTATGGTGAAGAGAATCCTGGGACTGCTTGGATGGCTCGGCGTCGCCCTCGTGATGGCGGCGGTGGCGATCCGTTTCCTGAAACCCGAGTGGCAGCAGTGGTCGAGCAACCTCGCGATCGCCGGCCTGGTCTGCACGCTGCTGTACATCCTCAGCCAGTGGCGGGAAGTCATCCGCTCGTTCTCCGGTCGTGAAGCGCGGTTCGGCTCGCTCGCGGTCGCAAGCGTCGCCGTCGTGCTCGCGATCCTCATCGGCATCAACTATCTCGCCAATCGCCGGAACAAGCGGTGGGACCTGACGGCCGCCAAGCAGTTCACGCTCGCCGAGCAGACGAAAAAGGTGCTGCAGAGCCTGCAGAAACCGGTCACGGTCCGGGTGTTCTCGCGCGCCGAGGAGTTCGACCGGTTCCGCAACAGGCTCGACGAGTTCAAGTACGCGTCGAACAAGGTCGCCGTCGAGTACGTGGATGTCGACCGGCGTCCCGCGCTCGCCAACCAGTACGGCGTGCAGCAGCTGAACACGGTGGTCTTCGAGTACGACGGACGCGTCGAGCGGGTCACGGGCGACGGCGAGCAGGACCTGACCAACGGCCTCATCAAGGTTGTCCAGGGAAAGCAGCAGAAGGCCTACTTCGTCCAGGGGCACGGCGAAAAAACAGCGGAAGGGACCGATCGCGCCAGCTACTCGACGATTGTCGCCTCGCTGACGTCGGACAACTTCGCGCAGGAGAGCATCGTGCTCGCGCAGCAGAAGGAAGTGCCAGCGGACGCCACCGTGCTGATCGTCGCGGGACCGAAAACGGACCTCTTCCCAGCCGAGATCGACATGCTCAAGGCCTACCTGGCACGCGGGGGAAAGATCTTCTTCCTGATCGACCCGCCGTCCAAGGCGGACGCGCCGGAGCTGACCAACGTCATCGCGCTGCTGAAGGAGTGGGCGATCGACGCGGGGTCGAACGTGGTCGTCGATGTGAGCGGCATGGGGCAGATGCTCGGAACCGGTCCCGAAGTCCCGCTGGCCGCGAAATACGATCCGCATCCGATCACCGACCGATTCACCCTGCTGACGGCGTATTCGATGGCGCGGTCCGTGGCCGCAAACCCCGCCGGGGTCAATGGAAAGTTCGCGCAGAACCTGATCCAGACCAGCCCGAGCAGTTGGGCGGAAACCGACATCAAGGAGCTCACGTCGTCTGGTCGCGTGCAACGCGACGAAGCCAAGGGTGACAAGGCCGGTCCGGTGTCTCTTGGTGCCGCCGCCTCTGCGCCGATCGAAGGGGCCCCTTCGGCGAAGCCAGACGACCCGAAGCCCGAAGCGCGCATCGTCGCGATCGGAGATTCGGATTTCGCCTCGAATGGCTGGCTCGGGATCCCAGGCAATCGCGACCTGTTCATGAACGCGGTGAACTGGCTCGCGCAGCAGGAGAACATGATCTCCATCCGACCCAAGGACCCCGAAGACCGTCGCCTTCGGCCGTTGAGCGCGTCCGAGGACCGGTGGATCTTCCTCCTCACCGTGGTGATCATCCCGGGTCTGATCCTGCTGGCAGGCGCACGCACCTGGTGGCGGAGGCGATAGGTGCGCGGCGCGCGATCACTCCTGGTCCTGCTCGTCGTGCTCGCAGGCCTCGGCGCGTACCTCTACTTCGTCGAGATGAAGCGGGAACCCGGCGAGCCTTCCGAGAAACGCGGGAAGGTGTTCACCGTCGAGGCCGATAAAATCGACGAACTGACGATCACGTCGGAGTCCGGCGAACAGACGACGTTGAGGAAGAACGGAGCCGGGTGGCAGGTCGTCGCGCCGGCGCCCGACGGCCCGACGGGTGCGGATGGAGCCGAAGTCTCGGGGATCACGACCAACCTGGCGACGCTCGAAGAGCAGCGAGTCGTTGAAGAGAACGCCCAGGACCTGAAGGAGTTCGGCCTTGTGACGCCGCGCATCGAAGTGGCGTTCAAGGCCGGCGGCGCAGAGCAGAAGCTCCAGATCGGCTCGAAGACGCCGACCGGAAGCGACCTCTACGCGAAGGTCTCCGGCAATGCGAAGGTCTTTCTCATCTCCTCATTCCTCGACGCCACATTCAACCGCCGCACGTTCGACCTCCGCGACAAGACCGCGCTCCGCGTCGACGCGGAGAAGGTCGACGCGCTCGAAGTGGCGACAGCCGATGGCACGCTGCGCTTCGGAAAAGTCAACGGCACCTGGCAATTGATCGCTCCCCCTGAGGCTCGTACGGATCCTGCGGCGATTGCCTCGCTGGTATCGCGGCTCGGCACGGCGCAGATGAAATCGATGGCGCCAGGAACGGATCTCCAGGAATACGGACTCGCCGCGCCCGCGGCCACGGTCCGCGTAGGATCAGGTTCGTCGCAGGCCACGCTGCTCATCGGCAAGGCCGCCGCCGAGGAGGGCCAGGTGTACGCGAAGGATGACGCGCGGCCCGGCGTGTTCACCATCGAGTCCTCCATCGCAGACGACCTGAAGAAGAAGGCCGGCGAGTACAGACAGAAGGACCTGTTCGACGCCAGGGCCTTCAACACGACGCGCGTGGAGATCGTGCGAGCGGGACAGACGCTGGCGTTCGAGAAGGCCGGCGAGGCGTGGAAGCAGGCAGGGCCGCCCGTGAAAGACGCGGACGCCACAAAGCTGGACGCGCTCCTTTCGGCCATGACCGGCGCGCGCGCCACTGCGTTCGTTCAGAGCGCCCCCTCGGCCAGGCCCGAGCTCACCGTCGCCCTCACCTTCGAGGGAGGCAAGAACGAGCGCGTGACCTTCTACAAGCAGGGTGAGGACACGCTCGCCGTTCGTTCCGGCAGCGACGGGGCTGCCAAGATCGATGCACCCGTTCTCGACGACATCATCAAAGCACTCGAGGCCCTGAAATAATCTCCGTGGCCGTGCTCCTCCGGCGAGCGACCCTCACCCTCGTGCTGGCTGCCGGCATGGCCGGCTGTGCAACGCAGTCACCGCCGCGCACGATCGCGGATCCGCACCTGTACCAGACCTCGGCGGCGCCGACGTCGGTCCTGCAGCTGCAGAAAGACCTCTCCACCATCTTCAACGCGCCGGTGATGCGACGTGGCATCTGGGGTGTCGACGTGCGCTCGGTCGACACGGGCGCAGCGTTTTTCATGCTCAATCCGGACCGGCTGATGATGCCGGCGTCCAACATGAAGGTCCTGACGCTTGCGGCCGCCGCCCAGTCGCTCGGGTGGGACCACCGCTTCACGACCGTTCTCGAGACGACCGCGCCCGTCGAGGGGGGCGTATTGCGAGGCGACCTCATCGTGCGCGGAACCGGAGATCCCACGATCAACACGCGCGCGAATCGCAGCGCCGCCGTCTTCGATGAATGGGCCCAGGCGCTCCGCGCGGCAGGGGTCACGGCTGTCGAGGGCCGCATCGTCGGTCACGACCAGGCGTTTGACGACGAGGGGATAGGCCCCGGCTGGGCGTGGGATTACCTCGACGCTGGCTACGCCGCGCCGATCGGCGCGCTTCAATTCAATGAGAACGTCGCCGAGCTCTCGGTGAGCCCGGGGGCATCCGTCGGCGAAGCGGTGCTCGTCCGACTCGCACCAGGCACGGGTCTCACGCTGATCAACCGCGCGACGACCGCCCCCCTCGCCGCAGAAGGGGCCCGCGTCGCCGTGCACCGCCGCATCGACCGCCAGGAACTGGAGATCTCCGGACGCATGGCGATCGACGCGAAGCCGTTGAGCCGGACCGTGGCGGTCCTCAATCCGACGGTCTTCTTCGCACAAGGCGTCAAGGACGCGCTGACCGCCCGGGGCATCGCGGTCAGCGGCATGGCCGTTGACGGGGACGATGTCGGCGACGTGGCCGTGCAGGCCGAGCCGAAAACGCTCGTGACGACACGCTCGGCCCCCCTGCGCGAGATCGCGACCGTCCTGATGAAAGTGAGCCAGAACCAGTACGCCGAGACGCTGCTGAAAGCGATCGGCGCCAAAGCCGGCGTGCCTGGCACGACCGACTCCGGGCGTGCGACGGCCATCGAGACCTTCACCGCATGGAATATTCCGCGCGACGGGTACGTCATGTCTGACGGCTCCGGTCTGTCGCGCTATAACTACATCGCGCCGACGACGATGACCGCCGTTCTGCGGCGCATGCATGCAGACCCGGCACATCGCGATGCCTTCCTGGCCACGTTGCCGATCGCGGCGAAGGACGGCACCATCTCCACGCGGATGCGCAGGAGCCGGGCCGCCGACAACGCGCGCGCCAAGACGGGGTCCATCTCCAACGTTCGAGCGCTGTCAGGTTTCGTGACCACTCGTGACGGCGAAACGCTCGTCTTCGCGATCATGGCCAACGACTTTGTCATCCCGTCGGCCGTCGTGGACTGGATCGCCGACCTCGCCGTCGAAACCCTCGCGAATTTCACTCGCCGGTAGAATGTAGGTGTGATGGGCCGGCTCTCTTCGGTGCTGCTGGTGCTCGCCCTTGCGGCTGGCGCCGCGGGCCTCTGGTATTA
>DATLXP010000093.1:0-7900 GCA_035575695.1 Vicinamibacterales bacterium
CCCGACAGCGCGCCTCAGGACATTGGCCATCCCCGGCAGGTCGGAGAAACTGATGGACAGGTCGATCGGCACACTGGTCGACTGGCCACTGCGCAGGGGAAGGCCCATCGGGAAATCGACATCCGCGGCACGCGAGTCTTCAATGTGCAGCGTCCCCCGGAGCGTGCCCAGGGTCAGGCTGAACGGATTCGGGTTGCTGACGAGCGTCCAGATCCGCACCCCCGCGCCACCGAGGGGGAGCGACCGGCTCGGGCCCAGGAAGCGGATCTCGGCCTGCCGGCCCGGCTCCTGCTCGAACTTCGGCGCCTGGACCAGGGCGCGGAGACCCTCGAGTGATGCGCAGCCGCTCACGGCGAGCGCACAGACCGATGCGAGCACGATTTTCTGAAACACGGGTGTCACCTCTCTACAGTGCCGTTGCAAAGGGGCCTCCAACCACACCCATCTGTGCGGCCACGAAGGTCCACTCGTCCGCCAACTCGGCCACGCGCTTCTCCGTCGGGCGGTAGTTGTGCGATCCGCCGGTTTCGACACGAAGGAGCACAGGCTTGTCACAGCCCTGCGCCGCCTGCAGCGCCGCGGCGAACTTGAACGAATGGCTCGGCACCACCCGATCGTCATGATCCGCCGTCGTCACCATCGTCGCCGGATAGCACTCCCCCACCTTCAGGTTGTGCAGCGGAGAATAGCGGAAGATGAACGGAAACTGCCCGGGATCCAACGCTGATCCATACTCTGTCACCCACGCGTTCCCGCCTGTGAAGCGGTCGTACCGCAGCATGTCCATCACCCCCACGGCGGGGAGCGCCACGGCAAACAGATCCGGCCGCTGCTCCATCACGGCCCCGACGAGCAGTCCACCGTTCGATCCGCCCGAAACTCCGAGCCTGGCCGCCGACGTATATCCGGCCGTGACCAGAGACTCGGCGACCGCGATCAGGTCATCGAAGACGTTCTGTTTGTTGGCGAGCATGCCGGCGCTGTGCCACGCCTCGCCATACTCGGAGCCGCCGCGCAGGTTCGCTGCCACCCAGATTCCGCCGAGCTCCAGCCACGCCGGCACATCAGGGTGATACGTCGGCATGGCGCTGATCGAGAACCCGCCGTAGGCATTGATGATCGTCGGGTGCCCCCCATCGAGGCGCAATCCCTTGCGGGCGGTCAGGAAGAACGGGACGCGCGTTCCATCCTTCGACACGGCGAACAGCTGCGTCGTCTTGTAGCGCGCAGCGTCGACGGGCGCCGTGCCCGACTCGAAGGGCACGCTCGACCGCGTCTCCATGTCATAGGCATACACGGTCGTCGGAAACAGAGGGGAGGTAAACGCGTAGAACATGCGGGGCGAGTCGTGGCGTCCGGCGAAACCTGCGAGCGAGCCGGTGCCCGGCAGTTCGACATCGCCGTCTGGCCTGCCGGACAGATCGAACAACGCCAGACGGCTCTTCACATTGACGATGTACTCGACCGCGATGCGGCCACCCACCAGGCCGGCGCTCTCGATCGCGTGCGGACCCTCAGGAACGATCGTCGTCCATGCGGCTGCGTGCGGCTCGCGCACGTCGACCGCCATGATCTTGCGGTTCCCGGCTCCATGATCAGTCCGCAGGAACAGCAGCGGGCCGTCGTTGCCAAGCGGCGTAAACTCGGCATCGTCGGTCTCGATGATGGCCCGTACCGGAGCGCCGACGTCCGGTCGCTGCGCATCACCGAGGTCGGCGACGTACAGACGATTGTTGTTGTCGGCCCCTTTGGCCACCTGGATCAGCAGGTAGCGTCCGTCCTCCGTGAGCTCGCCGGTGACGAACCACGCCGGGTGCAATGTGTGCGCGAAGATCAGCCGGTCCTCGGCTTGCGGCGTCCCGGCGATGTGGTAGTAGAGCGCATGACCGGAGAGCGCGGCGGCCATCGCCTGCCCCTCCGGCGGCTCGGGGTATCTCGAATAGAAGAAGCCTTTCGAATCCTTCGTCCAGGACAGTCCGGAGAAACGCATCCAGTGGACCTCATCTGCGAGGTCGTCCGCCGTTGGCACTCGCCTGACGCGGATCGTCTGCCAGTCCGCGCCCCCTTCGGCGGTGGTATACGCGAGGAGGCGTGCATCGGGCGACGGTGCGAATCCCGCGAGTGACGTCGTCGCGTCAGGCCAGAGGACGTTCGGATCGATGAGCTGCACCGCGGCGCCGTCGAGGCCGTCGCGCATGTACAGCCGCGACTGCGCCTCGAGCCCGGTGTTCATCCGGTAGAAGAGACGGCCTGACTCGACGACCGGCAGGTTCGTCTTGCGAAAATCCCAGAGCTGCAGGATGCGACGTCGAAAATGCCCGCGGATCGGGAAAGCCGAGAGGTAGTGCTCGGTCAAGCGGTTCTGTTCCTGGATCCAGGCCGCCAGCTCTGGCGAGTTCAGGTCCTCCATCCACCGGTACGGATCCGGCACGAGGGTCCCGTGATAGTCGTCGACGACGTCCCCCCTGCGGGCGACGGGATATTTGTGCCTACCGCCCATGCTGCTGGCGCATCGCTTCTTGAAGGGCGCCGAGCATCCCCGGGGACCCGGTAAAGGTCCCGTCGGGGTAAGTGGCGTGGCGGAGCATGCCGGCGTAGATCACGTCGCTTTGATAGAGGTGCACGCCGAGTCCGGCGAGGTACTGCAGTCGCAGGCTGCGATCGCGGTTGATCGTCGCGTCGGCGAGCCACGGCTGGAGCTGTGGCTTGTTGCCGGCGAACGTCGCAAACAGATCGATGACCGAGTTCATCCCGATCTCGGCGAACGATTTCGAGACCGCCGCGTATTCGGGCTGCGCCAGCTTCACCTGCATCTCGTCGAGGTTGATCACCGTCGGCTCCACCTGGCCGAGCAGGACCATGTCGTATCCGGCGCCGTTATTGGTATTGCCGAAGATCATGCCGTTTGGAAAGGCTTCGAGGAAGGTCGCCACTTCGCTCTTCACCGCTTCGGTATTGCTCTCGTAGAGCTGGACGAAGAGCGTCACCACGCCTCCCGGGTTCAGGCGCTGCTTCACCGTCTCGAAGAATTCGCGGGAGTACAGCATGGCCGCCCCCTTCACCCACGGGTCCAGCGGGTCCGAGGTGATCGCATCGAACGTCTCGTCGGTCGTCATCAGGAAGTGCCGCGCATCATCGATATGAATGCGTGTTTTCGGGTTGGTGACGACGCTGAAGTTGTGTTCGGAGAAATACTTCGACACGACGCTCGGCACGAGCGGCTCGATCTCGGCAATCGTGAGCGCCCGGACCGCGGGGTCGATCGACACGGCGCCGGCGGTCACGCCGGCGCCGCATCCGATGACCAGGGCGTTGCCGGGGTTTTTGGGGATCAAGGTCGTGAGGTGCCCCAGCATCCGCTGGAGCCGCATGTCCTGCGGCTCGCTCGACGCCTGCACCTTTCCGGCGTTGTGATAGTTCAGCACGCCGTTCGAGAGGCGCGAGACAGCCACCGAGGCGTTCCAGCCCTCCCCCATGTAGATGATGTCGGATTCACCGACGCGCGTTGCGGCGTACCGCCCGTACGCCACAAGGATTGGCGGCACACCCGTCACCGTGCGCGCGAGCAGCACGGCCCCCGCCATGGCGGCGGCCAGGAGTAACGTGCCCGCGAACTGCAGCCGGCGCTTCTTCGCGTCCGATTCAACGAACGCCGCATCCAGGCTGATCAGTGCGGAGATCGCGGACACCACAATCAGCATCTGCTGCGATTTCTGGGTGCCCAGCCAGATGGTCAGCAGGAGGCTTCCGCCAACCGCGCCGACGATGGCGCCGAGCGTGTTCGCGGCGTAGATGCCCCCCACCACTCGCGCCGGATCACGGCGGCCCGACGCAACCGACGCCAGCGCGAGCGGAAAGCTGGCGCCCCAGAGGATCGCGGCGGGCAGCATGGCCCAGAGCGCGCGAACGACATCGAGCTGGAACGTGTACCAGATCCCCTCCGGGCTCGAGTTGATGGAGGGATTGATCGGCCAGTACGGCAGCGACCGGGTGAGCATGTACGACGTCCACGCCATCGCGGCGCAGAGGAGCATCTGGCACCACCCCAGGGCCAGCCGCGGCCGCTCGATGCGCCCCGCCATGGCCGAGCCGATGCTGCTCCCGATACCGAGACCGAAGAGAAAGACCGCGAGGATCAGCGAGAAGGTGTACGTCGTCGCGCCGAAGAGGAGCGAGAGCGTGCGCGTCCACAGCACCTCGGAACCGAGCGCGGTGAAGCCGGAGAGCGCGATCGCTGTGTAGACCGCCCAGGCGCCTCCAGAAGGTCCCTGGGTCCGCAGGTCCGTGGGTCCGTGGGTGGGTCGAGCTGCGGCGTCCGGGTCCATCTCGTATGGCGTGGAGCGCGCGAGCACCAGCGCAACGACCGCGACGAGCACGTTGAGGACGACCGCGGCGTAGGTGGCGATCGCCATGTCGTGCACGCGGAGCAGGTAGAAGCCGGCGAGCAGACATCCCAGTACGCCGCCGGCGATGTTGCCGCCATAGAAGAACCCGAGCCACGACATGCCTTCCGGCGTGGATTTCACCCACCGTGCGATCGCCGGCAGTGTTGCGCCCATGAGAAACGTCGGCGGCAGCAGGCAGATCGCGGCCGCGATGCCGCGCAGCACCAGACCGGCAATCCCCGTTGTTCCGAGCGACGTGTACGCGCTCGAGAGCACCGGCATCCCGAACAGAATCAACAGCCCGAGGGCGCCGATCCCCAGCTCCAGGTACGCGTACACCCGCAAGGGATGCGGCTCGCCGCCGACGTATCGCGAGAACAGCAAGCTGCCCAGGCACATGCCTCCCATGAAGGTGCCGAGGAGTACGCCGAGCGAGATGGCCGAGGAGCCAATGACGAGCTGCAGCAGCTGGAACCAGACGATCTCGTAGATCAGCGCGGCGCAGCCACTGCCCACGAAGAGCAGCAGCAGCGCCGGCATGTACCGGCGCGCGTTCATCGAAGGAAGACCTTTCAGAGAAGAGATAGGACGCCGGATGGTATCACCCTGACGACCTGAGGAGTCGCCGCCGGGTCATAACGCCAGGGGCCCTGGCCACCCCGGCGCGGTGCGCCTGAAGCGGTGACTGTTACGGCATCGGTATGGTAATATGGCATCGGTATGGGTCGAAAGCTGACGTTCTCCGTGGACGATGCAACGGTGCGGACGCTGAGGGCCACGGCGGAGCGGCTGGGCAAGCCGCAGAGCATGGTCGTCCGTGAGGCCGTTGCCGAGTATGCGGCGCGGGCCGGTCAGCTGACGGACGCCGAACAGCGGCGGTTGCTGAAGATCGTGGACGCGATGACCCAGGCGCCGGTCGCGCGCTCGCGGGCGACGATGACGCGCGAGCTTCGCGAGATCCGCGCCGCCAGACGCATCGCCGACCGGCGTCCTCCCGCGCGCGAACGGACCCGGTGATTCATCTCGACACGTCCGCCCTGGTCGCAGCGCTGACGGCCGACCGCCCCGCCGCCCCGGTCCTGCGCGGCTTACTCGTCCAGCGGATGCGGCTGGGCGTGAGCAGTCTCGTGCTCTACGAGTGGTGGCGCGGGCCGCGCGTGAAGAGGGAGCTTGATTATCAGGAGCTCCTCTTACCGCGCGCAGCGGCGTGCGGGTTCGGGCTGGAGGAAGCCGCGCTGGCGGCCGACCTGTACCGCCGTATGGGACGTCCGCGGCGCCGCACGATGGACATCGCCATTGCCGCCTGCGCGCTGACGCATGACGCCGAATTGTGGACCCTCAATCCCGGCGATTTCCGCGACATCCCGGGCCTGACGCTCGTGACATGACCTCTGGCCTTGCCCGGTTTCCCTGTAGGGGTCATAATGCTAGCTGTGCGCGTGCTCACCAGTCTTCGTCGCTTCGCCGCCATCGCGCTCCTCCTCGTGATGACGCCCGTGGCGTATGCGACCGCGACCTGTGCGGGATGGTCCGGCTCGGCTGCAGACCGGATGGCCTGCTGCAAACAGGAGGGCGCCGCGAAGACCTCCGCAGCCGCCGATGATTGCTGCGCCGATGGCGAGCAGCGTAAGAGTATCGAAATGTCCGTGGCGGTGCTGGTGAGCCGCGGCCAGCTGCTTTCGCACTCAGTTCCCCTGGTGGCGCCGCGTCCGCAGTCGTTCGTCGTCGATCCTCTCTCGTTGTCGGCTCAGCCCGACATCTACCTCCTCGATTCCGTCTTCCTCATCTAGCGATTCAACAGTCGACGTATGTACTGTACGGCAGGTCCCGTGACTGCCTCATTCGGATACGTTTGCGCACGCCTGCGCGCTGTTGGATTGCATGATCAACCGCCTGATCGAGTTCTCGCTCCGGAATCGCTTCATCGTCGTTGCGCTCGCGCTGGCCCTCGGCGGCTGGGGCTGGTGGGCCCTGCGCGTCACACCGATCGACGCCATCCCCGACCTCTCTGACAACCAGGTCATCGTCTTCACCGACTGGACGGGTCACAGCCCGCAGGAGGTCGAAGACCAGGTCACGTATCCGCTCACGGTGAACCTGCAGGGACTCGCCGGCGTCCGCGTCGTCCGTTCCCAGTCGGCCTTCGGCTTCTCGATGATCTACGTGATCTTCGAGGACGACGTCGACCTGTACTTTGCACGGTCGCGCGTGCTCGAACGGATGAACCTGCTCGCGAGCAAGCTGCCGGCGGGCGTGACGCCCGTTCTCGGGCCGGACGCCACGGGCGTGGGCCATGTGTTCTGGTACACGCTGGAGAGCGCGACGCACTCATTGAGCCAGCTGCGGTCCCTGCAGGACTGGTTCGTCAAGTACCAGTTGAACGCCGTGCCGGGCGTCGCCGAGGTCGCGTCGGTGGGCGGGTACGTGCAGCAGTACCAGATCGACGTCGATCCGAACCGCCTTCGCCTCTACAACCTGCCGTTGAGCGCCGTGGTGGACGCCGTCCGCCGCAGCAACGCCAATGTCGGCGGCAACGTGCTGGATTCGAACGGCGCGTGGCTCATCGTCCGCGGCGTAGGCCTGATCGGATCGATCGACGACGTGAAGAAGATTGTTATCGGTGCGTCAAACGGTGTGCCCGTGTACGTGGAGCAGGTCGCCGACGTCAAGATCGGCCAGGCCTTCCGTGTCGCGTCGCTGGTGAAGGGTACCGTCGAGGCGGTCGGCGGGGTCGTCGTCGCGCGCACGGGGACGAACACGAAAGAGGTCATCGACGCGGTGAAGGCCCGGATCACGCAGATCGAGGCAGGTCTTCCGTCCGGCGTGAAGATCGTGCCGTTTTACGATCGGTCCGATCTCATCGAGCAGGCGGTCGGCACGCTGCGGACGGCGCTGATCGAGGAGATCGTTCTCGTCACGCTCGCCCACGTCCTCTTCCTGATGCACTTCCGCTCGATCCTGATCGTCACCATCCCCCTGCCCCTCGCCGTGCTGACGTCGTTTCTTGGCATGTACTACGCGGGACTCTCGGCCAACATCATGAGCCTGGCGGGCATTGCGATCGCCATCGGCGTGCTGGTCGACGCGGGCATCGTCGTCACTGAGAACGCCTTCAGGTACATCGAGCAGCGAGGAATCGACACGCGGGACCGCAAGCTCGTGTGGGACACCGTGCTCGAGTCGACGCGCCTCGTGGGGCGCCCGGTGTTCTTCTCGATGGCGATCATCCTGCTCGCGTTCGTGCCGGTGTTTGCGCTGACGGGTCAGGAAGGCAAGCTCTTCCATCCGCTGGCGTTCACCAAGACGTTCGCGGTGCTCGCGGCGTCGATCATCGCGGTGACGCTGGTGCCCGTGCTGTGCACGTTCCTCCTGGGCGGGAAGATGCACGCCGAGGAGGACAACCCGGTCATGCGCGGGCTCAGGCGCGTGTACCGACCGGTGCTCGAGGCCGCGCTGGCCCGTCGCGGGCTCACCATTCTCGCAGCGGTCCTGGTGTTTGCGGGATCGCTGCTGGC
>DATLXP010000094.1:0-2273 GCA_035575695.1 Vicinamibacterales bacterium
GGAGGGAGCGACACGACAGCGGTCGCCATGGCGGCGGCGCTCGGTGCCGAGTACTGCGAGATCTGCTCCGACGTGGACGGCGTCTACACCGCGGATCCGCGGGTCGTCACCGATGCGCGCCGGATTGGAACACTGTCGTACGAAGAGACGCAGGAACTGGCCGAGTCCGGGGCGAAGGTCCTGAACGCGCAGGCGGTGGAGTTTGCAAAGTCCGCCGGGATCGCCATCTATGCGCGCGCGACGGCGTCCGCGCTGCCAGGCGCTGATCCGTCCGAGGATGGCACGGTCGTGCGCAGGGACGCGCCGAGGACGCCTGGCGCGGTCGTCGGCGTGGCGAGCGAGCGCGATGTGTTCGTCCTGCAATCATCGGGCGACCTGGCCCCGCTCCTCGAGTTGCTCGACGCGCGAGGCGTTGTCGGCAAGCAACTCCATGCGGCAGCCTTCGGGGTCGCCGGTGACGGCGTGACCCTGGTGATCTCGCGCGAGAACCTGCACGACGAGGACCGCCTTCGCACGGACATCCGGCAGTCGCTCGACGACAACGCGCGCCTCGTGGACACCATCGGCGCCGTCAGTGTCGTCGGCACGGGGATCAACGCGACCTACCGCAACGTGCGCACTGGAACGGCGGCGCTCCGTGCTGCCGGAATTGCGTCGCACGGGCTCTCGACGTCGTCCTTCAGGATCACCTGGCTTGTGCCCCGCGAGTCGCTGGACGATGCCGTGCGCACGCTGCATCGGGCACTCGTGCCCGCCGAAGGCCCGCCCGTGCCCTGACGGCCCTATCCCTTCAGGCGCTTCAGATCCTTCTTCGCCGCGTCGAAGGATCCATCGAGGCGGACGGCTGATTCCAGCGCGGCGATCGCCTCCGCCTTTCGCCCTTGGCGCTCGAGCACGAGGCCAAGTCGCCACTGCGCGGCCGCGTGGGTGACGCGGCCGGCTTCTCGTTCGATCGTCAGGTACTTGCGCAGATACCGCTCCGCACGAGGGAGGTCCTGGCCTTCGTTGTAGAGCGCGGACGCTGCCGAGTAGAAGGGGGAGAGGTCGTCGGGCACCATCTTCTCGGACTCGGCGAGCGCCGCATCCAGTTCCTTCCACCGTTTCTGCGCGACCATCGAGCGCGCCAGCCCGCTGTAGCCGGGCGTGCGGTCTGGCTCGATCCGTATTGCTTCGCGCGCGTGCATTTCAGAGGCCGCGTGGTTCCGCGGAGCCTGGTTGGCGTAGAGATTCATCAGCGCGGCGTGACAGTCGTACTCGCGCGGATTTGTCTCGACACACTTCTTGTAGAGCTCCAGGCGCGTGTCTCCCCGCTGCGTCTCCTGTGCAAGCCGCGCCTGTGCCTGGAACCCCTTGGCGCGATCGATTCGCCCGACGGCCTCCGCCTCGGACTGCGCCTTGTTCTTGTCGCCCCCCACGACGCCAGGGGCTTTCAGGTGGAACATCATCATCCCGAAGTGCGCGTCGGCATGGTTGGGCGCCAGCCGCAGCACGGTTTCGGTGGTGTTCTTGAATTTTCGCGCCAGAGAGACCTGCTTGAGCACGCCGGCACGCTCGGCCTGCTCGCCGTAGACGAGCGCGAGCGTCCACAGGTACTCCGCGTTCTGCGGCGCGGACCTGGCGGCGCGCTCCGCGTAGGGCAGCGCGGCGCCCGCGTCGTCCCACTGGAGATACACCTTGGCCATCAGATAGTGGGCTTCGGGATCGGCCGGCGACGCTTTCAGCCTGGCCTGGGCGAGTGACCGCACCCGCTTCCAGTGTCCGTGCTGCATCATGGTGGCCGGAGATTCGTCGGCGCGCGCGGGCAGCGTGGAAACGCACAGCACGATGAACAGGACGCTGGAAGACAGAACGCGCATAGAACCTGGACCCCTGAGGCGACGCAGGCCTATTGTAGCGGTTGCTCTTCTATGGGACCGGCACCTGCACGTGCCCTAGCGACGAGTCACGTTCACCAATAGATGTTCCGCTCTCGTTACCTGCTCGCCGAAGCCGTTCGCTCCTCGGGTTTGTACGGTGAAGAACCCCTCCATCACATTGCCTGGGGGGTCTATCGACGACGTCCATGACACGAGGCGGATCTCAGTGTCGAATCCTGGAAGCCGGAACTCCCCCTGCAGTCCCAAGGTGTTGTCCTCCCGTACGTCGCCCGAGACAGCGCCTGTGCTGAACGTCTCCAGATTCGACAGGCCGAGCGTGCCGCTGGCGGCGCGCCCGGTCTGGTCGAGCCGCAGCTCAAAGGGTGCGCTGCCGCCGACAACAAATCGACACCCGTC
>DATLXP010000095.1:0-10863 GCA_035575695.1 Vicinamibacterales bacterium
AAGGAATAGCATGACAACTGCAGGGCAACCGCTGATCCATCTCGACGGTGTCACGAAGGTATTCTTCACGGACGAAGTCGAGACCCACGCGCTGGCCGGGATCCACCTCGAGATCAAGAGCGGCGAGTACATCGCCATCGCCGGGCCGTCGGGCTGCGGGAAGTCGACACTGCTGTCGATCCTCGGGCTGCTGGACTCCCCCACCGAGGGCACATTCATCCTGAACGGGAAGTCGGTCGCCGACCTGCCGCTCTCCGAGCGTGCGCGCGTCCGCAATCGGGAGATCGGGTTCATCTTTCAGAGCTTCAACCTGATTGGCGACCTCAACGTGTACGAGAACGTCGAGCTGCCGCTGACCTACCGCGGCATGAAGTCGGCCGAGCGCAAGGAGCGCGTGATGGCCGCGCTCGAGAAGGTCGGTATGGCGCACCGCGCGAAGCACCTGCCCAGCCAGCTCTCGGGCGGTCAGCAGCAGCGTGTAGCGGTGGCGCGCGCGGTCGGTGGTTCCCCGTCGATCCTGCTGGCGGACGAGCCGACCGGTAACCTTGATTCGAAGAACGGCGAGGCGGTCATGGAGCTGCTCCGCGAGCTGCACCGCGAAGGCGCGACCATCTGCATGGTCACCCACGACCCGCGCTACGCGAGGCACGCCGATCGGTCCATTCACCTCTTCGACGGCCGGGTTCTCGAGGAAGACGGAACGGGCAGGCGAGCCGAGAAAGAGCTCGAAGAGAGCGGCTTCCACATTGAGCATTAGGCGCGCGTCTGAATGCTGAATACGCCGGACCTCTCGTCCGCGCGCCACCGCGTCACGCCCGGTGAGGCGCGCGTCCTCCTCGCAGACGACCAGGGAGACGTGGTCGAGGCGCTCAGGCTCCTCCTCAAAGGCGAGGGGCTCCAGCTCGAAACAGCCTCGTCGCCAGCGGGTGTCCTCGCCGCCGTGGACGCCCGCGAGTTCGACGTCGCGCTCATCGACTTGAACTACACGCGCGACACGACGTCGGGCGACGAAGGGCTGAACCTCCTTTCCAGAATCCAGGGCATCGATCCCACGCTCCCGGTTGTCGTCATGACCGCCTGGGGAAGCGTGGAGGTCGCCGTGGAAGCGATGCGCCGGGGCGCGCGCGACTTCGTTCAGAAGCCGTGGGACAACGCGCGTCTCCTCGCGATCGTCCGGACGCAGATCGAGCTGAGCCAGGCGCTGCGGAAGAGGCAGCGGCTCGAAGCGGAGAATTCCATCCTTCGCGGCGAGGGGATGCCGAATATCGTCGCGGAATCCTCCGCCATGCAGGCGGTCCTGCAGGTGGTGGCGCGCGTCGGTCCGTCGGACGCCAACGTCCTCGTGCTCGGCGAGAACGGGACGGGCAAGGGTGTCGTCTCACGGGCGTTGCATGCCGTATCGAGTCGTGCCTCGCGCCCGATGGTCATCGTCAACTCGGGCGGCGTGTCGGAAGGCGTGTTCGAGAGCGAGCTCTTCGGCCACGTCCGGGGCGCCTTCACCGATGCGAAGGCCGATCGCGTCGGGCGGTCGAGCTGGCCGACCAGGCCACGCTCTTTCTCGATGAGATCGCCAACGTGCCCATGAGCCAGCAGGCGAACCTGCTGCGCGTCATCGAGACCGGGGAGTTCGAACGGCTCGGATCCTCGCGCACCCGGCGTGTCGATGTCAGGATCATCTCGGCCACCAATGCGGACCTGAACGAAGAAGTCGCCGCCGGACGCTTCAGGCAGGACCTCCTCTTCCGCCTGAACACGATCGAAATCCGCATCCCACCGCTGCGCGACAGGCGTGACGACACGCCGCTCCTCGCCCAGCACTTTCTTCGCCAGCACGCGCAACGGTACCGCAAGCGGCTCACGGGTTTCGAGAGCGGCGCCATGCAGATGCTGCTCGAACATTCGTGGCCGGGGAACGTCCGGGAGCTCGACCACGCAATCGAACGCGCCGTGCTGATGGCCGCAGGGCCCCTCGTCAAGGCCGGAGACCTGGGCCTGCGTGCCGCGAGGGAGAGCGGCGGGCGGCTCGAGGACATGAGCCTCGAGGACGTCGAATGCTTCCTGGTCAAGAAGGCCATGACCCGGTACGACGGCAACGTCAGCCAGGCGGCCAAGGCGCTCGGCCTCAGTCGCAGCGCGCTCTACCGACGTCTCCAACGATACGGACTGTAAGGCAACGCTCGTGGCCCCCCCGCCTCGCCCTCCCCGCCTGAGCCACGACCGCCGCATCCTCCTGATGTCGCTGGCCTCGGCACTGCCGGGCGCCCTGATCGCGCTGATCTTCCTCTGGTCCGGCGAGTACACTCCCAAAGTTCAGTGGACCCTGACGGTGCTGATCGTCACCTTCTGCCTCGGCTTCTCGCTCGCGCTTCGCGAGCGGGTGATCCTGCCGCTTCAAACGCTGTCCAACCTGCTCGCCGCCCTCGGCGAGGGAGATTTTTCCATTCGCGCGCGCGGGGCGCGCGGAGGAGATCCTCTCGGCGAAGTGATGGTGGAGGTCAACGCGCTGGTCGAGACCCTGCGGCATCAGCGGCTCGACGCGCTCGAGGCGACGACGCTCCTGCGGAAGGTGATGGCCGAAATCGACGTAGCGGTGTTCACGTTCGACGAGGCATCGACGCTGAAGTTCGTCAATCGCGCCGGGGCCCGCCTGCTGGCGCATCCAGCAGAACGACTGCTCGGACGCCGTGCCGCCGACATTGCCCTCGATCCCTGCCTGACAGGCGACGCGCCGCGCGTCATCGACACGGCCTTCGCGGGCGCCGTCGGCCGGTGGGAAGTACGACGAAGCCGGTTCAGGCAGGGCGGACGCCCGCACGAGCTCCTCGTGCTGTCCGATTTGAGTCGCCCCCTGAGGGAAGAGGAGCGACAGGCGTTCCAGCGGCTGATCCGGGTCATCGGACACGAGATGAACAATTCCCTCGCGCCCATCAAGTCGATCGCCGGGAGTCTTGCCGCCATCATCGACCGCGATCCTGCGCCCGATGACTGGCGCGACGACGTCCAGCGCGGTCTTGGGGTCATCGCCTCACGATCGGAGTCGCTCAGCCGGTTCATGAGCGCGTATGCGCGGCTCGCAAAGCTTCCGCCGCCGAAGTTGACCGAGCTGGACGTGGGCCGGTTCGTCGACCGCGTCGTGATCCTCGAAAAGGCGCACGAGATTCGGGTACAGCAGGGGCCACCTCTGCTCATCCAGGCGGACGGCGATCAGCTCGAGCAGCTGCTGATCAATCTCATCAGCAACGCGGTTGACGCGGTCCGCGAGACGGGCGGCGGCGTCACGATCGGCTGGGACCGGTGGCCGGGCCCGGCACCGTCCGTGGAGTTATGGGTGGAAGACGAGGGGCACGGACTGTCGAACACAGGCAATCTGTTCGTGCCGTTCTTCACCACGAAGCCTGGCGGCTCCGGTATCGGTCGTCCTCAGTCGACAGATCGCCGAGGCGCATGGCGGAAGCCTGTTGTTGGTGAACCGCGAGGACCGCCGCGGGTGCCGCGCGAGTCTCCGGATGCCGGTGCAGGCGCTCGCGTTGGTGGCCCACAGCCCGGCATAACAAAAGGCGCCAGGCCACTGCTGACCCGGCGCCTGGGTATGCGGCGACGTCTGTCAGTGATCGAATCTGTGATCGCAGCCCGCGCATCGGGCGGCCGCTTCGAGCGTCCAGAACACGTGGGTCACCGTCGTGGTGCCGTCACGTTCGAAACGCTCGTAGGTGGAGCTGCGCCCATTCTTCGACTGGCTCGTGAGCTGGCCCCAGCTGTTGGGATCGTCAGAGACGTCCGACGCCGAGCCCGCGGGTGATGCCGATGATGCCAGGGTGGTCGTGGTGTCGAGATGCGCGTAGATGGTGCTCAGCTGCTCGAAGTCGTGCGCGTTCGGTTTCGTGCTCAGCGTGCTGCCCGCATTCGCGCCCGTGTTCGAGAAGTAATCCATGCAGGTGTTCTGCGAACTGCCATCCTCTGAGGTGTGGCCGAGACCGAACGTGTGCGCCACTTCCTGGCACATGACATGAAGTCGCTCATTCTTATTGTTGTAGGTGGCGGTATTGAAATACGTGTCGTTCAGTTTCGCCGTGCCCTGGGTGATGTGGCTCCCGCTGATATTGATCGACGCCAGGCCTAGCCACCCGTTGGCGCCATACGTGCCGTTGCACACCTGGGTCGTGCCCGCCACCATCGCGCAACGTTTCCCTGAACTGCCGGCCACGATCGCGGTGTTGAGGGGACTGTTTCCCGAGTTCCAATCCTGCGACGTTGTGGCGAGATGAGCTTTCCAGTCCGCCGTGGTCAGTTTGTTGCCAAGTTTCAAGGTGAAGGGATTGGCCTGACGGGCCCAGTGATAGTTGCCCCACGAGTGACTGGCTACAAGCGTCGTGGCGGACACGACAGCCACCACAAAGCCGATGAAGAGCAAGCGGAACGATGCATTACGCATAGACATCTCCTGCATTGAAGATAGACGCGCCGGATTCGGCGCCGCATGATTGTGAGAGCGGCACGTAGATGAGTCAACGGAATTGTGCTGGATGAGCTCGCCGTGCCGCACGTTCGAAAGCTAGTGTGGAACTCTTTGGGCTTTTAGCGCTCTGCGCTAACATCCGAAGCCACGCCATGCGATCAGTACCTTGGTTCATGCCTCGATTCTTCGACGCGCCGGCAGAGTGGCAGACGGTGCTGCTCGCGCTGCTGCTCGCACTCGTCGTCGCCTGGTTCACCTCCCGCCTGATTCGTCGCCTCGCCGCACGGGGCCTGCGGGCGCTCCTTCACGACACGCTGGCGCCCTCGAGTCCCGCCGTGCGTGGTCCCCTTCGGCTCGTCGGACTCGCGGCCTTTGTGCTGATCTTTGCGGTGCTCGTCGTCCCGACCTTCGAGATCGCCGGACTTCGGCCGCGCACCGGCGTGCATCTCCGCACGGTCGCCGAGTGGACGTTCGGTGCCGGGTTGCGCGTGCTCCTGATCGCGGCCCTGGCGTACGCCCTGATCCGCATCAGCGCGCTGATGGTGCGGCGCTTCGAGCACGAACTGAGCCTCGGGACGGACCTCGATGCACTCGAGCGCGGCAAGCGAGCCCGGACCCTCGGCTCGGTCGTGCGCAACGTCACCACCGCGCTCATCTCCGGCATTGCCGTCCTCATGATCCTGCGCGAGTTCCACCTCGACATCGCACCCGTTCTGACGGGAGCGGGGATCGTGGGCCTGGCGGTCGGCTTCGGCGCGCAGGCGCTCGTGCGCGACATCATCAGCGGGTTCTTCCTGATCCTCGAGGATCAGGTCCGCGTGGGAGATGTGGCGGCGATTAACGGCACGGGGGGAACCGTGGAAGCCATCCACCTCCGCACGATCGTGCTCCGCGATGAAGAAGGCACCGTGCACGTCTTCCCCAACGGGGCCATCAACACACTCGCCAACCGCAGCAAGGAGTACTCCTACTACGTGATCACACTGGGGATCCCCTACGACGAGGATGCCGCGAGAGTCACGGCGCTGCTGCGCGAGGTCGGCGACGGGATGCAGGCCGACGATCACTTCGGTCCGCTGATCCTCGAGCCGCTCGACGTGATGGGGGTGGAATCGTTCGCGGACTGGTCGGTGCAGATGAAGCTGCGGGTAAAAACGGTGCCACTCAAGCAGTGGGAGGTGGGCCGGGAACTTCGACAGCGCATCTTGAGGGCGTTCGACCGTCACGGGATCTACATCCCGATGCCTAATAACCCGATGGCGAAACGGCCACAGACTTCTGACCCCGGGACTCCTGCACGATCTTGACGCCGGCGCTTGCGCCGACCCGGCTTGCGCCGGCCGCGACCATCGCCTTCAGTCCGTCGAGGTCCCGGACGCCTCCCGCGGCTTTCACGCCCATCTCGGCCCCGACGACGCGCCGCATCAGCGCCACATCGGCCGCCGTGGCGCCGCCCGGGCCGAAACCGGTGGAGGTCTTCACGAAATCCGCGCCGGCCGCCTTGGACAATGTGCAGGCGCTGATCTTCTCCTCGTCATTGAGCAGGGCCGCCTCGATGATCACCTTGCTGACGACGCCGCACTGCCGGCACGGTTCCACGACCGCTTCGATGTCTCGCTCGACCGTGCGCAGGTCACCCGACTTCAACGCACCCACGTTGATCACCATGTCGATCTCGGTCGCCCCGTCGTAGATCGCGCGCCTCGTTTCGTACTGCTTGACGTCGGCGGTCGTGGCCCCGAGCGGAAATCCGACGACCGAGCAGACGCCGACACCCGTGCCGCGCAACCGCGCAGCCGCGTGCGCCACCCACGCCGGGTTCACGCAGACGGTGGCGAAATGGAACTCCGCGGCTTCGCGACACAGCGTGTCGATCTCATCGCGCGTCGCATCGGCCTTCAGCAGTGTGTGATCGATCATCGTCGAGACACCGGCCGTGCCGGCGCCGGTGGCGTGGAGGCCGAGGCGGGTCGCCCCGGCGTCGACCACCGACCGCAGCCGGTCCGGGCAACAGTCCGACTGAACGGCATGGCACGCGCACGGGCCCGACGCCGTCGCGGCGCGCTGGGCGGCCACGACTTCCTCGGTGATCATTTCGACGAGGCGTTGCAGGTCCTGGGGATTCAGCATCAGTCCGGGTTCTGTTCGAGCCGGCGGATCTTGAGCAGCCGGCGGATGTACCGCGCTTCGCGCATCGGGGTTCCGATCCAGACATCCACGATCCGGATCGCCGCATCGACTCCCGGCAGCAGCGTCGAACCGAGCGTCATGACGTTTGCGCCGTTGTGCTCGCGGGAGTACCGGGCGATCGTTTCGTCGGGGCACATCGCGGCGCGGATGCCGCGGATCTTGTTGGCCGCGATGGCCGAGCCGATGCCCGCCCCGTCGATCACGATGCCCGCGTCCGCCTCGCCACGCGCGACGGTCCGCGCCACGCGTTCGGCGATGTCGGGGTAATCCACCGGTTCCGGCGTGTCGGTGCCCACGTCGGTGACCGCCACGCCACGGCCGCGCAGGTACTGGACCAGCGCCTTCTTCATGGCAATAGCGGTGTGGTCGTTGCCAATCACGACGCGGCGGATGTCCGCGACCGGCGCGAGATCGAGCGGCAATGAGGGATCCGAGGAGCCGGCAGGGATCACCGTCACACGACGCGCCGAGAGCGTGTCGTTCGCCAGCGGCGTGACGTGGCCTCCTGCGGCGAGCTCCACCGTCGCGCCAAGGTCAATCGACCGCGCGTCTGCCTCCGTGATGATGTCAAACCGCTTCATGCCAGAACCGTGACCTATTCCTGCAACACCGCGATATGCGGCAGGTTCCTGTACTTCTCAGCGTAATCCAGGCCGTACCCGACGACGAACTTGTCTTCGATCGTGAAACCGATGTACTCGACCGGCACCTCCACCTTGCGCCGTGATGGCTTGCTCAGCAGGCACGCTGTCTTCAGGCTCTTCGGCGCCCGGCTCCGGAGGATTTCCTGCAGGTACTTCAGCGTCAGACCGGTGTCGACGATGTCTTCGACGACAATGACGTGACGACCTTCGAGGCTCGTGTCCAGGTCCTTCTGGAACCGGACTTCGCCGGACGACTTCGTCACGGCCCCGTAGCTGGAGACGGCAATGAAGTCCAGGGTCACGCGCGCCGTCATCGAGCGCACAAGGTCCGACATGAAGACGAAGCCCCCCTTGAGCACGCAGACCATGTGGATCTCTTCGGGCACGGGATAATCCGATTCGATCTGCCGCGCAAGTTCTCGAATCCTCGACTGAATGGTCGCTGCGTCCAGCAGTATCTGCACCGTGTCTCCGTTCGTCAGCCTACTTACCGACCGCCTCGCGCACTTTGGCCGCAAAAGCGTTCGCGTCACGTATCACGTCCGATTCGTTCAGTGTCAACACCTTCCGGTCCCGCATGAGGACCTTGCCGTTCACGATCGTCGTCACGACGTCGCTGCCACGAGAGACGTAGACGAGGTGTGACAGGGGATCGTACATCGGCGTCTGCCTGGCGCCGGTCATCGACACCACGATCAGGTCGGCACGCTTCCCGGCTTCGAGGGAACCGATCTGCTGATCCATGCCCAGGGCGCGTGCGCCCTCGATCGTCGCCATTGCCAGCGCCGTGGCGGCCGAGATCGCCCGAGGGTCGTTCGTGGAGAGCTTGTGCAGGAAGGCCGCCTGGCGCATCGCCTCGAACATGTCGAGGTCGTTGTTGCTGGCCGCGCCGTCGGTGCCCAGACCCACCCTGACGCCCGCCCGCCGGAGCGCCGGCACCTTGGCCACGCCGCTGGCAAGCTTCATGTTGCTCTCGGGATTGTGCGCGACGCCGATCCCGCGACGGGCGAGGATCCGGATGTCGGCGGCGCTCAACCACACGCCGTGCGCCGCCAGGGTGCGCGGGCCCCAGAATCCAATGGATTCCAGGTAGCGGGTCGGTGACACCTTGTGGCGCTCGATCGAGGTCTTCGACTCGTCGGCGGTCTCCGCCAGGTGGATGAGGAGCGGCGCCTTATATTTATCCGAGAGCGCGCGAGTCGCCTTGAGCGTCGCGCGGTCGAGCGTGTACATGGAATGGGGCGCAATGGCGGGCACGATCAGATCGTCGCCGGCAAACTCCTTCAGGAATGTTTCGGTCCGGGCGAGACCCTCGGCAGGCGTCTTCGCATCGGCGACCGGAAACTGGATGATCGTCTGCCCGAGCACACCCCGCAGACCTGCCGCTTTTGTCGCCCTCGCGACCTCTTCCTCGAAGTAGTACATGTCCGTATACGTCGTCGTGCCGGACTGGATCATTTCGAGCGCCGCCAGGCGCGTGCCCGCACGAACGAACGCCGGGGACACGGTCTTCGCCTCACCGGGAAAAATGTATTTCTGCAGCCATTCCATCAGGGCGAGGTCGTCGGCGAGGCCCCGATAGAGCACCATCGCGGCGTGCGTATGGGTGTTGACCAGGCCGGGCAGCACGACCTGCCCCCCCGCATCGATCGTGTCCCGGGCCGTATACCGCGCCGCGATGGCGTCGGCCGCGTCCACGGCGACGATGTCCCGGCCGAGCACCGCAACGGCCCCCCGGGGCAGCACACGCGCTGACCCGTCCATGGTCACAACCGTCGCGTTGTGGACGATCAGGTCGACCTGTTGCGATTGGGAGGCGCCAACCAGGCCGCTGGCGATGAGCGCGAAGGCTGCGCAGAGTCGGAGGTGCATGAGGATGGGATTCTATCTGGTTCCGGGTTCCGGGTTCCAGGTTCCGCGTTCTGCGTTCTGCGTTCTGAGTTGTATAGTGTCGCCGTGCCTGTTCATCTCGTACAGCACCCGCTGGTTCATGACGCGCTGACGATCCTGCGGGACTCGGCAACGCCCCCCGAACTGTTCCGGCGCATGGCCGTGCGGATCAGCCTGCTGCTTGCCGCCGAAGCCACGCGCGACCTGCCGGCGAGTCCGGTCACGGTCACGTCACCGCTCGGGCCTGCCAGCGGACGACGGGTCACGGCCGACGTCGTCGTCGTACCCGTGTTGCGTGCCGGCCTCGGGATGCTGGACGCCATCCTGGAGCTGATACCGAGCGCGCGGGTCGGGCACATCGGCCTGCAGCGTGACGAACTGACCGCTGTGGCGTCGAAGTACTACTCGAAGCTGCCGTCGGATCTTGAGAACTGCTTCGTCCTCATGATCGATCCGATGCTGGCGACAGGCGGGAGCGCGGTCGCGGCGCTCGACATGCTCCGGGATGCCGGGGCTCGCGAAGCCCGCATGATCTGCATCGTGGCCGCGCCGGAAGGCATCGCACTGGTGGAACGGCATCATCCCGACGTGCACATCTACACGCCCGTCGTGGACGAGCGGTTGAACGACCACAAGTTCATCGTCCCTGGCCTCGGGGACTTCGGCGACCGTCTGTACGGCACACACTGAGGAGGCATGGCCATGAAGGAAAAGACGACCGCGCCGGCGGTGCCTGAACGACGGACGTCCAAGCGCGGCGGCGACGAGAAGTGGCGGACGGCGCTCACGCGTATCGAGCCGAACAAGATCCTTGTTCGCGGTTACCCGCTCGACGAGATGATGGGACGCCTCACGTTCGGGGAGGCCATCTACCTGCTGCTCACTGGCGAGGTCGCATCGCCGGCGATCGCCAGCCTCATGGAAGCCATCCTGGTGTCGTTCATCGATCACGGCGCCACCCCGCCCTCGACACTCGCGGCCCGGAACACCGCGACGACCGGCGCCCCGCTGCGCGCATGCGTGGCCGCGGGCGTCCTGGGATTCGGCAAGTATCACGGCGGGGACATCGAGACGTGCATGCACTTTCTCGATGAAGGCCTCGTGCTCGTGCGCCAGGGGAAGACGTATCGCGAGGCGGCGGGTGTGGTGGTGGAGCGGGGCCTGCAGGCTGACGAAGGCATTCCGGGATTCGGGCACCGGTTCCACACGCGGGATCCGCGCGCCGCGCGGCTGTTCCAGATGGCGCTGGAGCTCGAGGTGGAGGGTGAGCACGTCCAGATGATCCGCGCCGTCGAGTTGACGCTCGCGGAGCGCGACCAGAGCGGTCATCCCCTGCCTGTCAATATCGATGGGGCGATCGCGGCGGTGTGCGGCGACCTCGGGATCCCACCGCCTGTCGCCAACGCTCTGTTCATTATTTCGCGGGTGCCCGGGATCGCGGCACAAGGGCTGGAGGAACTGGAGCGGTACACGCCGATGCGGCAGATCGATCCCAAGGACCACGTGTACGACGGACCGTCGGAGCGCCGCCTGCCCGACAGGCGAAAATAAGAAGGGGGACGTTGCCGTCCCCCTTTTCGGTGCGTTAGACTACGGGGTCACTCTGGTTGGGGCGCTTGGCTCAGCGGTAGAGCATCGCCTTCACACGGCGGGGGTCGCTGGTTCGATTCCAGCAGCGCCCAC
>DATLXP010000096.1:0-12436 GCA_035575695.1 Vicinamibacterales bacterium
ATGCCGAGCAGTGTTCTCTTCATATCGCTAACCCTTGATGATCCGCGGCGTGATGAAGATCAGCAGCTCGCGGCTGTCGTCCTGCACCGAGTCGCGCCGGAACAGCCACCCGAGGAGCGGGATGCGGCTCAGCATCGGTGTCTTGTCGGTTGCCGACTGTTCCCGGCTCACGAAGATGCCTCCGATGACTGTCGTGGCGCCGTCGTTGACCTGGACCTGCGTCTGCGCACGCTGCGTGTCGATAGGCGGAATGCCGTTGACCTGCCGGCTGAAGTCGGCCGACGCGTTCTCGATCGTGACCTGCATGATGACGGTCCCGGCGGCGGTGATCTGCGGCGTCACCATCAGCTTCAGCAACGCCTCCTTGAAGGTCACGGTGACGGTGTTGTTGGCCACCACCTGTATCGGGATCTGAATCCCCTGGCCGACTTCCGCCGCCACGTTGTTCTGCGTCGTGAGGCGAGGGGTGGAGAGCACACGCCCCTTGCCGCTCCGCTCGAGCGCCGACAGCGCCAGGTCCAGATTGAACGCGCCATTCACGGCGCCGAGGGCCAGCCCGATGGCCGACGTGGCGCCCACCACCGGGAGGTTGATCGCGGTGCCTGTCGCATCGCCGGCGCCGTCTGATCGCGGATCGCCCGGCGAGCTGATCGCGCCGGTGCGGCCGCCGATCGTGCCCCGGTTGGGGAACGCCAGATTCGTGGTGTTGCCGATCTCCGGGGTCATCCGTCCGTTGAGGCCCCACTGAACGCCGATCGCCTTGGCGAAGTCACGCGTCGTCTGGACGATCCGCGCCTCCACTTCCACCTGCGGCTCCGGTCGGTCGAGACCGGTGATCAGGTTCGCGGCCGTCTGCAGGCGGTCGGGAAGGTCGGTGATGATCAGCGTGTTGGTCCGCGCGTCCACCTGGATCTGGCCGCGCGCCGAGAGGGCCGAGCGCGTGAGCAGGGGGGACATCTCCGTCGCTTTGGCGTAGCTCAGTGAGAAGGTCTGCACGCGCAGGTCCCCCGCGAGGGCGCGCGCGTCGGCGAGCTTACGCCGGTCGGCTTCTTCCTCGGCGAGAGCGGCGACCGGGGCGATCCGGATGATCGTCCCTTCGGCGACGTACCCCAGCTTGTTCGCGCGCAGGATCGTTTCGAGGGCCTGGTCCCACGGGATGTCGTTCAGCACGATGTCGATCGTGCCCTGCACGGCGTTGTCGAACACGACGTTCAGTCCGCCGTGCGCAATGATGGCGCGCAGCACGGACCGCAGGTCCGCACCGGCGAAGTCGAGTGACAACGGCGTGCCGATGTATTGACGCTCGCCCGATGGCGTCGCCGACGGCAGTTGCACCGGTGCGGTCGGGACCGGCGGGTTGAGTGGCAATAGCCGCGGCGTCGGCGGCGAGGGGTTCTGCGTAGCCCCTCCCCCGCTGACGGTGCCCGGCGCGCGGGCGACCGTCGGCATCGGGACGGCCGGCACGGGCGCGGGACGCGCGGGAGTAACCGGCTCGACACGGGGCTCGAGGCGGGCTCCGTTCGCCACGGCCTCCCGCAGGCTGATCGCCGGGTCCGGGGCGACCGGTGTCGAGGCCGCCGGGGGTGTCAGAAGCATCGTCGACGCGCCATGCGCCGGCTCGAAGACGACCGCCAGCTCGCGGGCTGCATCCGCTCCCCGTTCCACGTGATAGGTCGCGCGGTCGTCGATCTCCATCACGACGCGCGTGAGGAGCGGCTCCCTGGTGTGGACCGCCACGCGGACCCTGTGCACCAGGGGGCTTGCCACATCCTGAGCGGCCGTGCGGGCGGCCACGTTCAGAAAATCGAGCACGAGTCGGCGCGGTTTTGCGGAGATCTCACTGACGCTGGCCGGGGTGAGTTGTCCGTTGGCGGTCAGCGTCACGGTCGTCTTGTCGGTGACGTGCTTCGCCAGGACGGCGTCCAGCCGCGTGGCCGGAATGGCCGTTGTTTCGGGCGCCGGCGTCCGGGCTCCCAGTGCGATCGTGCCCGCGAGCGCGAGGACGCCGGTGACCGTCACCCTCGCGGCCGATCGCGCCTTCATCGGGACTGTCCGCTGCGTCATTCGCGGCCCTCCTCGTTCGACCGCAGTTTCTTGATCTTCTCCCGCTGCTTGGCGACCGACAGCGGATCATTCACGTCCTGCGAGAACACCACGGTGTCTCCGGTAATTGATTTCACGGATCCGTCCATCAGTTTCTCGCCTGGGCGCACCATGTGTGTTTTCTTGTCGGGACCCTGGATCATGGCGACGAAGCCGTTGCGGTCCTTGATGATCCCCTTGATCGACAGCTCATCGATCAGGAGTCCCGGCAGACCGGCGGGCCGGTTCGCCAGCGACTTGGCATCGGTGCCCCTGCCGAGGAGGCTCACGAACGGATCGCGCCGTCCTTCCGCCTGGTACGAATAGGCGGGGGGTGGAGTGCCGGGTGCGGGCGCCTGCTGCGCACGCACCCACGGCGCCGCAAGAACGCAGAGGGCGGCGGAACAGACGAGCGTGCGGATCATCGTCGTCATTTCGGTGCGCCCGGCGGACGCGGCGACGTGCCGGGCGCCGCTGCCCCTTCCTGAAGAACAAACGTCGTCGCGAGCAGGTCGGCCACGATGGTGGTGTTGGGCTGCTGCTCCTGTTTCGCCTTGATGGATATCTCGCTGACGTTGATGATCCGGTGAAACTTGCTGATCTTGTCGAAGAACAAGCCGAGGTTGTGGTACGTCCCTTCGGCCTGCAGCTTGTAGGGCAACTCCGCGTAGATCGCCTGCTGCTTCGGGTCCTGCGGCGTGAAACGCTGGATCGTCAGGTTCGACTGCGTCGCCAGCCCCTGCACCCGCCGCAGGATATCGGCCACGTCCTTCTGTTCGGGGAGCACGGCCTTGAGCCCCTCCAGGCGGCGCTGGAGGTCCGTCACCTGAGCCTGGAACTGCGGTAGCTGCCGGGCGGTGGCGATCCCCTTCTGGATGTCGGCGCGCATGGCCGTCAGCCTGGTCTGGCGCATTTCTATATCCGTCTGCACATCGGTCACGTAGAAGTTCCAGAAGCCGAAGACCGCGCCGGCCGACACGATCACGAACGCGCCGATCTGGCCGTACCACGGGAGCTTGCTGAGCGACAGTTCCATGTAATGCCCTGCTGCGTATCGGCGGCGCCCGTGGGCGCCTTTAGCGTGTGCCCGGCGCCGCGCCCGGCTTCGGCGTTGCCGGCAGCGCCGGAGCGTCGGGGTTGTTGATGGTCGCCTTCACCGAGAAGCGCACGAGATCACCGGTCTTGACGTCCTGCGACATCTCCGTGTCGATAATGTCGACCGGCCGCTTGAACCAGCTGCTCGACTCGAGGTTCCCCACGAAATCCGACACGCCAGTCAGCGACGTCGTCAACCCGACGATCGTCAGGTTGTCGCCGGTCTGCTTGAACTCGGTCAGCCACAACCGCTCCGGAACCGCCCTGCCGATCTCGTCGAGCACGTGGACCGGGGCCGTCTGGCCCCGGCGGAGTTGCTCGATGAGCGTCACGCGCTGCTGGAGCTGGGCGCGCTGCGTTTCGAACTTCTGCACCTGCGCCAGGACGGACCGCAGCTGCTGCGTCTCGGCCTCGGCCCGCGCGAGCTCCTCGTCGACTCGGTGCGAGGCCTGGCTCAGGGACCAATACCACCAGCCGATCATCATCGCGGCGGCGAGAAGGATCAGGCTGGCCCCAATGGTCACGCGCTGCGCGGCGGGAATCAAGGCGGCACGCTTGGCCGCGCCCCGTTCGACCGCGAGCAGGTTGATGCGAATCATCGGTCGTCCACCCGCCGCAACGCCAGCCCCACGGCCACGGCGGCCGTCGCGCCGATATCGCCGGGCTCCCCCCCCAGCTTGCGCGCGTCGAACGAGATCCGCCTGAACGGATCGAAGACCTCGACCGGCGCCTCGAAGCGTTCCGCGAGCATCTCCGTGAACCCCTCCGCGCGCGACGCCCCGCCACTGACGATGATCCGGTTGATGCGGTCGCTCGCAGCGGTCGCTTTGTAGAAGTCGAACGTCTTCTGGATTTCCAGCATGACGTTCTCGCTCACCGCGCGCAGGACGGGACGCGCGTCCTCAAAGGTCACGCCGTCGACCGGAAGCCCGCGCTTCAACTGGTCCGCCAGTTCGTATGGCAGGCTCAGCTCGCGCTGCAACGCCTCCGTGTACGCATTCCCGCCTATGGAAACGTCGCGCGTGAAGACCGATTGCTCGCCGTTGAGGATGTTGATGTTGGTCGCGCTCGCGCCCGCATTCAGCAGCACGACCACGGCCCCTGGTTCTATCCCGTAATTGATCTCGTAGGCATTCTGCAGCGCGAAAGCGTCGACGTCGACGACGACAGCCGTCCGCCCGGCCTGCGCGATCACGCCGGTGTAGTCCGCGATTTTTTCCTTCTTCGCGGCGACCAGCAGCACGTCCATCGTCCCCTTGGCGGCGGCATCACCACCGTCGAGCACCTGGTAGTCCAGGTTGACGTCCTGGATGTCGAACGGGATGTACTGCTCCGCCTCCCAGTAGATGGACTCGGCGAGCTCGGCCTCGGTCATCACCGGGAGGGTGATCTTCTTGACGATGACGGCGTTGCCCGACAACGAGGCTGCCACGTCTTTCGTCCGGATGTGGCGTCCGTCGAACAGCCGTCTGATCGCATCCGCAACGGCGGCCCCGTCAATGATGGCGCCGTCGACGATGCTGTCCGGGGGCAGGGGCTCGCTGCCGTACGCAGCTACTTTGTAAGCACGGCCAGCGGTCTTCAGCTCGACCGCCTTCACCGCGCTCGAACCGATGTCGAGCCCTACGAGCGATTTCGCCCTTCGAAACACCGGAGATTGTCCTAATCTGTGAATGACCGCAACTGGTTGAGCGGCGGGCGGTTCACCCTACCAACAACAGCGGCGCGGTTCCAATTCCGCGCACGCCTCCACCGTCTTTCAGTGCGTAGTATCGGCTGATCGATGCCGCAAGCGTGGTGCCACAGCTATTCCGTGCGCAAAAGCGAAAGATGTGTGCAGTTCTGGTAGTTGAGTCCGTCCTCGGGTTAGCCGGGACGAACATTTCGGACAAGTGCTGACGGTTCTGTAATTGCAGGTTCTGCGTACGACGATTTCGACCCGGAATCAGCGTGCAAAACCGCACGGCACGCGCCTTGACAATCCCCGCAATCGTCAGTATCCTCTTGGTTTGCCGTCCTAAGAGAGAGGCGGACCGCCTGTGCTGAATGCTCCGGCGGTTGCCCGTAGCTAGCGAAGGCCGAAAGGGTTTCATTTCCATGGGGACGTTTGTTCCCACTGCCGGCAGTGTCGAGAGGCAGTGGCATGTGATTGACGCCGGGGACCAGGTCCTCGGCCGGGTGTCGACGGAAGCAGCGCGCCTGCTGCAGGGCAAGCACAAAGCGGTGTACACGCCCTATATCGATACAGGCGACCACGTTGTTATCGTCAATGCGGCCAAGGTCAAGCTGACCGGTCGTAAGGAAGAACAGAAGCTGTACCGGTATCACAGCGGATACGAAGGCGGCCTCCGCGAGGAGCGGGCCAAAGACGTCCGCAAGAAGAATCCGGTCCGGATGGTCGAGGAAGCGGTGCGCGGCATGCTCCCCAAGACGAAGATGGGTGAGGCGATGTGGCGCAAGCTGAAGGTATACGCGGGGGCCGACCACCCGCACGCGGCGCAGAAGCCGCGCGCGCTGAAGACTCCCAAGACCGAGGTCGCATAAGTGGCAGCAGCAATTCAGTACTACGGCACCGGGCGTCGCAAGACCTCGACCGCCCGCGTGTTCCTCCGGCCGGGCAACGGCGGCTACGTGATCAATCGCAAGCCGATCGAGCAGGCCTTCCCCACCGAAGCGCTCCGCACCCAGATCCGTCAGCCGCTGCTCGTCACCGAGACGTCCGACAAGTTCGACGTGCTGGCCACCCTCTCCGGCGGCGGCATTGCGGGCCAGGCTGGCGCGCTGCGCCTCGGTATCGCGCGTGCGCTTGTGGAATACAACATCGAGCTGCGCCAGCGGCTCAAGAAAGCGGGCTTCCTGACGCGCGATGCGCGCATCAAGGAGCGGAAGAAATACGGACAGAAGGGAGCGCGCAAGCGTTTCCAGTTCAGCAAACGGTAATGGGAGGCAGCTTGGCCGGGATTGCGTTGAAGGATTTGCTGGAGGCGGGCGTCCATTTCGGACACCAGACGAAGCGCTGGAATCCAAAGATGAAGCAGTACATCTTTGGCGAGCGGAACGGGATCTACATTCTCGATCTCTCCAAGACGGCGAAGCTCTTCCGCGAGGCGGAGCAGTTCGCATCCAACCTCGCCGCCGACGGCCGCACGATCCTGTTCGTCGGAACCAAGCGCCAGGCCCAGGACGCGATCGCGGAGGAAGCGCAGCGCTGCGGGATGTACTTCGTCAATCAGCGATGGCTCGGCGGGCTCCTGACCAACTTCACGACCATCCAGCGGAGTCTCGCACGCCTGCGCGACCTCGAAGCGATGGAGACCGACGGCCGCTACGAGTCGCTGTCGAAAAAAGAAATCTCGCAGCTCGAGAAGGAAAAGAAAAAGCTGCAGAAGAACCTCGAAGGCATCCGGCACATGTCACGGCTGCCCGATGCCCTGTTCGTCGTCGATACCCGCAAGGAACAGATCGCGGTCGACGAGGCTCGCAAGCTGAAGATCCCGGTCATCGGCGTCGTCGACACCAACTGCGATCCCGATGAAGTGGATTACGTGATCCCGGGCAACGACGACGCGCTGCGCGCGATCCGGCTGTTCGCCTCGAAGATCGCCGACGCCGTTTCCGCGGGCCGCGGTATGCGCGAATCGGCTCAGGCCGACGACACTGAGACCGACGGGGAGGACCGCGGCCGTCGCGCTCGTCCCGCGCGGCAGGCCAGGCCCGAGCAGGCCACGTCGCCGGCATCGGTTTAGTCACTCGCATTTCGGCGCCGGCGCAGCCTCGAGCGCGCCGGCGTTTGTTTGTACGGCTTCCAGCGCTGGAAGCCGGGACGTCGGATACTGGAAGCTTCAGGGAGTTACTCACGAATGGCAATTACGGCAGATCAGGTCAAGAAACTGCGGGACCTCACGGGCGCGGGCATGATGGAGTGCAAGGGGGCCCTGACGGAGGCCAACGGCGACATCGACGCCGCGACGACGATCCTGCGCAAGCGCGGCCTGGCGCAGGCCACCAAGAAGGCGGGACGCTCGACCAACGAAGGCGTGGTCGGCAGCTATATCCACATGGGTGGCAAGATCGGCGTGCTGGTCGAAGTGAACTGCGAGTCCGATTTCGTCGCGCGCACGGACGACTTCCAGAACCTGGCGCGCGAGATCGCCATGCACATCGCGGCCGCCAGCCCGCAGTACGTGCGACGCGATGAAGTCCCGGCCGAGACGCTGGACCGCGAGCGCGCCATCTACCGGGATCAGGTGAAAGACAAGCCCGCACAGGTCGTCGACAAGATCGTCGACGGTAAGTTGAACAGTTTCTACGAGCAGATCTGCCTGCTCGATCAGCCATCCATCCGCGATCCGAAACTCACGATCGGCCAGATCGTGCAGGCAGCCATCGCCAAGCTGGGCGAGAACATCTCGGTCGCGCGTTTCGTGCGACTCAAACTGGGAGAGAGTGCTTAGTGCTTCACTGCGCACTGCGCAGTGCTTAGAGTAGTCGCACTGAGCACTGAGCACTGAGCAGGTATAATCGTCGCGACATGCCTGCCGCCTACCAGCGCATTCTGCTCAAACTTTCCGGCGAAGCCCTGATGGGCGAACAATCGTACGGCATCGATCCCGCCATCACCACCCGGATCGCGAAGGACATCAAGGAGATCCAGGCGCTCGGTGTGCAGACGGCCGTTGTCATCGGCGGCGGCAATCTGTTCCGGGGGGTGGCGGCCAGCGCCAAGGGGATGGACCGCGCGACGGCCGACTACATGGGCATGCTCGCCACGGTCATCAACGCGCTCGCGGTGCAGGACGCCCTCGAGCATCACGGGATCCCGACGCGCGTGCAGTCCGCCATCGAGATGCGCGCGGTCGCGGAACCGTTCATCCGTCGCCGGGCCGTCCGCCATCTCGAAAAGGGCCGCGTCGTGATCTTCGCCGCAGGCACGGGCAATCCCTACTTCACGACCGACACCGCCGCGGCGTTGCGCGCGATGGAGATGAAGGCGGATGTCATCCTGAAAGCGACCAAGGTCGACGGCATCTATACCGCGGACCCGATGACCCATCCCGACGCCACCAAATACGACGAAATTTCGTACCTCAAAGTGCTCGAGCGGGGTCTCAAAGTCATGGACGCGACCGCCATCTCGCTGTGCATGGACAACAAGCTTCCCATCGTCGTGTTCAACCTCCGCACCGAGGGCAACCTCCGCCGCGTCGTCATGGGTGAGCAGGTCGGAACCACGGTGCGGGCCTAGAATCACAAGGCTGCAGCCTTCAGCGTTTGGAGACCGTCATGGACGTCAGTGATCTCAAGGGACTCTTGGTCGAAGTCAAGAAGCGGATGGACGGGCAGATCGAGCACGTGCGCCGTGAGCTGGGCGGTGTGCGCACCGGCCGCGCCTCGGTGACCATCCTCGACGCCGTGCATGTCGAGGCGTACGGAGCGCAGATGCCGCTCAACCAGGTCGCGACGATGTCCATCCCGGAACCGCAGATGATCGTCGCGCAGCCGTTCGATCCGTCCTTGCTGGCGGTGATCGAGAAGGCCATCCGCACCTCCAACCTCGGGCTCAACCCGACCAACGACGGCAAGGTCGTCCGCATCCCGATCCCCTCTCTCACCGAGGAGCGCCGCAAGGAACTCTCGAAGATCGTGCACAAGTACGCCGAAGAAGGACGCAACGGCGTGCGGGTCGTGCGGCGTGAAGCCAACGACAAGCTGAAAAAGTTTCTGAAGGAGAGCGCCATCTCCGAAGACGACGAGCGACGCAGCCTCGACGAGGTGCAGAAGATCACCGACCAGCACGTCACGCTCATCGACGACCTGCAGAAGAAAAAAGACGCCGAACTGCTCGGGAAGTGAGCTACTTCACACACCTCGAATGTTCGGTGCCCTGCGGTGCGGGGCCCTACGATGCGCGCGTCGAGCAGCATCTCTGCACGTGCGGCGCTCCCCTGCTCGCGCGTTACGACCTCGACGCGGCGCGCGCGTGGAAGAAAGAGTCCCTGGTCGGCCGTCCGCCGAACATGTGGCGGTACCGCGAGTTGATGCCGCTGCTCGACGGCGAGGAGCCGATCACGCTGGGCGAAGGCTGGACACCGCTCGTCCATGCGCGCCGCATCGGCGAGGAGCTCGGGCTGGGCCGGCTCTTCGTCAAGGACGAGTCGCTCAATCCAACCAACTCGTTCAAGGCCCGAGGCCTCGCCGCCGCGGTGACAAAGGCGGCGCACCTCGGCGCGAAGATCCTGTCGATCCCCTCAGCGGGGAACGCCGCGAACGCGATGGCTGCCTACGCGGCAGCCGCCGGCCTCTCCGCGAAGGTCTTCATGCCGAAGGACGTCAAGGTCCCCTTCATTCGCGAATGCGAACTGTACGGCGCCGACATCACCCTGGTCGACGGCCTCATTACAGACGCCGGACGGATTGCGGCCGAGACGGGCAAGCCACTGGGATGGTACGACACGTCGACCCTCAAGGAGCCGTACCGCATCGAGGGCAAGAAGACGATGGCCTACGAGCTCGGCGAGCAGCTCGAGTGGACATTCCCGGATTGGATCGTCTATCCCACCGGCGGCGGCACGGGCATGGTCGGCATGTGGAAGGCGTTCGAAGAGATGGAGCGCATCGGCTGGAAGACACCCGGCACCAGGCCGAAAATGGTGTCCGTCCAGGCCGAGCATTGCGCACCTATCGTGCGCGCCTTCGAGCAGGGGGACGAGCGATCGCAGATGTGGGAAGGAGCGCGGACAGTGGCCGACGGCCTGCGCGTGCCGAAAGCCATCGGTGATTTTCTCGTGCTGAGAGCGGTCCGTGACAGCGGCGGCACCGCCCTGGCCGTCTCGGACGCCGACATGGTGCACGACATGCGTGCACTGGGGTCGAACGAAGGGATCAGTGCCGCACCCGAGGGCGGGGCGGCGCTTCGTGCGCTACGCGTCCTGGTTCGTGACGGCCGCGTGAAACCGACCGACACGGTGGTGTTGTTCAACACGGGCGGCGCGCTGAAGTACCTCGACGTCCTCTCGTAGGCCCGACCTCTCGTAGGCCCGACCTTCAGGTCGGGCGCGCATCCTCAATCCCCGAGCGAAATGCCCATCGCGCGCGCCGTGCGGACCACGTCGAAATCCAGGGGCACATTGCGCGTCCTGCCGACGACGCTCTCGAGCGGGACTGCCACGATGTCGGGTGGATGGAACGCCACCATCGTCCCGAAATTTCCTTCGAGAATCAGCTCCACGGCCCGGGCGCCGAATCGGGTCGCGAGAATGCGATCGAAACTCGTCGGCGCCCCGCCTCGCTGCAGGTGCCCCAGCACGACGCTCCGCGTCTCCTTGCCGGTGCCTTCCTCGATAGCCGCTGCCACGAGTGCCGCGACTCCGCCGAGGCGCTCCACGAACGCCCCGTGCGCTTCCTTGATCAGCGACACTTTCCCGCCGACCGGCTTCGCCCCTTCTGCGGTCACGACGATGCTGAATCGCGCGCCCGACTGGTCGCGCTCGAGGATATGGGTCGCCACCTTCTCCATGTCGAACGCGATCTCGGGGATGAGGATCACGTCGGCGCCACCGGCAACCCCGGCGTAAAGCGCGATCCATCCGGCGTAGCGCCCCATGACCTCGACCACCATGACTCGGTGATGCGCCTCGGCCGTCGTGTGCAGACGGTCGATGGCGTCGGTGGCGAAGCTGACGGCGGTGTCGAATCCGAACGTGTTCGTCGTTTCGACGATGTCGTTGTCGATCGTCTTGGGGACGCCGACGATGGGAATACCGCGCTTGTAGAACTCGTGCGCGATCGCCAGCGTGCCGTCACCGCCGATCACGACGAGCGCATCGAGCTTGAGCTGGTGGAACATCTCCACCACGCGGTCCGAGTAGTCCATCTTTCCGCCGCTCGTGTCGATCGGATAGGAGAACGGATTGCCGCGATTGGTGGTGCCGAGGATCGTGCCGCCGATTCGCAGGATGCCCCGGACATCCTGTGGCAACAGCGTCCGGCAGCGATCCGGCTCGATGAGGCCGTCGAAGCTGTCTTCGAGCCCCACCACCTCGCACCTGCAGTTCGCGGCGGACTTGACGACCGCGCGGATCACCGCATTCAGACCTGGGGCGTCGCCACCCCCGGTCATGATTCCTACACGCTTCACACCGGGACGCTTCTCGACCAACGAAGACATGGAGAAAGTATACGTGAGGGGAAAACGGCCCCCCGTCGCGCGTGAACGCGTCGGAGAGCCTAACCAGCCGGATCCCTGGCTAGGAGGGCCTGCTGGCTGTCAGAAGCGTAGCACGCAATCCTCCGAGCCCAATCGACGGGCTCGAAGAACTGGGTGAATGGTAAGGGAAATTGGTGGACGGCGGGAGGATCGAACTCCCGGCCTCCGCATGCTTTCCGCGAGGGTCATTGGTCTTTCTCCTTCTGCGTTTCCCGGCCAAGAGAAACAATGCGGAAGGATAGGCCAGCTGGCCCTCGTTCTGTTTCAGCCGCTACCGGTCTGAAAGTGCAAACACTAAATCGAAATTGGACGCTCTAGCGCATTGAGGTCTCGAACGTGAAGGCCGTCCTATCAGAATCGGAGCCGGTCGGCACTGCCACTCCCAGATACATGACCACCTCACGCGGCGCGTTGATGGCCACGTCGGCGATCAGTTCTGTCGGTTCCCCCGTCACCACCTGGCCTTCCGCGAACAGCCTGAGCCTCAATGCAGAGGTCACGCGCACGTGAAGCGTTCCCGGTTGAGGAACGACCACGCGAATGAGACGGCAGGGTGCGCAGCGGGTGCTCCCCACGGTGTAGGAGAGGTCGGCCGGCGCCAACCTTGTCGGCGTGACCGTTTCCCCAGCGATCAGACGGATGACCCGCTGCATGCGCAGAACGACGTACGATCTTGTCGCGCTCACTTCGATCGGCTCGTATCCCTCTTTCTCGACTTTGAGATGTGGAAGGCGTGGCAGTGCCGCCAAAGAGAAGAAGCCGCCTGAACCGGTTGTCGCGGAGCGGCCCGACAGAGTGTCGACGACGAGAGTACTAGCCAGCCCGCCGGCACCTGGTTCACTGAGTCGTCCCTCGATCGCGACAGTTCCCGGCGGCGTGGGCGTGACTGGCTTTGCGGTATACAGACTTTGAAAAGTAAACGACACATCCGAGACGCCGAAACCCACGACCGTCAACAGGCCGCCAGGGTTGACGGTCACGACCGTCGCGTCGCCGGTTCGCCAGTTCCCGCCAGCCGTCACGTCCTTCGTCGTGTTGTCGCTGAAGCTCGCC
>DATLXP010000097.1:0-39776 GCA_035575695.1 Vicinamibacterales bacterium
GAGCGAACCCTCCTGCGACTGCGCATAGACAATGTTGGGGTCTTCCCAGTCGCTGCGCGACTGAAAGCCGTCCCCGCCGCCGACCGTGTACCAGTCGCTGGTGCGGATGCCGCCGCGGTTCAGCGTGCGCGAAGGGCCGCAGATCGTGCCGTTGTCCTGCGCACCGCCGCAGATCCTGTAAAACGGACGCGCGTTGTCGGTCGAGATCCGATAGAACTGCGAGAGCGGGAGGTTCATGAACTGGCGGAACGTCTTGAACGAATCGTACGTCTCGTACACGCCTCCGTCGTTGCCGATGATGTAGTGTCGCGGGTCAACAGGATCCGCAATGATCTCGTGGTGATCGACGTGCACGCCGGGCATGTCGACGTCCTTCCAGGTCTGGCCACCGTCGGTGCTGCGCGTCATGAAGGTCTGCGGCGACCAGATCGTGTCGGGATCGTTGCCGTCGACGATGATCTCGTTGTAGTAGCCAGGGTCGCCGCCGCGGTAGCAATCGTCGCGGGGTAACGGAGCGCCGGGTGCCGGCGTTCCGGGTGCGAGGGGCGCGCAGGGGATGGGCGGCTGTGCCGGCTCCGCGCCGCGGCCGCCCCGTCCGCCCGCCTCACGCACTTCACGCCCGATGCGCGTCCAGCGCGCGCCCCCGTCGTCTGATCGGAAGAAGCCGCCCTGGCCGCGTTGAGCGGTCACGAGGGCGTAGACCGTGCTCGGATTGCGCCAGTTGATGCCCAATCCGATGCGTCCGATCTCGACGGCAGGCAGCCCTTTCGTCAATTTCGTCCACGTCGCGCCGCCGTTGGTGGACTTGTACAGGCCGCTTTCGGGCCCGCCGCCAATGAGCTGTCCTACGTGCCGGCGTCGCTGATACGCGGCCGCGTACAGCGTGTCAGGCTTCTTCGGATCCATGATGACGTCGGTGACGCCCGTATCGGGGCTGACCGTCAGCACCGGCTTCCAGGTCAGGCCTCCGTCGGTCGTCTTGTAGAGACCGCGATCGCCGCCAGGTCTCCACAGCGGCCCGATCGCGCTCGCGTAGACGACGCTGGAGTTGCGCGGGTCGATGAGGATGTTCTGGATGTGCTCGGAGTGCTCGAGGCCCATGCGCGTCCACGTCGTGCCCGCATCTGTCGACTTGTAGATGCCGTCGCCGAAGCTGACGCTGCGCTGGTTGTTGTTCTCACCCGTCCCGAGCCAGACCGTGTTCGAGTCCCTGGGATCGACCACGACCGCGCCGAGCGAATATGACCCACCCTCATCGAAGATCGGCGTCCACGTGTTGCCGCGGTTGTCGGTCTTCCACAGATTGCCGGCGCTGGCTGCGACGTACCAGACGCTGGGGTTCTTCGGATCGATCGCGATATCGGAGATGCGGCCTGAGGTCAGGCCAGGGCCGAGGGAGCGGAACGCGACATCCCTGAACGCATCGGCCTCCGTGGCGTTCTGGCCGTTGACCCCGGCCATCGCCGTGAAGATGACACACAGCAGTTGTTTCATATGGTTCTGAGCCTCTCCGCCGCCCGTTCGAGCGTGTCGTCTTTCTTCGCAAAACAGAAGCGAAGAACACGTGGCGCCCTGGATCGATGGAGGAACGGGGATGTGGGAATCGACGCGACGCCGTGCTCCTTCGTCAGCCGCACGGCGAAATCGACGTCCTCGTCACGCGAGATGGCGGAGTAGTCCATCAACTGGAAATAGCTGCCGCGGCACGGGAGCGGACGGAACCTCGACCCCTCCATCAGGCGCAGGAACAGGTCCCGCTTGGCCTGGAAGAACGGCGCGAGCTCGCGCAGCCCCGCCTGCGTCGACAGCACGTCGGCGATCGCGTGCTGCATGGGGGTGTTGGTCGAGAAGGTCACGAACTGATGCACCTTGCGAAACTCCGCCATGAGCGCTGCGGGCGCCACCGCGTAGCCGACTTTCCAGCCGGTCACGTGATAGGTCTTGCCGAATGACCCGATGACGAAGCTGCGCGCCGCGAGCTGCGGATGTCGCGCCATGCTCTCGTGCTGGGCGCCGTCGAAGATGAGGTGCTCGTACACTTCGTCGCTGACGATCACGATGTTGGTTCCCGAGACGATGGCCGTCAGCTCCGTAATGTCCGCATCCGTCAGGATCGAGCCGGTCGGATTGTGCGGCGAGTTGATGATGAGAAGACGCGTGCGCGGGGTGACAGCCTCCCGCACCGCGTCCCAGTCGACCTTGTAGTCCGGGAGTTGCAGCGGCACGACGACGGGGACCCCGCCTGACAGCTCGATGGCCGGGACGTATGAGTCGTAACAGGGCTCCAGGACGAGCGCTTCTTCTCCCGCGCGGAGGACGGCGGTCACGGCGCAGAAGATCGCTTCGGTAGCGCCGGAGGTGACCGTCACCTCCGCGTCGGGGTCGTAGCGGCGGGAGTGGAACGCGTCGTACTTCGCCGCGATCGCCTGGCGCAGCGCCGGGACGCCCTGCATGGGGGCGTACTGGTTGCGCCCCTCGCGCATGTGGCGCGCCACCGCGTCGATCAATGCGGGATCGCAGTCGAAATCAGGGAAGCCTTGGGACAGGTTGATCGCTCCCAGATCCGCCGCGAGCTTCGACATGACCGTGAAGATCGTCGTGCCGACGGCAGGAAGTTTGGAGGCGAGCGAAAAAGGGACCGTCATGCGGATTCGAAACAGCCGGTGTCACGATTCTTCCGGACCGCGTCCCACGGGAAGTGCTGTCCGTTCATCGCCACGTACACGCCGCGGGGCAACACCTGTACGAACGACACCGCGCTCCCGAGGTTGAACAGCCCGTCCGAGCTCCCGAACGCGTAGGGCACCATCGCGCCGGTCAGGACGATCGTCTTGTCTTCGATCGCCGCGTCCGCGAGCGCACGCGCGGTGTCGACCATCGTGTCCGTGCCATGGGTGATGACCACCGCGCGCTCTTCGCACCGGCGCGCGCGTTCCACGATCGTCATCCGCCCCGCCTCGTCCATGTCCAGGCTGTCGATCATCATGACTGTTTCCATCTGGACGTCCAGCATGCACCGGCCGCGACGAAGGACGTCGAGGAGGTGCGTCTCGCGAAAAAACAGCCGTCCGGAGAGTTCGTCGTACTCCTTGTCGAAGGTACCGCCGGTGACGAGGATTCGTATTCGCATTTCGCTTTTGGCTGCCGGATCAATTGTAGTGTGGCCCCGCACACCGCGGACGCAAAGAGCCAAGCCGTCTCGACTCAGCGGGTTAGGGCCATCGCGCCGGGTCGGCATTCGCCTTGCGACCGCTGCACCATCCAGGAGGATTCATGGATTTCATGCTTGTCATCTCAACGATTCTCGTCGGCGGCCTCGGCCTGTTCTACGTTCGCAAGCGTCAGGCGCGGAGGAAGGCCGAGCAGGCGCTGAAGGCCGCGTAAGAGCCACGTCATGCGGCTCGTCGCACTCTGAGCGCCGTGAGCGAGGCGACCACGACGAAAAAGCAGACGGTGATGACCGACCAGGACATGAACTGCGCATACCCCTGGCGGCCGAGCAGGTCGAACAGCGACAAGCCGATCGCCGGGATCGCGATCCAGGCCAGTACCCGCATGGCTCGCGGCAGCAGCGCATCGTAGTTCGCGAGGAGCGCAATCGCCGGGGTCGCGACGAGAAAGACGTAATCCCATCCTTGCGGCGACAGCAGCGGCACCAGCGTCAGGAGCAACGCGCCCTCGAGCGATTCGCGCCGGTGCACGCCACGGCCGCGGGTCACGACGAATGCCGCGGTTGCGAGCAACACCAGGCCGACCGCTCCCGCGATGATCGCGGCGGCGTCTCCCGCGCCAAGCCACTTGGCGAACATCGCCGCGACCGACACATTGTCCGGATTCGTGAGATTCGGCGCGGTTGAGTCCGTGACCGTCGTCCACCACGCGCGGTGCAGCGCGAGGGTCCCCGGCAGTCCGTACAGCGCAACGGGTGCGGCTGCCACGACGACCGTGCCGATCGCGATGCTGACGAGCGCCCGCCGCCCGCGTGTCACGACGAGCCATGGGAGAAAGAGGACCGCGTAGGGCTTCACTACGACGGCGGCCACGCAGAGCGCGCCAGCCAGGCCGTCACGGCCCCTGCCGATCGCCAGGATCCCGAGGACCACCAGGACGGCAAACAGCAGGTTCACCTGGCCGAGCACGAGCTCATGGCCGTAGAACTTCCCCATGGCGACGATCAGCACGCCGACGAGCACCCAGGTGGGACGCCTGCGCTCTGGCAGCGTCGCGAGGCTCAGTGCCACCAGCGTCCAGATGAGCGCGACCGAGACACCAAACCAGAGGGTCTTCGCCACGCGAAGCGGGAGGAACGCCACGGGGGCGGCGGCGACCGCGAAGGCCGGCAGGTACTTGAACTGGAAGTGGCCGTCGTCGGGCCGGTAGAGCGGCGCGGCGTCAATCGCGCGCGCCGCGGCGGTCCGGTACACCTCGAAGTCGCGCATCTCGCGCGTCACCCGCGGGGAGAAGAGCACCGCCAGCGCGAGGAGCGCGGCGAACCCGAGAGCGACCGGGCTCCGGCGTGTCAGGGATTGCGCTCGAGGCCGATCAGCTTCCATCCGTCGACGCGTTTGAAGTACGCGATTACCGGGTGTTGCCACGCGGGGTGATCGTTGTGAAAGGCCCGGATGGTGACGGCCACGAACTCGGCGCCGCCCGACATCAACTCGACGGGTGCCTGGGCGGTCGTCGTGGTGATTGCCTGCTCCGAACCCACGGCCGTGTGCGTGCGCGCCATGTTGTCGAACCGCGACCAGGTCAGCGTGTACCGCTCCGCCGCTTTCGCGACACCGGCGTCCGCCGCCGCGTTCCTGAACGAGAGCGTGCCCGCGGCATCGAGCGAAAGGTCCACGACTGGATTGGTGGCATTCAACCACGACAACAGGACCTTGCTCTTTCGCTCGAGCAACGTCTGCCCGAGATACTGCGAGGCCTTCGGATCGGTGTACTTGGCCGTTGACACCGCGGCCTTCACCGCATCGTCGGAGAGACGCGAGAGAATGCGAGCGGCCCAGAAACGGTCCTCAGGACGCGCATTGTGGAACGCCGGATTCGGGTAATCGGGCTTCCAGTTCTCCGGCCGGAAGTAGGTGGACTCGATCCGGCCGACCGCGGGGATGACCGGATACTCCACCTTGATCCAGGGCCGAACGTAAAAGCCCAGCGTGAGCATCGTGATCAACGTCGGGCGCGCCTCCCAGACGAACTCGTTGCCCGCGCGCGGGACCTGCGACTTGGTGCTGCCGCTGCCCAGCGCGGATCCGAAGTCCAGCAGGTAATGCTTCACGACCGCGCGATCACCCTCCCTGACGAGGGTGTCGAACGAATTGGTGCTGCGCGCTTCGTCGTGGTTCAACCAGCCGGAGAATACCGCCATCCCGCGCAGCTCACGTCGATGCTCGTGTGGATAGATGTCGTTGGGATCATCGGGGCGCGTGCCGCGGTAGCGGAAGGGCCCGAGCGCCAGGCCGGGGAGCGCCTTGCTCGCCAGAACACGGTACGTCCCGTCCGGATGCCGCGCCGCCTGCTTCAGCACCTCATCGATGTGTCGCTGCCGCATCGTGCGCTTTCTGCGGTCGTCTTCGACAAAGAGCGTACCGGGCGCGATCGTCAGGAGGTCCCGTCGGAGGGTCGCGATGTAGTTTTCGAGGGTGTGATACCCGAAGGCGTAGAACAGCTTCGTCGTGATGATTTCCGCGCCGCTCGCCATTTCAGGGTTCGACGGGGGGTCGAATTTGACGAAGTACGTGTCCCCTTTCGAATCCTGGATCGTGAAACCCGGAGAGACCCCCTCGGACTTGGCGGAGGTGACGACCCACGGCCCGTCGGCAGGGCCGGCGCCGGTGTCAGGTCCGCGCGCGATGCGGTCGATCGCCCAGGGTTCGCGCCCGATGCGGTTGGTGAACCAGCCCGAATCCGGCACCTCGTCGATCGAATTCACGTTCATCGCGCGGCGGTCGGTCTTGTCCGCATTGTCGAGGAACGAGTTCTCGAAAAAGTCGAACTGCTTGCTGATTTCGAGTGGCTTCATCGCGGACGCGTTCTGCGTCTCGGGATCGCGCCAGATCGGATCGTCGCGATAAAACTTCTGCCCGGCGGCAGACGTCAGCACGGCCGAGGCGAGTGCCAGGGCAGCAGCGGCGGGGTACCACGTGCGCATCATCATTAGAAGTTTCCGCTGAATTTCGTGTAGAGCCGGATACCGTCCCGACCCCCGCCGGCGACGTCAATGCGCATGAACACCGCCTTGTAGGTGTTGAACCGCAGGCCGATGCCATAGGCGGATTCGAGATCGGCGAACTCGAGACCGCTGAAGCGGGGAGCGACCGATCCAAAATCGGAGAAGAGCGCCATGTCGAGTCCGGAAAACGCCTCCCACCGATACTCCACGTTCAAGGACAGCGCGTTGCGGTCGCGGTAACGAAACTCGGCGGCACCCCTGAGCGAATCGGCTCCACCGAGCGTTGGCTGGAAGTAGAAGGGCACGTCGTTGCCGTCGCCGGCGGTGGTCGTGTTCAGCTGCAGCCGCAGCGCGACCACGCGCTTCTTGTCGAAGATGGGCAGGAACTGCTGCAGGTCGGCATCGATCCGGTCGAACGAATACACGTCGGTATCGCGGTCGTTGTACCGCCGCCACAGCACGCCGTAATACCCTCCAGCTCGAGGGTTGCCAGGCTGGTCGCGCGTGTCGAACGTCGCAAAGAGGTCGTTGTAGAGAAATCTCGGCTGCGAGGACAAGCCCGCGGCCGCCGCCTCGTTGAAGCGCGACGCGGTATCGGGAAACTGCGTGTCCTTACCGCGGCCGACTGTGACGTCGATCGACCCGACCCGGGCGCCGGCATTGAACCACGGCACCGGCTTGAACATCGCCCGCCCCTGGATCTCAGGCGCCTCGTACAGGAAGTTCGTGCGGTCCGCCTCGAGAGAACCGAACCCCAGGCCGTAGAAATCCTCCTGGGGGTGGTATCGGTAACTGGTCTCGACGCCGAGCTCGAGTCGCTGATCGAGAAGCCTCGGCATGAAGAAGTCACCGCGCACCATTCGGTACCCCCGGAGGGATTGACCGGCCTCGAGCACAACCCGCGCCTTGCGGCCAATCAGGTCGTGGCGCCACCCCCCGCTGACGGCCGTGCCGGAGCCGACCGGTTTGCCGGTGTACCCGTACGCGAGGAAGAACCCGTTCACGGGAGAGACCCGGGTGAGTGGATTCTCTTCCCCGATCTTCTGAAAGAACCGTTCGAGCCTGCCGGGCTCGTAGGGCTTCAGCTGCGTCGCCTTCTCGGCCCGCTGTCTCTCGATCGCTTCGGCCCGCGTCTCCTGGGCCGACACCGACAGCGGGGCGCAGACGAGGGCGAGCAGGACCGTCGCAGGGAGACGCCATAGTTGCATGGCACAAATATACCAGCCAGGGAGCGTTCGTCATCAGTCTTCGCCACCGTCCGCTCTCCTGCGGTCGGCCTGTCCCCATCGGCGGGCTCGTGCCCCGTGCTATGTTCATGCGGACACTCCCGCATGACCTCGTTTCACCCTCCGCTACGCCGCCTTCAAGCGGGCATCAGAACACGGTGGCCGATGCCGTACGCGCGCGCCAGGAACGCGATCAGCCTGGGGAGATGGCTGCTGATCCGTTCGGGGGCAGCCGCCTGGCCCGTGGACCCCTATGACGACGGCTTCTGGGACTTTCACGCAGGCGGTGACTGGGCAGGCCTTGCGGATCTACTGGTCGACGCACTCCACCCACACTCACTGGTCGACGTGGGCTGCGGTCAAGGAGCGCTGCTGGGCGCGATACGCGAGCGGTGTCCAGGCATCCGGACGCTGGGCCTGGATGCCTCTCCGCATGCGGTGGCGCGGGCCAGGGAGCGCGGTCTCGAGGTGACCCTCACCGACCTGACGGCAGTCGGTCGAGAGGCGGACAGACGGCGAGCGGCGATTGTCGAGCCGTTCGATGTGGTCGTCTGCCTGGAGACCGCAGAACACCTGCCGCCGTGGTCGTCGAACTCATTGGTCCGCATGCTGACCGCCGGTCACCGCGTGGTGTTTTCAGCGGCGCAGCCCAACCAGGGAGGGACGCTGCATGTCAACGAGCAGCCCCTGTCGTACTGGCGGGCCCGGTTTCAGCGGCAGGGCTTCGACCTCGACCCGCAGGACGAGGTGTTTCGGGCGCGCGTCGGCGCGCTGGATCTCCCATCCTGGTATGGATCGAACATCCACCTGTTCTCCCCGTCAGCCGGTCGCGAGGCGCACTGCGTTCCGCGCGCGTGCTCCAGAGAGCCAGCTCGAATATCGAGCGCGCCACCCAGGGGCTGAACGCGCGCCTCGATGGCGAGATCTTTCGCCGCGCCGCCGCGGCCGGGCTGCCGGCCATCGGGCCGGGCCACAACGCCATCCCGGAGATCATCCGTCACGGAGAGACGGGGCTGCTCGTCACGCCGAACGACGGGACGGCGCTCGAAGAGGCCATCCGCAGCCTTTTTGCATCGGCGCCATTGCGCCGTCGCCTGGGAGCGCGGGCCCGCGAGGTGAACGAAGTCACCACCAATCCGCAGGCCTACATGGCACGTCTCACGGAGATCATCAACGCCGCGCGGATGCGTTAGCATCTCAGGAGACATGCCCCAGGGAACCGCCATCCCCACGTGCGCCACGCTTGCGAGTCGATTCTCCGCGTTCGTCCTCGAACGCTTCCCGTTTGCATCCGCTGCGGCGGCCGAGGCCTTCAGCAAGGCGGGCGGGCCTGCGGCCGATGGCGATCATGAGGCGATCGACGCAGTGCGCGGCCGGATGGAACCTGACCTGCGGCGGCGCGTGGCCGGTCTGATGGCCGTCGCGACAGGTGAGACGACGCCGGGCGTCGTCGCGGAGGACCGCGTGGCCTCGGCGACGACAGAACTCCTGGACGGGTGCGATGGTTTTCTCAGACGGGCGGCCATCCGCGCATCGCTGACGCACGACGAACGCCGGGAGATCCTGCGCGGCATGATGCTCACGCGTGCGACCGACAATCGCCTGAAGGCCTTCTTTGCTGGCGGAGACGTGCGCTACGAGGGCGCTCCGTTCCAGGGGAAGGGCTTTCGTTCGCTCGGCCAGGAAGCCATTTACGCGGCCGGCATCAGGCTTCGCCGCGGTGAGGCGTTCCGCGGCGCCTCGTGGAACGGCGACGTCGTCGCGCCGCTCATTCGGGATCTGGGTGTCGCGCTTGCGATGAAACCTGACGCGGACACCGTTCGGATGGTGCTGTCGGCGCAGATGGCGAAGGCGGGTCCGCCCATGAACGGCAAGGACCTGCACATCGGCGACCTTGCCAACGGCATCCTGCCGGCCTCGGCACCGCTTGCGATCAGCACGCTCACGGCCTGCGGCATGGCGCTGGCCTTCGCACGCGAAGGGACCGGGCGGGTTGCGCTGTCGTTCATCGGCGAGGGCGGTTCGTCTCTTGGCGAGTGGCACGAGGCGATCAACCTGTGCGCCGCGCGGCGGCTCCCGGCGGTCTTCTGCGTGCAGAACAATCAGACGGCGCTCTCGACGCCCGTGGTCGAACAGTCCGCCGTGCGGGTGTTTGCCGACAAGGCGCTCGGCTATGGCATTCCCGGCATCACGATCGACGGCACCGATCCCGACGAGGTCGCCGCAGCATTTGCGTGGGCGGTCGAGCGCGCACGCGCGGGGCTGGGGCCGGCCCTCATCGAGCTCGTCTGCATGCGGATGTGCGGTCACGCGCATCACGACGACATGCTCTATCTCGGCAAGGATCCCCAGCCGTCGTGGGCCTACCCGCCTCTCTCGGAGCAGGGCTACGCAAACCGCGAGCTGTACGCCTATTGGTCCGCGCGCGATCCCATCCCCACCTATGCGGCGCGGCTCGAGGCGGAGAAGGTCATCGGACCAGGAGACACCGACGCGCTGAAGACAGAGGTCGAGGCGCTGGTCGACGAACAGGCGCGGGCGGTCATCGACGCGCCCTGGCCCGACGCGTCTGAGGCGGGCACCGGCGTGTTCGCGGGCGAGTCGCCCCGCGTCCGCATCGATGTGCTCGACGACGAGAGTCGTCGTGGAATTGCGCACGACCGGGGTCTCCCCGTCATAGAGGTGGCGCCGGCCTTCGACAAGAAGGGAAGCACGCTTCTTGAAGGAGTCATGCTTGGCGTGCGTGACGCGCTCGAGAGCGACCCGAGGGTGTTCGTGTACGGAGAAGACGTCGGCGGACGGTATGGCAACGCGTTTCTCCTCCTGCGGCCGCTCCTCGCCGATTTTGGCACGCGCATCATCAACTCCCCCCTGGCCGAAAGCGCGGTCCTTGGCGTGTGTGTGGGTGCCGCGCTGGCCGGGCTTCGGCCGATCGGCGAAATGCAGTTCAACGACTTCGTCGCGACCGGCTTCAACCAGCTGGTCAACAACGCCGCCAAGATCCGGTACCGCTGGGGCGGTTCGGTGCCGATGGTCGTCCGTATGCCGTGGGGCGGGCTCCGTCACGCGGGGCCGTACCACAGCCAGAACACCGAGCCGTGGTTCTACAGGACGCCCGGATTGAAAATCGTCGTGCCGTCGACGCCCGCTGATGCGAGGGCGTTGATGGCCGCGGCGGTCGCAGATCCCGACCCGGTCCTGTACTACGAACACATCGCGTTATACCGGGATCCGCGGATCAAGCAGCCACTCCCCGAGGACGCGCCGGTGCCGATACCGATCGGGCGTGCGGCGTTGCGCCGGGCCGGCGATCATCTGGCGATCATTTCTTATGGCGCGTACGTGCATGTCGCCATGCGCGTGGCGGAGCGGCTGGCGGTCGACGGCTTCGAATCGGCCGTCCTGGACCTTCGTTCGCTTGCGCCGCTCGATCGTGACGCCGTGCTCCGCGTCGCCCGGCACTGCAGCCGTGTGCTGATCATCCACGAGGACTCGCGAACCGGCGGGATCGGCGAGAGCCTCGCGGCGATCATCCAGGAAGAAGCCTTTGACTCCCTGGACGCACCGGTCCGCATCATCGGAGCGCTCGACACCCCCGTGCCCTACTCGCCACCACTCGAACACGCTTTCCTCCCACGGGAGGATCACATCGAACAGGCCGCCCGCACACTGTTGCGATACTGATACGGGCGGATGTGTCTGTTCGTGCGTACGGCGTGTCTCTATTGACACAAAAGTCACGGGCACGTCATAATAACGACTCACTGTTCGACAGATTACCGTGGGCCACGCCCTCGCCTCGGCTGCATGTGACCGAGAGGGCGAAGCTGCACCACCCGACCACATTACATGCGCCATGAACTGTTCATCGCTCAGGACGGCGGCGTCATGACGACCGACGCCGATACGCCGCTGGCGCTCGTCGGGGCGTCTGACTCGGCCCGCACGGCGCGCGCGGCGCTCGCCGACGCCTGCGCACGGCGGGGGCCTGTCCTTCTCATCGCGGAGGCCGGTTGCCGGGCTGAAGACGTTGTCGAGGCACTTCACTCGCGCACGCGTGCCGGCCGTCCCCTGGTGTGGGTCGATTGCGGGGCATCGGATCCGGCCGACATCGATGTTCGACTCTTCGGCGCCGTCGCCCCGCGCGCGGGTGCCCACGATCTCGAGACCATCGGATCCGACGCCGCCATTCTCGACGCGTCCGACGGAACCCTGGTGCTGGACAACATCGACGGCCTCCCGGCATCGTCTCAGCGGCGCCTCGCGCGCGTGCTGCGCGACGGCGAAGTGCGAGTGCCTGGCGCGGCGTTGCCATGCGTCGCGGGCTTTCGCCTCGTCGGGGCCACCGCCCGGGATCTCGACGAGGAGGCCAACGAGGGACGATTTCGCGAGGACCTGCTCCGCCGGTTCGCGGCCCGCATCACGGTGCCGCCACTCCGTCAACGGTCCCAGGACATACCCGAGATCGTCGAGCGGCTCGCCCGCGATGCGGGGCGCGAGGCGATGACGTTCACGTCCGCGGCCATCAATGTCCTTGCGGCGCTGCCATGGACGCGCAACGTCGACGAGCTCGGCGCCGTGCTCGGCCGGATCCTCGCCGGCATGGCCACCGCGGTGCCCGACGCCGTCCGCCAGGAAGATGTGCTGCTGAATCTGCCGATCCCCGGAGGTTTCGCGCGTCCTGACTTGACGGCCAGTCTCCGCGAAGCGCGCCGTCGGTTCGAGCGGGAATACATCGCCGCAGTGCTCGAGCGCCACCAGTGGCGCATGAGCGACGCCGCGCGCACGCTCGGCATCGAACGGGCGAACTTGTATCGCAAGACGCGCCAGCTTGGCATCGCGCGCGCCACGCGCGGAGAACTGGCGGCGGTGACGCGATGACCGGCGCCAGCGGGTCTCCTGTGCGCATGCTCGCAACCGCGGCCGCGCTGGTCATGGGCTTCGCCGTGGCGGCGTCGGCGCAGGCGCCAGCGGAGGAGGCCCCAAAGATGAAGTTCGGGCCGGTCGAGCTCAGGCCGCGGCTGCTGTTCCACAACATCGGCGTCGACAACAACGTGTACAACGTTGCGGAGAATCCGACGAGTGACTACACCTTCGGCGCGCAACCGGACATGCAAATCTCCATGCGCCCCGGCCGGTTGAGGTTCATCTGGCTGACCGGTACCGAATTCGTCTATTACCACAGGGAGAAAACCGAGCGGTCGGCGAACCAGTCTCAGAACCTGACGGCGGATGTCGACCTGAACTTCATGCGACCGTTCATCAGCTACTCTTCCGCGAATACGAGCGCCCGCGCGAATGCGGAAGTCGATCTTCGCGCCAAGCACCAGCCGCGCGCGCTCTCGGCCGGGTCGTCGTTCAGGATGGGCACCCGATCGACCGCCAGCGTCTCGTGGAAAAGGGCGCGCGAGAAGTACGATGATGACGGCTCGACCTTCCGGGGCCAGAAGCTGTCGGAGACACTGAACAGCCAGATACGCACTCTGGAGGGTTCAGTCGGACTGGTCCTCACGCCGGTGACCACGGTCAGTCTCGTTCTCGGGCGCGACGACCTGACATTCGACCTTGCTCCCATTCGGAACTCGAAGTCGCTGCGCATTGCACCGACGGTCAACTTCACTCCTGGCGGACCGATCAGCGGATCCGCGTCGATCGGCTACCGAAAACTGGACGGCGAGGACGCCACGTTGCCCGACTACAGCGGCCTGGCGATGAACGGCGGCATCGTCATGCTGCTCGGTGGACGATTTCGGTTCGAGACCCGCTTCGCGCGTGACGTGCAGTATTCGTACGAGTCTTCGCTCCCGTACTTCGTGCTGACGGGAGGACGCGCGACGCTCGCGACGCAGCTGTCCGACCTGATCGATGTGCGACTGACGGGCGGCCGCGACCTGATGGCGTATCGCGCGTACGGCGGGCAGCCATCCCCAGGCTCCGACAACCTGGACATTTACGGCGGCGGCGTCGGCTTCCTGATCGGCGACCGCAAACGCTTTGTCATCACGGCGGAGTTCGTCCGGCGGCAATCGGCGCGTGACCGGTCGCGCGAATTCAGGAACAACCGCATCTTCGGGGCACTCACATTTGGAGCATAGGCAGATGAAGACGATCATCCTGGCACTCGTCGTACTGATGGCACAGGTCAGTCCGATCATGGCGCAAGCCGTTGGGGTCGCCAGGCCGGAGGTGACGGCAGACTACACCGTGGGCGTCAAGGACGTTTTGACCATCGTGATCCACGGGTTCGAGGAGATGTCGCTCCCGTCGGTGATTGTCGATAGCGATGGCACGATCGAGTACCCGTTGCTCGGGCGCATCCGCGTGGCCGCAAAAACGCCCCGCGTGATCGAGGACGAGATCAAGAAGAAGTTCATGGAGAAGGCGTACCTCACGAACCCGAGCGTCACCGTCTCGGTGAAGGAGTTTCGGAGCAAGACCGTCCACGTGCAGGGTGAGGTCCGGGCCCCAGGCACGTACCCCATGAAAGGGGACGCAGGAGTCATGAAGGCGCTCAGCGATGCCGGGAGCTTCACGGCGTCGGCAGGGACGTACATCACCATCGTCCGCATGGGGAACGTGGACAGCCCGAGCAACCCCGAGGCCGCGACAGACCAGCAGAAGATCCGCATCACGCGCGACGAGCTCTACGGCGCGCGCGGCAACACCCGCCTGCAGGATGGCGACACGATCCTCGTACCGAAGGCCGACATCTTCTTCGTGACCGGGCAGGTCAAATCGCCCAATGAATACGTGCTGCGTCCGGACCTCACCGTGATCCAGGCGATCACGCTGGCGGGCGGGTACACCGACAGGGCGAACAAGCGGAACATCGAGGTCGAGCGTGTCGTGAACGGAAAATCGAAGAAGGTCAAGGTGAAGGAAGGCGACTTCGTCAAAGCTGGCGATACGATCAACGTCAAACAGCGCTTCTGGTAAGCCGCCTGAAGGTTCTTCATCTCTGCGCCGGTAATCTGTACGGCGGCGTCGAACGGATCGTCGCCGAGTGCGCAATCGATCGGCATCTCGTGCCTGAGATGCGGCCCCGGTTTGCGGTCTGTTTCGACGGCCGGCTCGCAGCGGAGCTCGACGCCAGCGGCGCCGCGTGTGCCCGGCTGGGCGACGTCCGCGTCAGCCGGCCCCATACCGTGCTTCGGGCACGCCGGCGTCTCGCGGACCTGCTGACGACGGATCGTCCTGACGCGGTCATCTGTCATTCGACCTGGACGTTCGGCCTCTCGGCGCCCGTGCTCCGGCGCATCTCCGTCCCTGCCGTGCTGTGGGTTCACGACCGGCTCTCGGGCCGCCCGTGGGCCGAGCGTTGGGCAGGCCTGACCATACCCGCCGCCATCATCAGTAATAGCCGCTTCACGGCCGAGTCCGTTCACGCCCTCTATCCCACCCCTGAGCCATCGATCGTCTACGCCCCGATCCCTGCGCCGCTCCGGATCGACGATGCGGAGCGTCGCGGTGTTCGCGAGGCCCTCGGTGTGCAGCGGGACGGCGAATGTGTCGTGTTGATCGCGAGCCGCTTCGAAGCATGGAAGGGCCACCAGCAGCTGCTTGCGGCGCTCGCCACCGTCACCCCCCCGTGGCGGTTGTGGATTGCCGGAGGCGCGCAGAAGGACGGGGAGGCGACATACGTGGCAGCGCTTCGCGCGACGTGCGAAGCCGGAGGTATCGCGGACCGCGTACGCTTCCTTGGAGATCGACGAGACGTACCGACGCTGATGCAGGCCGCCGACATTCATTGCCAGCCGAATGCGGGACCCGAACCTTTCGGACTGGCCTTCGTGGAAGCGCTCCACGCGGGCCTGCCCGTTGTCACGACCGCGATGGGGGGGGCGATCGAGATCGTCACGCCTGCCTGTGGCGTGCTGGTGCCGCCGTCGGACGGCCGCGCCCTGAGGGACACGCTCGAGAGGCTTATCCTGAGTGGCGAGGCGCGTCTCGCGCTCGGTATGGCGGGTCCCGCGCGCGCCAGGGAGCTCTGCGACCCGGCGCGACAGCTGCACGGCCTCTCGACTGTGGTGAGGAGCGTGGCTGCGTGATCGCGGGAGCCGCGTCGCTCGAAGATCGTGCACGCCAGACGCTCGGCTCGAGCGGGGAGGCCATCCATGCCGCGGTGGAGGCGGCCCTGGCGGCGCGCGGGGCGGGTGGAACGCTTGCCGATATCGGCTGTGGATCCGGACGGCTGTGGCGGCGTCTCGCTCCACGGTTCTCGCGCTGCACGGGGGTCGACGCGGTGCGCTTCGAGGGGCTGCCCGGCGATATCGACTTCCGGGCCGCGGATCTCGACGGCCCAAGGCTGCCGCTTGACGATGACCTCTTCGATGTCGTCACGGCGGTCGAGACCATCGAGCACCTCGAGAATCCACGCGCGCTGTTCCGCGAGCTGACGCGCATCACGCGGCCCGGCGGGCTCGTGCTCGTCACCACGCCCAACCAGTTGAGCCTGTTGAGCCTCCTGACGCTGGTCACGAAGCAGCAGTTTTCGGCCTTCCAGGACAACTCGTACCCGGCGCACCGCACGGCGCTGCTCGAAGTCGACCTGCGGCGGATCGCATCGGAGTGCGGCCTCCGGAACATCGAGACCGGATATACCTGCAGCGGCCGGATGCCTCTCACGGCGTTGCACTATCCGGCCGCCCTGTCCCGCGCGTGTCCCAGACTGTGTTCCGACAACGCGGTGCTCTGTGCCGTCAAGCCAGCCTAAGGTCGTCGCTCCGTTGTCGGCCCGGGTGCTGGCGGCCGTAGTGCCACGGCTGCCGTTTGGCCGCTACCGGCTGATGCACGCGCTTCGCCGCTGGCCGCTCGCGCCGTTTGTGGCAGCGCTCCCCCCCGACCTCGGCGGCATGCTGTTTCACTGCGACCTCGGGGACTCCATCGCGCGCGAAGCGTGTTTCACGGGCCGATACGAGCCGCAGGAGACGCAGGTCGCCGCCAGCCTCGTGCAGCGAGGCGACACCGTGGTGGACGTCGGGGCCAACTGGGGATACTTCACGCTTGCGGCGGCCCACTGGGCAGGTGCCGCCGGACGTGTGATCGCCATGGAACCGGAACCCCGGCTCTTCGCGCTGCTCGCAGCGAACATCGCGCTCAATCGGCTTCCACACGTCAACGCGCGCCGGATCGCCGCCGGCGCGGGGCCCGGATCGATGGACTTTGTCGCCTACGACGCGCGCGCGGACAACCGCGGCGTCTCGCGCGCCGCCGGGGCGGCCGAGCCGTCCGACTTCCGCAGTGACGTGGTGGCGCTCGACAGTCTTTTCGATGGGGCGCGGATCGATCGGGTCCGCCTGGTCAAGATCGACATCGAAGGAGGCGAATACGAGGCGCTGCAAGGCATGTCGGCAGGGCTCGCCGCCGACCGGTACGACTACGTGCTGATCGAGTGCCACCCGGCGCTTCTCGCGGGGCGCGGGATCTCCGTGCGACAGTGTCTCGAGCCGCTCGTGGCCGCGCGGTATCGGCTCCTGGACATCGATCAGTCGCCCGACGCCTACCGTCGGTCGGCGCGGGGGCTGGTCCCGACACAGGATCTGTTGCGTCGGTTCGATGCCGACGCGGCACTTGGCGCATGGCCCCACCTGCTCGCGGTCTCCCCCTCGGCTGTGATGGCTGGGCGCGCCTGATGCGACTCGCGTTCGTCAGCGTCTCGGACCAGCTCGGTGGCTCCGAGGCCGTGCTGCTCCAGTTGGTGTCCGAGCTCGGGCACAGCCGCCCGTCCTGGGAGATCGACCTGATCGTCCCCGGCGACGGACCTCTGGGCGCGCGCGCCCTCGCGGCCGGCGCGCGCGTGCATGTCGTACCAATGCCCCCCGCACTTGCACGCATCGGAGAGTGGGCGAGTAGCGGACGCATCGTCACCGTCGCAGCCCAGATGGTCTCGGCCTTGCGCGGCTTGCCCGGATACGAGCGCCGTTTCGCCGCCGCCTTGCGCGCCATCGCCCCGCGCGTCATTCACTCGAACGGGTTCAAGGCGCACGTCGTCTCGGCGCGCGCGAACGTACACGCCTCTCGTCTCTGGCACGTTCACGAGTACGTCTCCAGTCGCGCGGTGACGCGGAGGTTGCTTCGAAGGTACGCGCCCCTCTGCGATCTGGCTGTCGCCAACTCCGCCAGCGTCGCGCGCGACCTCGAGGCCTGCGCGGGGGATCGGCTGCGACAGCCGGTCAAGGTCATACACAACGGTGTCGACCTCGACCGGTTTACGCCCGTGGGCCCGGTGGTCGATCTCGACGACGCCTGTGGCCTGCCGGCGGCATCGCCGACGACGATTCGCGTAGGTCTCGTGGCCACGTTCAGCCGCTGGAAGGGCCACGAGGTCTTTCTGCGTGCGCTCGCCACGCTCTCTCGCAATCCTGCCGTTCGCGGTTACGTCGTCGGCGGGTCCGTGTACGATACGACCGGCAGTCAGTACTCGCTGGAGGAGCTGCGTGTGCTGGCGTCGTCGCTGGGCCTGGGCACGAGGGTCGGCTTCACCGGGTTTCAGACCGAGACGCCCGCCGTCATGCGCGCGCTCGATGTCGTCGTGCACGCGAGCACTGAGCCCGAGCCGTTCGGTCTCGTCATCGCTGAAGCCATGGCATGCGGTCGCGCCGTGATCAGCAGTGGCACCGGCGGCTCGGCTGAAATCATCGGTCCGGGCGTCACGGCCCTGATGCATCCGCCCGGGGATGCCGATGCCCTTGCGCGGACCATCACCATGCTGGCCGGTGATCGCGTCTTGCGCGCACGACTGGGTGCGGCGGCCCGGGAGGCCGCTGAAGCCCGATTCGGTGCGCGTCAGTTCGGCGCATCATTTGTGAGTGCATACGAATCCCTCTGAAAAGTGGCCTGATTACACGAGACATGTTCCCCGGTAACGCCCAGACGCTTCCGTCGTACGCCGTGCCCAAGGCGAACACCGGCCGGATCCCGTGGGGATTTCCGGAGATATTCGTCATCAGCCAGACGGCGTTGCCAGCGTTGCTGTACCTGCCGGGCACACAGGGCTTTCGTCTCTCCCTGCGGGTGTCCGCATTTGCCATCAGCCTCGCGGCGTTCGCGTGGTGGCTGGCGCAGCCGAATCGCGAGCCTCAGCACCGGGCAGTCCCGTGGTTGATGGCGGTGATGGGACTGCTCGGCCTGATGCTGTTTCATCCGACGACGTTATCGCTGCCGGGCGGGCTGGCGCACGCGATGGTGTATTTCGCCGTGCTGTCGCCGATCTTGTGGGCGCCGGCGTTCGTGAAAACGCCGGAGCACTTCGCGCGCCTGGCAGCGCTGCTCCTGATCTGCAGCGGAGTCAACTCGCTGGTCGGCGTCCTGCAGGTCTACGACCCTGGGACGTACATGCCGACGGAGCTCTCGAGGATCGTGACCGACTCGGCTTTGGGCCTCGGGCCCGTGTCGTATATCGGCCCGAATGGTCAAGTCATCGTGCGTCCGCCAGGCCTGTTCGACACGCCGGGGGCCGTCGCGGGGCCGGGCATGTTCGCGGCGCTCCTCGGCGCGATCTTCGGCTTGAGCGCCATTCCCATCTGGCAGCGGATCGGGGCATTCCTGCTTTCCGGCGCAGGGCTCGCGGCGATTTATCTGAGCCAGGTCCGGATCAGCCTCGTGATCTGTGTCCTCATGATCGGCCTGTACGGCCTGCTCCTGCTCCTGCAGCGGCGTCCCGCGAAAGCCATGGTCTTTGGCGGTCTTGCGGGAGGCGTGATCGCGCTGAGCTTCCTCGTCGCGTTCACGCTCGGTGGAGACAGCATTTCCGATCGTGTCATGACGCTGTTTTCGGAAGACCCGCTGTCGGTGTACTACCGTGCGCGCGGCGTGCAGCTGGATTACACCATGTCTGAGATGCTCTTCGAATACCCGTTGGGCGCGGGGCTCGGCCGGTGGGGCATGGCGGCGGGCTATTTCGGCACCGGTTCGGTGCCGTCCATATGGGCCGAGATTCAGATCACGGGCTGGATGATCGACGGCGGCGTGCCGATGCTGGTGCTGTATGGGGGGGCGTTGGTCGCCACGTCGTACGCCGAGTTCAGGATCGCCCGCAAGATGCATCTGCCGCGCCTTGCCGCCTGCGGCGCCGTCGCGTTTGCCGCGAACCTCGGCACGGCCGTGATGATCATCAGCTTCACCCCCTTCGTGACCCAGATCGGCATTCAATACTGGTTCTTCGCGGGTGCCCTGCACGGCGTGGTGTGTGCGGCACGGGCCCAGGACTGATGTCGCGCTGGTTGCTGGTGGCTGGGGACTTCTCTCCGCTGGGTGGCATGGACCGGGCGAACCATGCGCTGGCGTCGTTCCTCGTGAGACGGGCAGACGACGTCACGCTCGTGACTCACAGGGCGTGGGACGACCTTCGGGCCTCGGGCGCGCGGGTGATCAACGCGGCGCGTCCGTTCGGCTCTCACCTGGCGGGCGCGCCTCTGCTCGCCGCTGCCGGCAAGAGGGCCGCGACGGGCTCGGCGCCAGGCACGCGGTCCGTCGTCAACGGCGGGAACGCCGATATCCCCGACATCACATGGATTCACTACCTCCACGCCGCGCACGCCCCCGTCGTGGCCGACGGCTTCGTCCGGCGGCGGCGGGTCCGCGCCGCGCATGAGTACTTTCTCAGACGCGAGCGCGTGGTGGTCCCGCGCGCGCGCGTTGTCGTCTGCAACAGCCGCCGTACGGCCCGGGACGTTCAACAGGCCTACGGCGTGCCCATCGAGCGGCTGCGCGTCGTGTACTACGGCGTCGACGCGTCCGCGTTTGCGCCGATCACGCCCGGCGAGCGGGCTGCTGCACGAAGCGAACTGGGTCTGACGGCCGCGCACGCCGTGCTGTTCGTGGGCGCGCTGAACGACCGGCGGAAGGGATTCGACCGGTTGTTCGAGGCCTGGCGAACCGTCTCCCGTGATACCGCGTGGGACGTGGACCTCGTGGTGGCTGGAACAGGAGGCGAGCTACACGCGTGGCGCCAGCGTGCCGAACAGGCGGGGATGACCGGCGTTCATTTTCTCGGATTCAGGCCCGACATCGCGCGGGTGATGGCTGCGTGCGATGCGATCATCCATCCGGCTCGTTACGAGGCATACGGGCTCGGTGTTCACGAAGCGATCTGCCGTGGCCTGCCTGCGATCGTGTCGCGGCACGCCGGGGTCGCCGAGCTCTTCCCGGAAGACCTCGACGGCCTGCTGATCGACGACGTCGAGAATGCCGCGGAGGTCGCCGAACGGATACGCAAGTGGCGTCGCGCCGCCGACGATCTCGGGCCGCGCGTGGAAGCCTTTTCGTCCCGCCTGCGGAGGCGGTCCTGGGATGACATGTCGACTGAATTCGTCTCGGCCGTGACCACGTGAACGGCGCGACGTCCGCACCGTTTGCCCCTCAGCCCGCGTGCTGGATCTGCGGCGGCGATTCGCTCGCGCCGGTGCACGAGGCGATCTTCGAGCTCTCCGAATACGTGAAGCAGGATCCCGAGCTGGCTCGATACACCGGCGCTCACGTCGAGTTGAATCGCTGCGCCTCGTGCGGCTTCGCCCAACCGGCGGCCCTCCCGGCACTGGACCGCTACTTCGACCGGATGTACGACCAGCGATGGTCGGCGGACTGGATCCGCAACGAGTTCGAGGCACCCTACAAGGACGTCATCTTTCGGGGCATCCTCGACACGCTCGCGGACCGGCTTCCCTCAGGGCGCCGGCGGCTGCTCGACGTCGGCGCCCACGCCGGCCGGTTCGTCGCGATGGCGCGCCAGGCGGGGTGGGACGCGGAAGGCCTCGAGCTCAACCCGCAGACCGCGGCCTACGCCGTCGAACGAACCGGCGCCCCCATCCGCCAGCTGAACGTTCACGAGGTGGATCCGCTTGGGGCGCAGTTCGACGCCATCACCCTCACGGATGTTCTCGAGCACATTCCACGTCCGGTCGCGGTACTGGAACGCGCGGCGACACTGCTCGCCCCGGCGGGCTGGATCGCCGTGAAGGTGCCGGCTGGCCCCGCGCAGCTCCGCAAGGAGACGTGGCGGGGGCGGCTTCGCCCGGGCTATCGTCCGACCGTGGCCGACAATCTCGTGCACGTGAGTCACTTCTCGCCGCGCGCGCTGGCCAGCGCGCTCGAGCGGGCCGGCTTCGCGGACATCAGCGTGCGCCCGGGCGCGCCTGAACTGCCGGCAACGGCCGGCGCGACGGGCCGGCTGTCACGCGGTGTGCGGATCGGTCTGTACGCCGCCGGCCGAATGCTCCCATGGGGCGTGCATCTCCCCGTCACCCTCAACCTGCAGGCGTTCGCGCGCCGTCCATGATCGAATCGCCCGACTCACTCGGTCGTCATGCCGACCGTCATTAACGGCGTCTCGAACGTTCCCGGTTCGTTCCAGTGAGCCGCACACACCGCGCGTCGATCACCGCCACGTTTGCCTATCTTCAGTTCGGGCTGTCGATCGTTGTGGGCATCGTGATGGTGCCCTTTGTTCTGGATAGAGTCGGCGCGCGCCTGTTCGGTTACTGGCTGGCTTCGGGCGAGGTGCTCGCGTACGCGGCGATGGCCGATCTCGGGATCCTGGGCGTCGTGCCCTGGATGATCGCGCGGGCGGACGGACGGAAGGACAGGGACGAGATCCGCCGGCTGCTGAGCACGGGCTTTGTCGCAGCGATGATCGTGTCGCTGGCGTATGTCGCGATCGTGATCACCATGTGGAACGTGGCGCCGGACCTGCTGAAACTGCGGCCGGATGAGCGGGCGCTCATTGCGGGCCCGCTGGCCTTCCTGGCTTGTGTCACGGCGATCGTGCTGCCCATGAGAGTGGCGAACTCGGCGCTGGGCGGCCTCCAGGACGTCCGGTTCTGCGGTGCGATGAACACCGTCTGGTGGGCGCTCGACGCCGTCATCACGGTGACCCTGCTGTACCGTGGATACGGATTGTGGGCGCTTGCGATCGGTGCGAGCATTCCATCCGTCATGGGCGCGTGCACCGCGGTCATCCGCCTTCGCTGGATTGCTCCAGATCTCCTGTACTCGTGGCCCAGACCGTCGTCGTCGGCCGTTGCCACACTGTTCCGCGAGGGGAGTGGCGGGTGGCTGGGCGCCTGGGGCTGGCGGTTGTCTTCAGCAACCGACGCAATCGTCGTGGGAACGTTCGCGCAGGGATCGATGATCACCGTGCTGGCCATGACGGCCAAGCTGGGCATGATGCTGACCAACATGGCGTGGGTCCCTGGCGACAGCGGGCTGGTGGGGCTGGCGCAACTGTCAGGCGAAGGGCACGGTGACCGGCTGACGGCGGCGGTCCGTGCGCTGCTGCGCGTGTACCTCGCACTCGCCACGGCCGCGGCGTGCGTGGGGCTCGCGATCAACGGCGCCTTCGTGCGTGGCTGGGTAGGACCGGAAAATTTCGGAGGCGCCCGGCTCAACATCGCACTCGCGGGGATGGCCATCTGCGCCACCGCTGTTCACGGGCTGTCGACGGTGATCTCGGTCCTCGGCCGACGACTGTGGGTCGGTATCGTTACGCTGGTCGCCGGCGCGGCGCAGATCGGGCTCGCGTTCCTGCTGGGCCGACGCCTCGGGCTCATCGGGATTCCTCTCGCGGGGCTCCTCGCGCAATCGTGTCTCCTGATCCCCCTGCTGCTCCCTGCGCTGCGCGGCACCACAGGCCTGACCCCGATGGCGCTCGTCCGGGGCGTGCTCGTGCCGTGGGCGGCGCGTTCGGTACCGCTGCTCGTGCTGTCGGCGTCGCTCGGCCTCGCACTGGGTCACGTCCCGATCTGGAGCGCCGTACCGATCGGCGGCCTCGTCGGTCTCGTGGCCCTGTACGTCTCGCGGAAGCTCATTCTCGACTATCCACCCGTGGCCAATCTCATTCGCGGCAGGCTGGCCGTCGTGCGGCTCGACGGACTCCTGCCGACGGATCCCCCACAGCAGCCGGGCTCATGATGGACACCGGTCAAAGCGCGTCGTTCCGCGCGCCCTCGATGTTCGAGCGCGCTGTGTCATCCCTGGGCCGGTGGCTGCCTGCGAGGGTGCACAGATCGCTGAGCAGCACATACCAAGCCGCTCTCGTGCGACTGCAGTCCGATCGTCTCGTGTGCACGTTGCCTGGTGGCGAGCGGGTTCGGCTCCTGCCGCGGTACCGGACCGTCACGTGGAACCCCGACGAGTACGCTGCATTCCGCACCGAGATCGCGCCCGGCGATGTCGTCATCGACGTGGGAGCGAACCTCGGTGCCTACACGCTGCTGTTCGCTCAGTGGGTCGGCGCGACCGGCCGGGTGTTCGCATTCGAGCCCGCGCCGGAGGCATTCGAGGGTCTCACGAGCCTCCTGGCGGTCAATGGACTCTCGTCGCGCGTGACGGCCTGCCGCGCCGCGGTCAGTTCCAGCGAAGGACAGGTCTCCTTTCTCGCAGCCGGTGCCGAGGGCGCTAATCGCATCGTCGGCGCAGAATGGCCCGGCGACGTCGTGATGGTGCCGGCGACGACGATCGATGCGGTATGCGGACGCAACGGCGTAATGCCGCGGCTTATCAAGATCGACGCGGAAGGTGCCGAGCTCGACGTGCTCAAGGGGGCGCGCGGAACGATCGCGGCGGCGTGCGGGCTGCGTCTCTACGTCGAGATGCATCCGCACCTCTGGAAGGATTTCGGCGTCACCCGGGCCGACATCGAAATGGAGCTCGCACGCCAGAAGCTCCGCGCTGAGAGAATCGACGGGAATCCCGCTGTCTGGGCCATCGAGGGCGTATGTCTCCGGCTGGTGCCATGCGGATCCTGATCGCCCACGAAGCGCTGGCGGGGGCCGGCGGCGTCGAAAGTTACCTGGCGTCGGTGATCCCGGCCCTCCTGTCGCAGGGGCATGCGGTCGGCTACCTTCACTTCGATCCGCGGCAGCAGCCGGGTCCCACGCGGCTCGAGTTCAGCGACGTGCCGTCGTTTGGCGTGACCGACGATGGCCTCGAGCGAAGCATCGCGGCTGTCGCGGCGTGGGGTCCCGACGTGTGCTTCTCCCACAACATGGGTGCGCTTGATGTCGACGAGGCCCTGGTGGCACGGTGGCCGACGATAAAGATGATGCACGGCTACTTCGGCACGTGCATCAGCGGGCACAAGGCGCACGCATTCCCGTCGATCGTGCCCTGCACCCGTGAGTTCGGCGCGCCCTGCCTGACGTTGTTTTTCCCGCGTCACTGCGGCCAGCTGCGCCCTTTCAAGATGGCCACCCAGTTCAAGTGGAACTGGCGGCAGCGGCGCCTGTTCGACCGCTACGCGGGGGTGGTGGTCGCGAGCGTCCACATGGAGGCCGAGTACCTGCGGCATGGCGTGCCGCGCGCGCGCCTGCTCACGGCGCCGCTCTTTCCCACATCCGCTCCCGCATCAACGCCCCGGGTGGCGCCGTCCCAGCCAACCGTCCTCTTCGCCGGGCGGATGACCGAGCTCAAAGGGCCGCGCGTACTCGTATCGGCCATCGCGAGGGCGAGTGCGCTGCTCGGCCGGCCCGTGCATCTCGTGCTCGCAGGTGAGGGGCCCGAACGAGAACGCTTGCGGTCCCTGAGCATGTCGCTCGGCGTCCACGCCACGTTCCCCGGCTGGGTCACCGGCGATGAGCGGATCGCGTTGATGCGCCTCGCGACGATCATCGCCGTCCCGAGCCTCTGGCCCGAGCCGTTCGGCCTGGTCGGCCTCGAGGCGGCCGTGCACGGCGTCCCCTCGGTCGCGTTCGACGTCGGTGGCATTTCCGAATGGCTGCGCGACGGCATCAACGGGCGACTGGTGACCGAGCGCGGCAGTGCGCCGGCGCTCGGCACCGCCATCGCGGAATTGCTCGGCGACCCGGCCACCCTTGCCTCGATGGAGCGCGGCGCTTTGACGGTGTCTGCCGAGATGTCGCTCGACGTGCATCTTGCGCACCTGGAGCGCGCCTTTCGTGCCGCCATCAGCCAGGCCGTGCGGGCGTGAGCGTCACCGTGCACCTCGTCACGGGTGAACAGGGCGCCGGGGGCGGCGGTGTTGGGGACTACACGCGGATCCTGGGCGCGGCGCTTCAGCGGCGCGGAGCGGAGGTACGCCTGTGGGATGCGCGGGATCCCCTCACCCGCAGGTCGCTCGAGCACGCCGCGTGCGCCACGCCGGGCTACGTGCTGCTGCAGTACGTGCCCAACACGCTGGGCGCGCGGGGCGCCAACATCGGCTTCTGTCTCTGGCTGCTCGGGTTGCGCCGGCGGGGGATTGATGTCCGGGTCATGTTTCACGAGCCGTATTTTTATTTCTCGTCTCATCCGCTCCGCAACGGGCTGGCACTCGTGCAGCGCGTCATGGCCGCGATACTGCTGCGCGCGGCATCACGTGTCTATGTATCGACCGAGCAGTGGCGCCGCCTGCTCGCGCCGTTCGCGCCGCAGGGAACGGCATTCACGGTCATACCCGTTCCCGCGACCATCGCCACGTCGGCGCGTGAGAGCGACGTGCGTGCGTGGCGGTTGAAGCTCGCCGGCGACGCCGTCAACCTCGCCGGTCACTTTGGAACGTTCGGCGAGCACGTCGCGACCGACCTGAGACCAATCGTCCCGGCGCTCCTCGGGCGGCGCTCCGACCTGCGCTTCGCATGCATAGGCCGTGGCAGCGAGGTCTTTGTCGGCGCCCTCGCCCGTGCCCACCCGCACCTGGCCTCCCGAATGGTCGCGACCGGATCACTGGATGAGGAGCAGGCCGCTGCCGCCCTCGCGGCATGCGACCTCGCGATACAGCCATATCCCGACGGAGTCACGACGAGACGGACGTCCGTCATGGCGCCGCTCGCCAACGCGGTCGCGGTCGTCACGTCCCTGGGAGTCCTCACCGAACACGTCTGGACGGCAAGCGGCGCCGCGGCGCTCGCGACCGCATCGGACGCCGCCGCTCACGTCGATGCCGCGATCGCCCTGTTCGATGATCCCGCTGAGAGATCCCGCCTCGCGGCGCGGGGCCGTGCCGCCTACCGCGAACATTTTTCTCTCGACCGAACCCTGGAGGCGCTCCTGCCGGCGCAGGCATCTCCCGCATGATGGAGGAGCGCCCGTTGCGCATCCTCCTCGTCGGTGACTACCTCGACGACGCGCGCCTGGGCTCCGCTAAGGTCTCGCACAAACTGAGGGAAGAACTGTCGTCGCTCGGCCATCACTGTGACGCGCTGTTCAGCGATGCCCTGGGCGCCGTCCCTCGCGGACGGCAGGTGCGTCAGCTCGTCGCCCCGGTGCTCGCGGCCCGGGCGATTGCCCGCGCGATGGGCTCTGTGTCCTATGACGTTGTCGACGCCGCGAGCGCGGAGGGCTTGTGGCTCGGCATCCAGAAACGGGCTGGGCGTTTTCGAAACACGGCGTTCGTCTGCCGATCGAACGGCCTCGAGCATCTCAACTATGCGCGGATGCTGGACGATGCGCGAATGGGCCTCACCACCAAGCCCTTCACGCGCCGGATCTGGTATCCGGCGTCGCGCCTGTCTCAAGTGGCCCTGGCTGCGCGTGTTGCGGACCGGTTGCTGCTGCTCAACGAGATGGACCGCCAGTACGCGCTCGAGCATAACTGGCACCCACCCGGACGCATCGACGTCGTCTCACACGGTGTGTCTGACCGCTTCCTTCAGAATGCACCGACCGATGAGGGCCGCGGCGCCGGCATGCTGTTCTGCGGCGCCTGGGACCATGTCAAGGGCATCGCCTATCTGGTGGACGCGTGGGTCCGCCTCGCCCGCCGCGGCGCAGGTGTGCCGTTGACGATCCTCGGGCCGGGCGTGCCCGCCGAACGCGTACTCGCGGCATTTCCAGAGCACGTGCGGCCGCACGTGACCGTCATCGACCGCGTACCCGAGGACCGCGTGATCGAGGAATACCGACGACATGATGCGCTGATCTTTCCGTCGACCTACGAGGGCTTCGGCCTCGTCGTCCTGGAAGCGATGAGCCAGGGATTGCCGGTCATTGCGACACCTGTCGGTTGCGCCGCCCATCTGGTGGTGCCCGGCGTGACAGGGCTGGTCGTCAGGCCCCGCGACGGTAGCGGCCTCGCCGACGCCGTCATGACCCTCGCATCGGACCACGCCGGCCGGCAACGGCTCGGCGCCAACGGCCGGGCCGCGGTAGCAGGCATGACCTGGCGCAAGACCGCCGAGCAGACAGTTGATACCTACGTGCGCGCGCTCGCCCAAAAATCGTGACACCAATCACCATCGGGATTACGACGCGAAACAGGGCGGCAGCGCTCGAGCGCTGCGTTAGATCCCTGGGGTCACTGCACATCGACGACCTCGCTGTTCTCGTGTTTGACGATGCGTCCGATCCGCCGGTCGACCCTGGGGACGCCTGGCATCCCGGCGTTCCGGTCCGCGTCATTCGCGACGAGCGCGGCGTCGGATACATCGCCGGCCGCAACCGTCTCGTCCAGGAAGCAGGGACCGATTACGTCCTGTTGCTCGACGACGACACCGCGCTGTTGTCGGCCGACGCCATCGGCCGCGCCTGCGAGATACTCGACGCTGACCGGGCCGTCGGCGCCGTGGCGTTCGCGCAGGCGGAAGCGGACGGCCGGCCCTGGCCGGAGTCCATGCAGCCGGGACGCGGCGAACACCCGGCGGTCGTGTCGTCGTTCACCGGCTTTGCACATCTCATCCGGCGCGAACTGTTTCTCCGGCTCGGGGGTTACCTGGAGCGCCTCGTCTTTTACGGGGAGGAAAAGGACTTCTGCGTACGCTTGATGGACGCGGGATTCAAGACCGTCTATCTCCCGGAGGCCCGGGTGGCGCACCTGCCGGATCCCTCCGGTCGCAGCCAGAGCCGCTATGTGCGTTACGTGATCCGCAACGACTGCCTGTCTTCTTTTCACCGCGAGCCCTGGCCGCTCGCTCTCGTCGGGTTGCCCGTGCGATTGTGGCGATACACACGGATGGCCAGGAATATCGAGGGAGGGGACAGCGGCGGACTCACGTGGATCGTCGGCCAGCTGGTTCGCGAGTTTCCGGCCGCCGTTCGCGCACGTCGCGCCGTGAAGTGGTCCACCATCCGCGCCTGGCGCCGCCTGTCGCGGACCACGGTGCCGTACGTGCGACCATGAAGCGGCTCCTGACAATCGGCCATTCGTATGTCGTGGGCCTCAATCGCAGGCTGGCTCACGAGATGGCGCTCCAGGGCCGGGAGAGGTGGACGGTGACCGCCGCGGCACCCGCCGAGTATCCGGGGGACCTGCGGACCATCACGCTCGAGCCGATCGCCAACGAAGCGTGTCGGGTCGTGCCTCTTCGCACCCGTCTCGCGCGATCGCCGCACGTCATGACGTATCGCGGCCTCCGTCCGCTGCTCCACGAGGGATGGGACGTGGTGCATTGCTGGGAAGAACCGTATGTCGCGGCCGCAGCGCAGATCGCCCAGGGCGCACCCCTCGATGCGGCCTTTGTGTTCTCGACGTTTCAGAACATCGCGAAGACCTATCCTTTTCCGTTCGGCAGGATGGAAAAGAGCGTGCTCGCCAGGGCGAACGGATGGATTGCGTTCGGCGTGTCGATCCATGAGGTCCAGACAGGTCGCGGCGGGCGGTACGCGTCCTTGCCGGCGCGGGTGATCACCCCGGGAGTCGATACCGACGCATTCGCTCCGGACCAGTCGGTACGTGCCTCGGCCCGGTCGCAACTAGGCTGGACGGACGACGTTCCGGTGGTCGGGTTTCTCGGACGATTGGTCGAGGAGAAAGGCGTACGCACGCTGCTCGATGCGCTGCCCGTCGGCAGCGTGCCCTGGCGCGTGCTGTTTGTCGGAGATGGGCCCGAACGCCAGGCGATCGACGCGTTCGCGCGGCGTCACGAAGGGCGCGTTCGCATCATCTCCCACGCGACGCATGACGACGTCCCGCGCTGGTTGAATGCCATGGACGTGCTGTGCGCGCCCAGCCGCACGACGCCGGCATGGCGCGAGCAGTTCGGCCGCATGCTCGTGGAGGCGATGGCGTGCGGGGTGCCGGTGGTGGCAAGCGACAGCGGAGAGATTCCGCACGTCGTAGGTGATGCCGGGGTAATCGTGCCGGAATCCGCGACCGCAGACTGGGCCGCAACCCTCGAGACGTTGTTGACCGACCCGGTCGCCAGGGCCGATTACGCGCAACGGGGCCGCCGACGCGCGCTCGACCGCTACGCCTGGCCGATCATCGCCCGCCAGCACCTCGACTTTTTCGAGACACTCACGTAGCTGATGCCCAGGATGCGCGTCGCCGTCATCGCCGACCTGCTCGAAGAGCGGTGGCCGAGCATGGACCTCGTGGCAGAGATGCTGGTCGAGTGCCTCGCGAGGGAGCACGCCAGTGAGGTCGATGCCGTCCTCATTCGGCCGCCCATGCGCCATCGTTTCGCAGGGACCGGCGCCTGGGCGGGGCGGGCGTTTTCGGGTGACCGGATCCTGAACCGCTTCTACCACTATCCACGAGTCGTCGGGGCCATCCGGTCCTCGTTCGACGTGTTTCACGTCGTCGATCACAGCTACGCCCAGCTCGTGCATGCGTTGCCCGCCGCGCAGACTCTCGTCACCTGCCACGACCTCGACACGTTCAGGTCCGTCCTCGAACCGGAGGCCGAGCCTCGGTCGTGGCCGTTCAAAGTCATGACGCGGAGGATCCTGTCGGGTCTGAAACGAGCCGGGCACATCGCCTGCGACACCGAAGCGACGCGAGACGGACTGGTCGCGAAGGCGGGCATCCCCGCCGCAAGGACCACCGTCGTGCACAACGGTCCGCATCCAAGTTGCACACCCGCCGCGGAGCCGGCGGCCGACGTCGAGGCGATGCGGATGCTGGGCCGACGATCCACGGTCGACCTGCTTCACGTCGGCAGCACCATCGCGCGTAAGCGTATCGAGACTCTCCTCCGTGTCGTGGCGTCGGTGCGGGACACGTATCCGAAGGTCCGGCTGATTCGCGTGGGAGGTCCGTTCACCGCGGACCAGCGTGCGCTCGTGCGCGAGCTTCGGCTCGACGATGCGATCCTGGTGCTTCCGTTCCTCGACCGCGCGACGCTGGCGTCGGTCTACCGGCATAGCGTCGTGACGCTGCTACCCTCCGAGCGCGAAGGGTTCGGATTGCCGGTGCTCGAATCGCTGGCGTGCGGCACGCCGGTCATCGCCAGCGACATCGACGCTCTGCGCGAGGTGGGCGGACCGGCCGCCACCTATTGCGGTCCAGACGACGTGGCGGGTTGGACCGCGGCGATCACGACCGCGCTTGTCGAGCGGGAACAGCGGCCCGCCGATTGGGCCGCGCGAAAGGAGGCTGGCGTTGCGCGTGCCGCGGCGTTCAGCTGGTCGCGCTATGCGGGCGATCTCGTGCCGCTGTACCGCGAACTGGCGCGACCCTTGAGCGGCGCAGGCGCGTCGTCGTGAGCCGGGCATTGACGCGCGTCCTCCACGTGGGAAAGTTCTATCCTCCCGTGCACGGAGGGATGGAGCAGGTGCTGCGATCGCTCTGCCAGGCGACGCGCGGGCGCCTCGACAGCCGGGTCCTGGTCTTCAACGACGCGCCTCGAACGGTGCGGGAGGTGGTCGACGGGATTCCCGTCACCCGGCTGGCCTCGTTCGCACCCGCTCGATCGACGCCCATCGCGACGTCGATGAGCGGGGAGCTCCGGCACACCGACGCCGACGTGATCATCCTGCACGAACCGAATCCGTGGGCTCTCGTCTCGTGTGCGCTGGCGCGCCCGCAGCAGCCACTGGCGGTCTGGTTTCACAGTGAAGTCATTCGTCCCGCGCTTCAGTTCGCGCTCTTCTATCATCCGCTCGTCCGCCTCGTGTACCCCAGGGCGCGCCGGATCCTTGTGTCGTCTCCCGCTCTTGCCGGGCATGCGAAGGTACTCGCCCCGTATCGGGACCGCGTGACCGTGATCCCGTTCGGGATCGACGCGAGCCGCTGGCAGGCGACGCCCCCGATTGCCGCGCGCGCTCGCGACATCACGGCGGGCGTCGAAGGCCGTCCGCTGATTCTGTTTGCGGGGCGCCTGGTGGAGTACAAAGGCGTCGATGTGCTGCTGCGCGCCCTCGCCGGTCTGGATGCCCATGGTGTCATCGCCGGGGATGGACCGCTGCGCGGACACCTGACGGAGCTGGCGCACACCATGGGACTCTCGTCGCGCGTGCGCTTCACCGGCGAGATCCCGCACGACGAACTCGTCGCGCTGTACCACGCGGCGGACGTCTTCGTACTGCCGTCGGTGACCCGTGCCGAGGCGTTCGGGTATGTCCAGCTCGAGGCGATGGCGGCGGGGACACCCATCGTCAGCACGCGCCTCGAGTCCGGCGTGCCGTGGGTCAATCAGGACGGCATCACCGGCCTCACCGTGACGCCGGGCAACGCGGCTGAGCTGCGCGATGCCCTGCACGCGCTGTTGTCTGACCGCCCGAGGCGAGAGCGGATGGCTGACGCCGCGCGTCAGCGAGTCACGCACGAGTTTTCACTGGAACGAATGGGGGACAGGCTCGTATCGGTAGTCGACGAGCTGGCGGGGTAATGTTCAAGCGCGCCTTTGACATCTGCCTCGCAGCGCTGGGTGTGGTGATCTCAGCCCCCGCGTGGGTGCTCTTCTCGCTTGCCATCAAGTTCGAGGACGGCGGCCCGATATTTTTCAGACAGGAGCGCGTCGGACTGGGCGGCCGCCGGTTCAACGCGCTCAAGTTTCGATCGATGCGCCCGAACGCCGAAGAGATGACGGGCGCTGTCCAGGCGGTCGACAACGACCCACGCATCACGCGGGTCGGGCGTGCGATGCGGCGAACAGCGATGGACGAGCTGCCGCAACTCTGGAACATCCTCCGGGGCGACATGAGCTTCGTGGGGCCGCGCGCGCTGCGGCCTGGGGAGATCGAAGCGGAGTCCGACGGGCGCCTGGTGGCGCTCGAAGACGTCCCCGGTTTCGAACACCGCATCCGCGTGAGACCAGGGCTGACGGGCGTCGCACAGGTGTATGCGCGCCGTAACGTTCCACGCCGGCACAAGTTTCGGTACGACCGCCTGTACGTGAAAAACCAGTCGTGGATGCTGGACGTACGTTTGATTCTCCTGTCTTTTTGGATTAGTTTGCTTGGCACATGGGAAGCTCGCGGGCGAAAGTTCTGACGTCGGCCCGGGGCGACGTCGTTGACGTCGTAGACGTGGTTGTCGTCGGCGCGGGCCCCGCGGGCCTGATCGCCGCGCGCAACCTCGCCGCGGCCGGCCATGACGTCGTTGTCCTGGAAGAACACAGCGAGATAGGTAGCCCGATGCATTGCACGGGCCTGCTCGGGGCCGAGGCGTTCGATGAGCTCGATCTCCCGCGCAGCGCCATCCTGGCGACCTCGCACGCGGCGCGGTTCTTTTCCGCGGACGGGAATTCCGTACTCATCGACGCGTCACGCGTGCAGGCGTCGATCGTGGATCGGAGGGCGTTCGACCAGGCGCTCGCCCTCGCGGCGCGTGGTGCCGGCGCTGACATCAGGTCCGACGCGCGTGTCAGGTCGCTACAGGTGGAAAAGGACCGCGTGGTCGTCGCAGGCGATTCGGGTCGTGCGTCGATCCAGGCCCGGGTGTGCGTCCTCGCCTGCGGCGCCAGCTATCGCTTCAACCGGATGCTCGGCCTCGGCGTACCGCGCAGCTTCGTGCAGAGCGCGCAGCTCGAGGCGCCGTTTGACGGGCCCGAGCAGATCGAGGTGCACCTCGGTCGGGAGACAGCGCCTGGTGGCTTCGCGTGGATCGTGCCCTTCAGGCGCGGGGACCGGCAGTTCAATCGCGTCGGCATGATGTGCGACACCGGCGCATCGTCGCGGTTCGCTGCGTTCGGGGCCGGCGTTCGCGCGAAGTATTCCGTCGATGACAGCACCTGGCCTGACACGCGGCTGAAGATCCTCCCGCTCGGGCCGGTGCCGAAGACCTTTACGCGCAGGGTGCTGGCGGTCGGCGACGCGGCCGGTCTCGTCAAGCCGACGACAGGGGGCGGCATTTACTACGGCCTCATCAGCGGTCACATCGCCGCAGAGGTCCTGGATGGCGCGTTGCGCGATGACGACCTCGAGGAGTCGCGGCTGCGAAGTTACGAGAGTGCCTGGCGTGCGCGGCTCGGAGCCGAGATCCGGACGGGCACCGCGTTTCGAGGGATCGTCGGGCGCCTGAATGATCGCGCGATCGATTCCCTCGTGGAGCTCGCGCGCATCGACGGCCTCGTCCCTCTCCTCAAGCAGACCGCGGACTTCAACTGGCACCGCCGATCCGCTCTTGCGCTCCTCCGCCACGCCCAGTTCCGCAGGATCATCCTCGGCTCCATCTGGGGCTGATCGTGCCTGACCCGATCGCGTCCGGCGACTACGCCAGAAAACAGATCTACTGCCCGAGCCGTGTCGTGGCCTGGAGCCACGGCAGCCGCTTCCAGCTTGCGGCCAGCCTCGCCGAAGCCAGGCGCGGCGGAGTGCTGCTCGATTACGGGTGCGGCGACGGGACCTTCATCGCACTGACACACGGGACGTTTTCGCGTGCGGTCGGCGCCGACGTGGACCGCGACCAGCTTGCCGAGTGCCGCCGCCGGATGGGTGACCTCGAGCGCGTTGAGTTCGTCGAGACGACGACCCTCGCCGACGAGTCACACGCGCATGCCTTCGATCTCGTCACCTGCATGGAAGTCCTCGAACATTGCACCGACAGCGAGCGCGTTCGGGTCGTCGAGGAACTGGGTCGACTGTGCGCCACCGACGGGCAGATCGTCGTCAGCGTGCCGATCGAAGTGGGGCCTGCACTCCTTGGCAAGCAGTTGTTCCGCGCCATTGCGGCATGGCGAGGCCAGGGTGACTACCAGCATCGGGAGACATATTCGCCCGGGGAGCTGATGGCGGCGGTGTGCGGGCGAAGGGACCTCGCACGGGCGGAGTACGTGGTGGAGACGCCATCTGGACCCTCGCGCTACTGCGGGCACAAGGGTTTCGACTGGCGGATCCTCGAAGCGGAGTTGCGAACCCGGTTCATCGTCGATCGACGAATGTTCACGCCCATCCCGGCGCTCGGGGCCCTCATGAACAGCCAGGTGTGGTTTGTCTGCCGGCCGCGCCACGGCGGTTCCGGGAGCCACGACCGCCGATGAGCCCCGGCCTCTCGTCCGCGGAGCGGCGCGCCGAGAGGGAAGTCGTCGCGATGCTTCGCGGGGAAACCGTGGAGCCGGTCGATGCCATGCTGTTCGCGCGGACGGCCATCACCCACCGCGTAGCCGCGCTCGTCCTCCGGTCCACCGCGGCAGGACGCCTGCCCGCGGATGCCTCGGTCGCGTTATTCAACTCGGCGCGTGAGCAGGCGGCCCTGACTGTCGTGCGAGAGCGCGAACTCCGCCGCGTGGTCGACGCCCTCGCATCGGAGGGTGTCGATGCGCTGTTGATGAAAGGCGCCCATCTCGCGTACGCGATGTACCCGGACCCCGTGTTGCGCCCGCGGGACGACACCGACCTGCTCGTGCGGCCCGGTCAGCGGGACACCGTGACGCGCGTGTTCCAGTCGCTCGGCTACTCCCCCTCGCCTGCGATCAGCGGCGCTGCGGTGCATGGGCAGACGATCTTTGACCGGGCCGACATCCCTGCCGGGGACTTCGACGTGCACTGGCGTTTCGCCGGACCGCCGCTCGCGGCCGACCTCTTCGACTTCGATGCGCTCTGGTCGCGCTCCCGTGAGGTGCCGGCCCTGTCTCCGTTCGCGAGGGGACCCGGCCGCGCCGACGCGATCACCATCGCCGCCGTCCACTTGGTAGCGCACCATCGACACGACCAGCGGCTCCTGTGGCTCTATGACGTCTACCTGCTCGTTGGCGGTCTCAACGAGGACGAGTGCGCGGCGTTCGCACGCCACGTACGCGACACCCGGATGAGTGCGATCTGCGCGGACGTGATCCGCAGCGTCGAGGCGCGCTTTCCGACCGAGAGAGGCGCTCGACTGCTGAGCGGATGGCGCGATGCGGGTGACGAGCCGAGCGCCGCGCTGCTGACGCCGCGGGGGCCACTGCAGCAGGTCAGATTGGATGTTCGCGCCACGCGTGGATGGCGGGCCAGGGGTGTGTTACTTGCGGCGCATCTGTTCCCCCCTGCCGATTACATGCGCACCAGCTACGCTCCCCGAAGCGTCGCGCCGCTCGCGTGGCTGTATGCCAGACGAATCATCAGCGGCGCCGTGAAGTGGTTCGGATTATTCCTTCGTCGGTAGCGGGCGGACAATGCGGGGACTGTGGGGCAGCGTGTCGGCTGTCGAAGGCCTGAACCAGTCCGAGAGCCGCAGAAAACGTCCACGGCGTCCTGGCAGAAGGCTATCCAGCTCTTGGACGACGCGCAGGGCGCCGGCCAGCGAGGGCACGACGCCGATCCCGCGGTCCGTCGCGTGCCTCGTGGCGCTGATATTGACGTCGCGCTGCATCAACAGCGCCTTGGCGGGCGACGCGCTGACGACCTCCACGCAATTGAGCACGAGATCATCGACGACAAGGTCGAGACGGAGACCGTTGGCGATATCCCCGCGCGACCCGGGCACCGTGAGGACCGCCGGCAGGTAGAATCCCTGGCGCTCCAGCCACCGCTGGGTCTGGAACTGCACCGAATCCCCCGAGCTCCTGGGCCGATTGGTCAGGAAGAACACCTCCCAACCCGCCGCGCGCGTCAGCTCGTACAGCCGCGCGATCTGGTCCGGCTCGTACGGCGCAAGCTCCATCCACCAGTTCGTCGCCCGGGCGACGTGCTCCCACACACGCTTCACGTCCTCGTCCGCCAGAGCGCCGGCCGACTTCAGGTCGTCCACGTCAACCACGTCGCGGCGCAGGCACTGCCTGGCGGCGTCGTGAAACGCCGAACGGAAATCCGCCAGGACGCCGTCGATGTCGAAGGCAATGCGCAGCGACATGTCAGCGTACCCTCGGCGGCCCGTAGCGGCCTGGCACGTGCACGAGGATCGCCGCCATGACGGCGGCGAGCACCGCGTTGGCGGGTGTCAGGAGGCCTGTTTCGACGGTGCTCTGCACGGCGACGCCGAACAGCCCGCTCGCCGCTCCGGCCCGCAGCCAGTACATGCCCGATCGATCTTTCCTGAGTGCCGCCGCACCATCTCTCCACAGCATGAACAGCCCCGCGGTGACCGGCAGGCAAAGCAGCACGCCCCCTTCGGCCGCCACCTGCAGGTAGTGGTTATGCGCCTGATTGTAAATGAGGCCGGGATTGGTGCGCTGGTAGACCGCCATCGCGGTCTGATACGTGCCGACGCCTGTCCCCGTGAACCAGAAATCGCGAAGGATCGGGAGCGTCCCGCGCCAGATCAACGCGCGGTCGCCGAGACCGGTGGAGGCGCTCGCCAGCCTGTCTGCGATGCTCGAGAGGTCCACCCGGAGCAGGACGAGGGCCATCGCGAAAAGCGCGAGGACGCCAACCATGACCGCCTGTCGCGAGCCGCCACCGTGTGCGACCGTCCGCTGCTGTGAGAGCCACCCACCGAAGAGCACGGCCGCCGCGAGCCCGAGCATCGATGATCGCGAAAGGGAGAGCACGGTCGCGACGATCATCAGCGCGGCTGCGCCGAGCAGCAGCGCGGCGCGAAAATCCAGCGCCGCCACGACGCGCAGCCGCCAGGACCCTCTCGATGACGCGGCGTGAGCCGATGCGTGGGCCGCCAGGTATCCGATCGTCAGCGTGATCGCCATGATCGCCCAGGTGCCGAAATGATTCCGGTTCACGAATGGACCGAACGGATGTGCGCGCTCGAAGAGGGGCCTCCAGCGCCAGTACATCATCCCGCGTCCTGTCGCGTCCTGCGCGATCGCGACAGCCGCGAGCACGAGGCCCGCGACGGCCACGCCGCGCCCGATGGCCCGCACGCCACCGGCATCGAACAGCTGCCTCGCAGTGAAGAAGACAAGGAGGACGCCCGCGAAGATCAGCGCGGCCGCGGCTGAGTGCGGCAGGTTGATCGACACGGGAAGCGCGCCGCCCGCGTCCACCAGGCTCAGGGCATCGGCGACGCGCATGGCGCCCGGTGAGAACCAGCGCACGAGCGTCCGCGGCAGCGGGAGGATCTGCAGGGTCGCTACACCGAGGGCGACGAGGATTGCGAGATCCAGCTGGGGATTGGGGCCTCTGCGAAGCAGGGCGGGGCGATACGCCGCGGCAAGTATCAGAAGCAGGACACCTGGAAGCGCGAGGGTCGAGGCGTAGACACCACCGAACGCGAAGGCGGTCCAGGCAATGATCGCCTGCAACACTCCCGCCCCGCCCCCCCCGGGGCGTTTACGCGGGGGTGTTCTGCCCGTAATAACTCTTGTACTGGTAGCCGTAGTAACGCGAGTAGTAGTACTTGTTGCGGTTGAAGTCAACCCGGTTCAGCACCACTCCAATGCTGCGCGCGCGGCCGGACTGCAGCGTTTCGAGCGCCCGCTCCGCGTGGACGCGGCGCGTCATCTCGGAACCGATCACGAACACGACTCCCGCGACTTTCTGCGCAATGATCACGGCGTCGGTCACGGCGAGCACTGGCGGGGTGTCGATCACGACCCAGTCGAACGGTCCCTGCGCCAGGTTCGCAAGCAGGCTGTTCATGCGATCCGACGCCAGGAGCTCGGACGGGTTCGGCGGCGTGCGTCCGGCCGTGATCGCGAACAGGTTGGGTTCGGACGTCCGCTGCACGACATCGCGGACGCGCGACTGCCCCGTGAGCAGATGCGACAACCCGAGGCCGTTCTGAAGACCGATCGCCTTGTGCAGACCGGGGCGGCGCATGTCGGCGTCGATCAGGATGACGCGTGAGCCCCCGAGCGCCAGCGCGAACGCGAGGTTGGCGGCCGTCGTCGTCTTTCCTTCGAGCGGCTGGCTGCTCGTCACGGCGATGACGCGCGTCGATTCACCGCCGCTCGTGAAGACGAGCGACGTGCGCAGGGACCGGAACGCCTCGCCGAAATCGTGCGGGACCGTTTCAGTGAGCATCGGGACATGGTCGCCGCGGACCGCCGGCACGAGCCCGAGCAGCGGCAGTTTGAGTCGCTTGGTGACGTCTTCGGGCGTCTTGATCGTGTCGTCGAGGTACTCGATCCCGAAGGCGAGCATGAAGGCGAGCGTGAGCCCGGCCAGGATCGCGCTCAGCAAATCTTTCTTCGAGTTGGGAGCGAACGGCGCGCCGGGGACCTCGGCGGCGTCCATGAGCCGCGCGTTGTTCGCGCGGCTGCTCGCAAGGATGTCGAGCTCCTTTTTCCGGTTCAGAAATCCCTGGTACGCCTCGCGCTCCGCGGTTGCCCGGTCTTCGAGGTTCTTGTACCCGGCGGACTTGCTGTCGAGATCCTCAGTCTGCGCCTTTGCGCCGGCAAGCTGGCTGGCGTAGCTCTGTTCGAGGTTCTGCGCCGTTTGGAACTCGCTCCGCGCCGCCTCGATCACCTTGCGGCGTTCGGCGATCAGGATCTCGCGGGCATTGCTGATATCGACGGTGATGGCCTGAACCGCGGGCAGACCTTCCCCCATGCCCTGGTCGATCATGCCTTTCTTCTTCGACTCGAGGCTCGCGAGCTCGCCGCGCGCCCTCACCACGGCGACGTTGGTGGCAATGGCCGGGAGGCCATCCGCGGCAGGGGACCCTGGATCGAGCCGCTCGAGCTGGCGCCATTCGGACTCTTTCTGGAGCCTGCTCGCTCGCGCCCGGGTCAGCTGGGAGGCGGCATCGTTGAGCCCGGACACCACGATGTTCTGTCGCTCCTGGAGCGACATTGCGTTGTTCTGGCTCCGGTAGTCGACCAGCGCCTGCTCGGCATCTTTCCGGCGTGCCTCGGCCTTGACCAGCTCCTCGGTCACGAACGTGAGTTGCTGCTGCGTGTCATCGAGGCGCAGCGTGACGTTCTGCTTCACGTACTCTTCGGCAATCGTGTTCGCCGCGGCGGTCGCGAACGCCGGATCGGTGTGCACGTAGTCGATGTTGAAAATCTGCGTGTCGCGCTGTCGGCCGATCGTCAGCCCGGCCAGGAACGCGCTGATGTAGCGGCCCTCCTGGTCCGATTCATTCGGTGCGGGCTTCGTTGTGGACTGAGGCGCCTGGGAGGGGCGGGCGACCAGGCTCCGGACCCATGCGCTCGCCGAGGCACGGGCCTGCCGAACCAGCGCGACGGGATCGCGAGGCTGCGGCCGCGACCCGTTGAAATCAGGATGATTCTGAAGCTGCAGCTTCTGCACGACACGGCGCGCCAGCTCACGGCTTCTCAGTGACTCGTCCTGCGTGGCGTAGTAGATGTCGGAGGATTCCCAGAAACGCGCATCGCTGATGCCCACATTCTGGAGCGAGATCGACCGGGGATCCTGAATCTCCAGACGTGCTCTCGTTTTGTACTGCGGGATAGTCGAGTAACTCTGGAGCATCATCACCGTCACGACCAGCACAAAGGCGCTGCCCG
>DATLXP010000098.1:0-19303 GCA_035575695.1 Vicinamibacterales bacterium
CACCTTCCTCAGCGTGAAAGAAGTCATGGCGCTCGTCGGCTACTCCGATCCGAGCCACTTCTCGCGTGACTTCAAACGGCGTTACGGGATGGCGCCACGTGAGCTGCGCGAGCGGGCGCGGCTGTCGCCGCTGTGCGCGACGCTGGAGATTCCAGGACCCGATGTTGAGCTCGGCGCAGGCGCGGCGTAAACCGGCACAGGCGGATCGGCCAACGGATCCGGCCGAGCATGAGTAACATGGCCGTTGGCATGGATGGAGTTCCCCACTCTGACCGGCGGTCTCGTGTGCCGATCGAGATACGCATCCCCCTCGGGGCCCTCGCTTTTCGCCTGCTCGGCGCGATCGTCGGTGCTATCCACGATCCGGATTCTCGGCGTAGAGCCTGCCGCGCTCAGGACGTGATTTCACTAGACACCAACTTCGGGTCCGTGCGAGGATCGAAGAATCTTGTTTCTGACGCAGTGTTGCGCGTGTCGTTGTCACGGGGTCCACACTCCCGGCGCCGCGCTGTGCCTGATCGAGTGAAGATCATCTAGGTCTTCAGCACCACCATCCGTTCACAGTTCAAGGCCCGGGAGGCATTTCTGCTTCCCGGGCTTTTTCTTTTGCCTGAAGTGTTTCGAGGATCCCCATGAGCGCAACACGTGCGATCGCCATCTACTACGAGCACCCGGACTGGTTCCGTCCACTGTTCGCCGAACTCGACCGGCGCGGCACGCCGTATGTGCCTATCGATGCGGCGCGTCACCTCTACGACGCGACCAGCGGCGACGGATCGGAGTTCGGCCTCCTCTTCAACCGGATGAGTCCGTCGGCACATCTCCGCGGTCGCGGCCACAGCATCCTCTACACCCTGAACTATCTCGCTCACCTGGAAGGGCTCGGCGTCCGCGTCGTCAACGGCTTGTCCGCCTTTCGGGTCGAGACGTCAAAGGCGCTGCAGCTGTCGCTGCTGAAGTCGCTCAAGCTGCCGTTTCCGCCCGCACGCGTCATTCACCACTCGGCGCAGGCGCTCGAGGCAGCCAGCGGGCTGCGCTATCCGATCGTTGTGAAGGCGAACATCGGCGGCAGCGGCGCGGGGATCGTCCGCTTCGATCGTCCGGAGGATCTCGCCCGGGCGGTCGACGAGGGCCGCATCGAGCTCGGGCTCGACGCGACGGCGCTCGTCCAGGAATTCGTCACCGCTCGCGGCGGCCACATCACCCGCGTCGAGGTCCTTGGCGGCCGATATCTTTACGCCATCAACGTCTACAGCTCGGGCGAGAGCTTCAATCTCTGCCCGGCCGATATCTGCCAGACGAGTGACGGCGTGGCGCTGGAGCGTGGCGCATGCGCGGTGGATGCGCCGAAGAACAACCTTCGCGTTGAAGGGACGACGCCTCCTCCCGAGGTGATCTTCGACGTCGAACGGATCATGGCCGCGGCCGGCATCGAAGTCGGTGGCGTCGAGTACTTCGTCGACGACCGCGATGGCCGTCGCTACTACTACGACATCAACGCGCTTTCGAACTTCGTCGCCGACGCACCTCGTGTGGTTGGTTTCGATCCGTTCGCCCGGCTGACGGATTTCCTCGAACAGGAGGTGCGCTGATGCGCTTCGGTTACTGGCTGCCGGTCTTCGGCGGATGGCTGCGGAACGTGGACGACGAGCGGATGTCGCCGACGTGGGAGTACGTGAAGGAGCTGGCGCAGAAGAGCGAGACGTGGGGCTACGACATCACCCTCATCGCCGAACTGAACCTCAACGACATCAAGGGCGTGCAGGCGCCGTCGCTGGACGCCTGGTCAACGGCGGCCTCGCTGGCGGCGGTCACCTCGACACTCGAGTTGATGGTCGCGGTGCGGCCGACCTTCCATGAGCCGGCGCTGCTCGCCAAGCAAGCCTCGAACATCGACCACATCAGCGGCGGACGGCTGTCACTCAACGTCGTGTCTTCGTGGTGGGCGGACGAGGCGCGGCAGTACGGCGTCCAGTTCGATCGGCACGACGAACGCTACGCACGCACGCGCGAGTGGCTCGCGGTGGTCGATGGGCTGTGGCGCGAGCCGGAATTCTCATTCGACGGGCGCTACTACCGAATCGAGAAGGCGCGGCTCGAGCCGAAGCCGATATCGCGGCCGCGCCCCACGATCTACGCCGGCGGCGAGTCTGACACGGCGCGCACACTGATCTCCACCCTGTGCGACGCATATGTCATGCATGGCGACGATCCTGGCACGATTGCCCGCCGGATCCAAGACATGGTCACCCGTCGCGCGGCGACCGGTGGTGGCCCGATGTCGTACGGCGTTGCCGGCTACACGATTGTTCGTGACTCGGACGAAGAGGCACGCGAGGAGCTTGCGCGCATCACCGACGTGAAGCAATCTGCCGCCGGCTACGGCAACTACCAGCAGTGGATTGCGAACACCCAGCTCGAACAGCGGGTGTCGATCGAAGACTACTCGGTGTCGAATCGCGGCCTGCGGTCGGGTCTCGTCGGCACGCCGGAAAGGATCATTGAACAGGTCGAAGCGTTCGAGGACGCCGGTGTGGACCTGCTGCTGCTCCAGTGCAGCCCGCAGGCGGAGGAGATGGAGCGCTTCGCCACCCAGGTGATCGCGCCGTATCGGCGTAAGCGAGTGTCGGCGCCGGTCACGGGCGCCGTTTCGCTCAGGGCGTTGCGGGAATCGAGGCCTCGGCCACCGGAACGTTGAACGGGTCACACCACACCAGGACCCAGGTGTAGCTCACACCCGGCGGAACCTCGAACGAATAGCTCTGCGCGCCGCTATTGGACTTGAGCGCCGCCACCCGGAGAGGCCGCCCGGTATTGGCGTTGTTGGTGGTGTTCACATAGACAAACGGGCCTGGCACTCCTTGCACGGAGAAGTCATCGCCAAAGTCGAGGCGGCCGACTCCGTTGGCGACAGCGAAGCGGACGCCGCCGCTTCCCCGGTGTCCGACACCGCTGTGGCGGGCGCAGCCCGAGCATCCAGGGACGGCGCACTACATCATCCACAGCTACGACGTGCCCGCGCTCGCGCCACGGGCCGTCGACGCGGCGCGGCGATACGCGAAGATCGCGCCCGACCCGGAGCATCCGTGCCGCCGGCGCAGTCTCAATACAGCTTCTGCAGCGCGATCCCCGTGTAGTACTTCTTCAAGATCTCCTCATACGTCGCCCCCGCCAGCGCCATCCCGTACGCGCCCACCTGGCACATGCCGACGCCGTGCCCCCAGCCGCGCCCGAAAAAGGTCGCGCCGACGACGGTGCCGGACGCGTTGCGCTCGATGTCGTACGAGAACAGGCTGTCGCGCAATGACAGCAGCGTGCGCAGGCGCAGCGCGGGGACGGTCGCGCGTCCAGTGGTGCCGGTGAGCTCGGTGCTGACGAGACGCTCGGACAGGCCTCGCTGGATGACGCGCATGCCCCTGAACTCACCGATGGCGAGCGACCGGAATGCGGTATCGAGCTCCGCCTTCGTCTTCCGCACCTGCCATAGCGCCACGCGCGAATAGCGGTCCGCCGCAGGATTGGCGAAGTTGATCCGGTAGACCAGCATCGGGATCACGCCTGCTTCCGCGCGGAAGTCCACCAGCTCGCCGCCGATCCACGCGCCCGTGCGCAAGGGCAGCCGGCTGTCGCCCACACGCTGATACACCAGCGCATTCGGTGCGACTGTGAACGCCTTCCGTTGGCCGCCGACGACCAGGCGCAGGGTTCGGCTGTCGGCGTCGAACGACTCGAGCACCCCCTGCTGCCACTCGAAGGCGGACTTCTTGTCGATCAGCCGGAAGAGCAGCTCCAGCAGAGGCACGTCTTCTCCGGCGGTCAGAATCCCCTGCTCCCTGACGAACGAGAGATCCGATGCGGTCACCACCGACGGGTAGAACGTCTCGCGGATGAATGTGGCGAGTGTGTCTGCATTGGTCGTTGCGTGTTCACCGCGGCTGGGAAGGCCCATGAACTTCGCCGCTTCGCTGAAGTTCTTGACCCCCGCAACCGCGACCACGCCGTCCTTCCAGTTGGGAATCGCTCGCACGGTCTCGAACGCCATCCTCGGGTGCTTGTACTCGCAGCTGACGGACACCAGGTAGGGGACCTTCTCGGTGAAGATGTGCTCGGCGTCCTCCGTGCGTCCACCGCACGTGGAGCTGTACAGCGCGTTGATCGTCCGGCCGTCGTAGGTCGCGACGACGCCGCGCGTCTCCAGGACAGCCTGCGTCGCGAGCGCATCCTCGGTCAGCACGCCAAAGTACACCTGGCACGCGTCGGTCGCGCAGATGTCGTAGCCCTCCTTGCTGTACTGCCCCAGGTTGCGCTGGATGTAGGTGCGCGCCGCCACCGCCTGTGCCTTGAGCGCCTCCAGCTGACCAAATGCCGCGGGATTGAGCTCGTTGGGGACGACGCCCCGCAGGTACTCCTCGAGCGGCAGTTCGTTGACGACGGTGAGCGTGCGGCGGCTGTTGCCGAAGATCTCCAGCGCGCCGCGGTAGGCACGCGCCTCGATCTCGAGCGGCGCAGCCGGCGGCTCGATGCGCACACGCCCGTCGGCCGGCATCACCAGGGTTGTGCCATCGTCCAGCCTCGCCGTGATCCGGTGCTGCAGATCGGCCGCGGCGACGGGTCCCTTCGCATTGGGATCGACAGCGAGGACCGCTGCGAACGTCGCAGCCCGCGTCGTGCGTCCTGCGACGGTAAACGCCCGGGCTGACCGAATCGTGACGGTCGCGGCGTTCTGGGTCAGGCCGATCCGAACGATAGGTTCGACTGGGGATTGCTGCAGGGTCGGGAACAGCAGGAGGAGGATGCCGAGGAGAATCTGACGCATGCTCGATCGTAACCTCGTAAACTCGAATTTTCGAGTCATGCCCAACCAGTTCACAGACGACCCGGACGAGATTGACGACGAGGACCAGCCCGCCGACGATGCCGCGGTCCCAGCGGCGCCGCCAGTGAAGAACTACATCACGCCAGCCGGCCTGGAGCGGCTGAGAGCGGAGCTGAAGTTTCTCCTCACCAGGGAACGCCCGGCCGTGACTGAGGTAGTCGCATGGGCGGCGGGCAACGGGGATCGGAGCGAGAACGCTGACTACCACTACGGCAAAAAGCGGCTGCGCGAAATCGACCGACGGATTCGCTTCCTCCGCAAGCGGATCGATGCTGCCCACATCGTCGATCCCGCGGCCCCGCGCGCCGGCCGGGCAGCGACGCACGTCTTCTTCGGCGCGACGGTGCGTTACGCCAACGGAGCCGGGGCCGAGCGTGAGGTTCGCATCGTCGGCGCCGACGAGATCGATCCCGATCGCGGCTACATTACCTGGATGTCGCCGCTGGCCAATGCATTGATGAAGTCGGGACCGGGTGACACGGTCATCCTGCGCGCGCCAGGCGGAACCGAAGAACTGGAGATCGTTGAGGTTCGCTACGAGCAGATCCCGATCGATCCCTTCTCCACACCTCCCGGCGCCCAGGCCGGAGTGGCGGATGCAGGTCGGAAGAACTGAACCCGAGGGCGTTGCAGGTTACGTCGAAAAGTTTGACGGGCGCTCAGGGCGTTGCCGGAATCGAGGCCTCGGCCACCGGGACGTTGAACGGGTCACACCACACCAGGACCCAGGTATAGCTCACACCCGGCGGAACCTCAAACGAATAGCTCTGCGCGCCGCTAGTGGACTTGAGCGCCGCCACCCTGAGAGGCCGCCCGGTATTGGCGTTGTTGGTGGTGTTCACATAGACAAACGGCCCAGGCACTCCTTGCACGGAGAAGTCATCGTCAAAGTCGAGGCGGCCGACTCCGTTGGCGACAGCGACGCGGCCGCCGCCGCTTCCCCGGTGTCCGACACCGACGAACCGGCCAGTGACGCCGGACGCCGCGGGCGGAGGCATGCCAGCGGCAGCAACAACCGGTGCTGCGTTAGGCGCGGTAGGCGGGGTTGCGGAGTTGCATCCGGCCAGGATTCCCGCGGCAAGACATGAGGCGATCATTGTGAAACAGCGCATGGGTTACTCCGGTCTTGGATATCGTAAAGTCAACGTGCGAGCCGAAGTGGCATCGGTCTCGGGCTTCACTCGGTTCGGGGAGGATCTGGGCGCCCGCCACAGCACGAGCTGGTCTTCGTCACGAAAGGCGAGCAGCACCAGCACGCCCGCAAAAATGATCAGCGATGGAAAAAAGAGCGCGTTCGTACGTCCGAGGTACCAGCCCCACGGGTTGAGCACCGATCGCCAGACCCCAATGAGTGTCACTCCAGTGACGGCGGCAAGAGCGATGTACACGTAACGGCGCGCCAGGCCAAGTATCACGAGCAGTCCCAGGCCCAGCTGCGCGATGCCGAGCACCGGCATCAGCGCCCGCGCTCCCAGGAGCCCGAAGTAGAATCCCTCCGCGACAGCCATGCCGTGCGTGGGATTGGCAAGCTTGTCGACGCCCCAAACCAGCATGAGGAGCCCCAACGAGAGCCGCAGGAAGAGCAGCGCGTAGACTTTGGCGTGTGACATGTCTTGCCCGATCAGCGTGGCAGCCACTCGAGCCGGCGCAATTCCGCCACGGCCATTGCCCGGGTCTGATCCGTGTCCTGCATCACACCCACGGCAGTAACCGGCGGCGGTTTCCGGCGCCACACTCGGCGGTAGTCGGTAAATGGGTTCACCGCGTTCTCCTTCCAGCTTCCGACATCCGGGGGACCGCCGACACGGATGACGTGCAGTCTGTCGGAAACAAAGCTGGCGCGAGCGTAGTCGTCCGGTTCAGCGCCGCCGAAGGTGTAGAAAATGACGCGGCTCGATCCGCCGAAGAGACCGGGGTTTCCGAAGACGACGAAAACGCGCAATGGCGAATCGTCCGTCTTCTGCTGGCGTAAATCCGCACCGATGGGGGCCTGCACCACACGCCACGACCACGCGAGCGAGCCCGGTGACTCAGCCCGCTGAGTGGGCAGCTCACGGTAAAACGACGCTGCACGGCCCGCTCCCCGAATTCTGAGGACAGGTCCCTCACCGTCGTTACGAACCTCGATCTCTGGAGCGGTCTTGCCCGCGGATGTTACGAACCTTCCAGCCCGGAGGCACACCGGCGCCAAGAGGAGCGTTCGCGCACAGCAACGCCGCAAGACAGAGCCCGCTCATGGTCATGAGTCCTCTCGATCGCGCTTGTCGTGCAGAGCGCGAGGGGCCAAGCCCGGCCATATCGCTCGCATCACGCGTGCTCCTTCCTCCACCGGCGCCATCCGCCTCTCCGACAGATACCCTGAAGCCCGCCGTTTATTCCACGATTGGCTCAACAGCACGGCGGACGGTTGGAATTGTGGGGTAGCGCGCGGTATTACCAGATTGACCAGGCCAGCAGGTTCCGCTGAGATTAGGTGCGCGTCCCTGGCTGGCCGTGGAGACGGCGGTCAGCGCAGCAGGCGCCACGCCAGCACCGTCCGTTGTACGGTCGTGAACGCGAGCGCGGCGACCCAGACCCACACGAGCCACGGCACGTGCTCGGGAAACACGACCCACAACCCATACATGACGCTTGTCTCGCCAGCTTCGGTCAGCGCCGGCGTGAACTGGAACGTCCGATTGGTGAGACTGACCTGGTGGCCCGAACCGCGGGCGGCATCGGAAAGGGCCAGCGTCGTCGTGATGACGACGGTGTAGCCGGCGAGCACCGCGAGCCACGCCAGCCAGAGCGCCGGATGTGTGACCGCAAACCCTACGACCATGGCCGCGTATCCGGCCATGTCCAGCGTGATGTCGAGGTATCCACCGAAGGCGCTGGTCTGCGCTGCGTCACGGGCCAGCACCCCGTCAAGCCCGTCGCCGATCCGGCTGAGGATCCAGATGGCCAGTCCGGCGAGCGCCCGGCCGTCGGCGATCAATGCGGCGGCGACGAGTGTCAGGAGGAACGAGACAACTGTTACATGATTGGCAGTGACGCCGAGTCGTGCCAGGGGCGGCGCGAGGGGCTTTACCCAACCAGCGAACCGCGCCCTGAATGACTCGTCAAACATGCGGGCGCGCGCAACGTGTCGAGGAATGATGGATCAGCACCTGAGCATCGTCGACTGGATCGGGTTCATCGGTCTGCTGGCGGTCATCATCTGGTCCGGCGCGCGCGTCGTCTCCCGCGAGAGCACGTTTCTCGTGGCGGACCGCGCCCTGGGGCTCTTCCCGCTCGTGGCGACGCTCGTCATGACGGAGTTCAACACCAGCACGCTGCTGGCGTTCAGCGCCGTCGGCTACCGCGTCGGGCCGATGGCACTGGCGCTTCCCCTCGTCTTTCTGATCGGTCTCGGATTCTACACCCTGACCGTGGCGCGCGCGTGGAAACGCTTCGATCGGCTCTCGGTCGCGGAGCTCTTTGCCGAGCGCTATTCCCGGAACCTGGGCGTGTTCGCCTCGCTGATGCTGCTCGCCGCCATGAGCGGCTTCTCGGCGACGTACGTCAAGTCGCTCGGCCTGATCTTTCAGCCGATGATGCCGACGCTCCCGTTTCCGGCGCTCACGGCCATCCTGACTCTGGTCGTGCTGGTCGTCATTCTGCGCGGCGGGCTGGCCTCGGTCGTCAGGAGCGACGTGGTCAGCTTCGTTGTCACGCTCGTCCTGTTCCCAACGCTACTCGTCATCGGGACGATGCGGAGCGCGACGCTGGGCGGGCTCGCCGCGGTGTTTCCGCCCGATCAACTGGCGGTAGCGCCGCTGGCGCAGTGGACGCATCCGGCGCTGCCGTTCTGGTTTGTCACCTCGCTGATCGTGCTGACGTGCTTCACCTACATCGCGGCGCCGTGGTACGGGCAGAAGATCTTTGCGGCCAAAGACGGACGCACCGCGGTGCTGGCCGTGACGCTGTCGGCGGGCCTGGTGTTCGCCCTGTACGGATCGATGGTGCTGGCGGCGGCGCACCTGCGCGTCACGATGGCATCGCTCCCGGACCCGCAGCTCGCGGTGCCCACCATGATCCTGCAGTGGCTGCCACCGGTCGTGCGCGGTGTCGGCATGGGCGTGTTGTTCGCCGCGGCGCTGACGACGCTGGGCGGCGTGTGGAGTGCGATGGCGGCGATGGTCGCGGCCGACTTCGGCTGGGTGGCAGGCCGACACGTGCCCGTCCAGCGTGGACTCATCACCGGCTTCGCCGTGGTCAGCTGGCTGGGCGCCATCTTCCTCGTTGACGACATTTTGAACCGGTTGATTCTGGCCAACGTGCCTGTCGCCGGACTGGCGTTCGCATTGCTGGCGGGGTTTCACTGGCCGCGCGCAACGACGGCCGCAGCCTGGGCCAGCGCGATTGTGGGGATCGCGTGGGGGGCGGGCAGCTTCCTGATGATCGGTGAAGCGGGTGGGTATACGTGGACCTGGGCGATGTACGGCGTGCCGCTGATCTTTGCCACGGGTGTGTCGGTGTCGCTGGCGTTTCCGCCCCGTCGGTCGGCGGGGACGCGACGTGCGACTTGAAGATCTCTGTCTGGCCTGCGCGCTCACCCTGCTCGGCAGTGGGGTCGTTGCGTTCTGGCAGAACCTCGTCGCCGGCACCCTGCCGGCCAACATCATCGAGTTGCTCGACCGGCTCCTCCTCATCCTGCTCATCGTCGAAGTGATGTTCACCGTCCAGGTGTCGTTCCGGGAACATACGCTCGCGCCGGAGCCGTTCCTGGTTGTCGGTCTGATCGCGGTGGTGCGACGCCTGCTGGTCCTGACCGCGGAACTGCCGCAGCTGCTCGAGAAGGCCGATCCGGTGGTGTTCCGCCAGGTGTCGATCGAGCTGGCGCTACTGGCCGTACTGATCGTGGCGCTGGTAGCATCGCTGGTCCTGCTGCGGCGGCATCCGATCGGGAAGGTCGCCGAGCGGACGTAGGGCTCACCGAGTTATCTATTTTGTGACCTGCGAGTCGGCGTGCCGATGGATGATGCGCCACTTGCCACTTTCAAGCCGGAAGACCTGCGTCACGCGAAGTTCCTGAACCATCGGGCGGCGATCCTCAGGGCTCTTGAACCTGATCGTCTCACGCAGGACGACGTATGCGAGGTCCTGCCCTACGTAGCGCGCCACTTCCTGGTGTGTTCGCGCGCCCTCGACATATTGAGTCGCGACCCACTCGAGCCGCTCGCCCACCTGCGCCCAGCCCTTGGCAATCATCCCGCGCGGGCCCCCAGCCAGCGTGACGTCGTCGCGGTGGGACCACAGCGCCTTGAAAGCCGCGGCGCGACCGTTTACCAGCTGCACTTGCGCGGCTTCCACCTCGTCGAGAACCGCATCGAAGCTCGATCCGGACGCCTTCTGGGTCGCGGCGAGCGACTGCGCACCAATTCGGGCCGGACCACACAGCAGCAGCGAGCACAATACGGCTCCGACCGAAAGAGCTCTTTGCACGATCACCTCCGAACCGGAACGGAACGATTCGCGAGCCACAGGATGAAATCGGTCATCGGAGGCGTGCCGCCGAGGCGGCGTATTCCTTGTGGGCGACCAGATCTCGCATCATCTGCAGCATGGGGTAGATCCTACTTGCTGGCGGACGGGCGGGGAAGCTCGACAACTCGACGTCGTCCGTCCGCGCGGCTGACATAGCGACGCATCTATCTGGGGTACACTGCACCCGCCGGCGCGGGCCGGACTCGACTCGAGTAGAAGGACGGCCATGACAATTACCGATTCTCATTCGTATGCCACGCGGGCGCGCGAGATTGCCCGGACGGTGCTGGCCACCGGGGCGGCGGACAACGACAGAGCTGGCCGCTTCTCCACCGAGGCCGTGCGCGCCCTGGGCGGGGAAGGACTCCTCGGGTTGCTGGTGCCAGCGGCTCACGGGGGAGCCGGGGCGGGACCACGCCCGTTCGTCGACGTGACCGCCGCGCTGGCGGAAGCGGACCCCTCGGTCGCAATGGTGTTCGTCATGCACTCGCTGGGCACGACCGTGATCGCGGCCGCCCCCGACCCTGCGCAGGTGGTGCCGCTCCTAAGCGACATCGCCGCAGGATCACATTTGACGACGCTCGCGTTCAGCGAGGCCGGCTCGCGAAGCCACTTCTGGGCCCCGGTCTCGAAGGCGGAGAGCCTGAACGGATCCGGCGTGAGCCTTACCGCGCGCAAGTCCTGGGTCACGAGTGCCGGATTCGCGAACAGCTACGTCGTGTCCTCGCTCTCGCCCAACGCACAGGGTCCAACCGATTCCACTCTTTACCTGGTGCCCGCTGACTCACCAGGGCTGTCGGTGGCGGGCGCCTGGGACGGCATGGGACTCCGTGCCAATGCGTCGAGTCCCATGCTCCTCGACGGCTGCGTTGTGCCCGGGCATCTCCGTTTGACCGCGGAGGGCACAGGCTTCAGCGCCATGCTGCAGACGGTCCTGCCGCTGTTCAATGTGGGCACAGCGGCGGTCGCCCTCGGGATTTGCCGCGCGACGGTGGCTGCCACCGTCACTCATCTGAAAACCGCCCGGTTCGAGCATCTCGGCACCACGCTCGGCGAAGCGTTGCCCACCCTGCGCGCGCAGTTGGCAACCATGCAGATCAAGACCGATCAACTTGCCACGCTCATCGATGACACGACCGCACGACTCGAGCGGCCGGACGGCTTGACGATGTTGCGCGTGCTCGAAGTGAAGGCGGCCGCGGGCGAGGCCGCGATCGAGGTGACCTCACTGGGGATGCGCACCTGTGGTGGCGCTGCATTTTCCCGCCACACGGCAATCGAGCGTTATTTCCGCGACGCCCATGCTGGCGCGGTCATGGCGCCGACCAGCGACGTGCTCAGGGACTTCATCGGCAAGAGTCTTCTGGACATCCCCCTGTTCTGAGAGAGAGGTTCCATGTTGGCCGAGCAGACGATTTGGGTGGGGGCCGTGGCGTACGATCCGAAGGTCGTCCCGATCTGGGAAGGGATGCGCCATTACCTTCGAAACGAGGCTCAGTTGCCGGTGGAGGTGGTCCTGTTCCAGAGTTACGAGGCGCAGCTGGTGGCACTCCTGGCGGACGGGTCGGCAGTCACGCCGCGCATCGATATCGCCTGGAACACGAACCTCGCGTACCTGCAATCCATGGAGTGGAGCGCGGGCGCATGCCGCCCCCTGGCCATGCGCGATACAGATCTTGGCTGGATGACGCGCATGATCACCCTGGCTGGAGGCCCCGTATCGTCGCTGGCCGACCTGCGCGGGCGCACGTTGGCGATAGGCAGTCAGGACAGCGGTCACGCGGCGATCCTTCCGGTTCATTTCCTGGAGCAGGAGGGGCTGGTGGCGGATCGGGATTTCCGCCTCATCCGCTTCAATACCGACGTCGGTAAGCACGGCGACACCGGCACGAGCGAAGTGGACGTGCTGAAAGCGGTGATGGACGGGCGCGCCGACGCGGGTATGGTAGGCAGCCCGTTCTGGGCCGGCGTGCAAGAGCAGAAGCTGGTGCCTGCCGGGGCGGTCGCCGACGTCTGGTCCTCGCCGCCGTACTCTCACTGCATGTTCACGGCACGGCCTGGGCTCGACCGCGGGATCGCGCAGAGATTTTCCGAGGCGCTTTACGGTATGCAGTTCGACAATCCCGCCCATCGACATGTGCTGGAAGCCGAAGGCCTGAAAGCGTGGGTGCCTGCGGATGTCGAGGGATACGGCTCTCTGGCCGAAGCCTGCCGCAGACAAGGTCACTTCCGGCGCCCGGCGTGATCCGGCCCGCCGTCACGGAGAAATTGCGTGTCGCGTCATGCGCAGTGAAACACCTGCGCGAGGCGTCCCGAATGCTCCCGCTCTCGCTCGAAGGCGCGGGTCACCGCCGCCAGCGCTGCCGCCAGGGGAAAGATCTCGGTCGTGACCAGCATGTCGAGATCCTCGGCGCCGACCGGGTGCCAGTAGACGCCATCCGCCGTGATGGTCATCTCCGGCATCAGATCCGCGCGCGCCAGCGCCACGCCGGCTGTTGCCACGCCGCGCAGCGCCACGCGCCTGATGACGCGGTCTGCCTCGGGAATGCGATGTTGATCGAGGAACTGCCGGAACGCGTCCTCCTGCGGGCTGCTCGCGACCGTCGCCGCCAGCCGTACCCGAAAGCCTTCCTCGCGCGCAAGCTGAATGCCGTCCCACGCGCGCTGCCAGGAGCCGGCGCCCCGGTGCGAGTCGTGCAGCTCGGGCGTCGGGCTGTCAAGACTGATCTGCAGCGTGACGCGGGCGCGGGGCATCCGGAGCAGCTCGGTCCGGCGTTGGCCGCCGAACAGCATGCCGTTGGTCAGGAGCGTCACGGGCGCGGCCTCGGCGCAACCCAGCACGATATCGGCGATGTCCGGAAGCAGGAACGGCTCGCCGCCGGTCAGAAAGAATTCGCCGACACCGAGCGGTGCCGCTTCCTGAGCGATGCGCTGCACTCGCGCGAGACCGAGCTCGCGCCGACGCGCGGTCGGCGACGAGCGTACGCAGCAGTAGTCGCAATTCAAATTGCAGTGGAAGTTGGTATACAACCAGATCCGCGCGCCGAGCGGCTGCGCGTCCTGGAGCGCACCGTCGGCGGCGCCATGACGGATGACCCAGCGCGTTCCTTCCTGCTCATCGGAGCGGCCGACGATGACGTGGCCCGTCATGCGCGACCAGGCGTCGAGGTCCGGTCCCACCGAGGCGCCCCCGGCAGTCAGGGCAATCAAGTCGCCGTCGCTCGACCCGCGCAGCGCGGCCACCAGTTCCAGCAACAGCCCGGACGCAAACGTCTTCATCGTCGGCCCGATCTCTATGCGGACCGGCAATCGCGCCACGCTGCCGTCGTTCATGCGCCCATTGTAGCGGGGAATTCAGGCCGGTATCAGGAGGTGTGAAGTGGAGACGACGTCGATGATGGACTCCAGACCGGTGCGCGCCCTTGATGCGCGGCACGCGCTCGCGCTCATCCGGATCGGCCTGGGCATGCTGTTCGTCTGGGTGTTCTTCGAGAACCTCGGAAAAGGGCTCTACACGCCGCAGGGGTACGCTGACCTGATCACCCACTACGTCACCAAGGGGCACGCACCTGAGGCGTGGAAGGCCGTCATGTCGCTGATGGCGTCCAACGCGGCAGTGGCAGCGCCCCTGCAGGCGGTGACCGAGATCAGCTTCGGGACGCTGCTGGTCCTCGGAGTGCTGTCACGGCCCGTGGCGCTGGCCGCCGCCGTGTTCCTCACGTCGCTCTGGGTCTCGGAATGGGGCACCGCCTGGATCTGGGAGCTTCTCTTCCCGATGATTGCCGCGTACTCGCTCGCGCTGGACACGCCGGGACGCACGTGGGGTCTCGACGGCTGGCTCGCGCGGCGCTTTCCGCATCTCCCTCTCTGGTAAGCGGATGCGTGTTTCGGTGGTGATTCCGGCGCGCAACGAAGAGGCCGCCATCGGACGGGTGATCGCCGACATACCGCGCGAGCTGGTCATCGAAGTGATCGTCGTGGATGGCGGGTCCACGGACCGGACGCGGGAGGTCGCCGCCGATCAGGGGGCGCGCGTGATCCGGGAGCCCCGGCGCGGATACGGCCGCGCGTGCCTCACAGGGCTCGAGCACGTCGACACCACCGCCGAGATCGTGGTCTTCCTCGACGGCGATTACAGCGATCGCCCGGCGGAACTGCCGCAACTTCTCGCGCCGATCGAAGCCGGACACGCCGACCTGGTCCTCGGCTCGAGGTTGGCGGGTACGCGAATACGCGGCGCTTTGCCATGGCATTCGGTTCTCGGGAATCGTGTCGCGGCCGGCCTGATCCGCCTCGTCTCGGGCGTGAGACTGACCGACCTTGGACCGTTCCGCGCCGCCCGCCCGGCGATGCTCCGCGCACTGACGCTGCAGGAACAGACCTACGGCTGGCCTGTCGAGATGCTGATCAAGGGCGCGGCGCGAGGCTATCGCATCGTCGAGGTTCCCGTGAGCTACTATCCACGCATCGGCACGTCGAAGATCACCGGAACGGTGCGAGGTTCGATGGGCGCCGCATCGTGTATTTTCTCGGGCATCATCAAGTACCGCCTGAAAGAGCTCGGCGCCCGGACGACGAAAGACATGCCGTGACGGGCGCTTCGGCCACTGCGGCGCAGCGTGTCCTCGTCGTAATGGCGAAAGCGCCTCGCCAGGGACACGTGAAGACGCGCCTCGCTGGCGAGTATCCCGCCGAAGCGATCGTCGAGTTGTATCGCTGCCTCCTGGACGACACGCTCGCGCTCGGGTCGTCGATCCCGAACACCCAGGTTGCGGTGATGGCGCCGCAAGAGGACCTTCGGGAGCTTTCGACGTTGTTGCCAGCCGGTGTCAGCGGCGTTGCCCAGCAGGGCCGCGGTCTGGCGGCCGCGCTCACGTCCGTATTTGCCACGTTCACGCGGGACGGCCTGCGTCGCGTGATCGCCTTCAACAGCGACAGTCCGCATCTTTCGCCACGCGTCCTTGACGACGCCTTCGCGGCGCTGCTGACGCACGACCTCGTCGCCGGCCCGACCGATGACGGAGGTTATTACCTCGTGGGGGCGACCGCGCCGCACGCGGGACTCTTCGATCCGACACCCATGGGGACGGAAAGCGCGTTGGCATCATTGCTCACGAACGCGCGCGCGCGGGGGCTGACCTACCGGCTGACAGAGGAGTGGTTCGACGTGGACGTCGCCAGCGATCTCCCGCGCCTCACGGAGGCGCTTCGCCGGGATCCGTCGGCCGCCCCGCGCACCGCCGCGCTGCTCCGCTCATGGTCGGATCGGGCCGGGACGGGTCCTGCCCCTGGCCCGGATCCTGGCGTGCCATGAGGAGTCAGCGCCTGACCGTGTGCGGCGTCGCCATCGGGACGGCGTTCGTGATGCTTCGTCAGCTGTCCCCACGCGACGGCTCACCGCTCTTCTTCTGGATCCTTGCGCTTGGCGCGGTGGCGTACGTGCTTGCGGTGCGAGAGTTGTTCCAGCAGCGCTTCCCATCGCGAGCGATCCTCTTGTGTGGTCTCGTGCTGGCGCTGGCGTGGAGAATTCCGCTGGCGCTCGCGCCGGTGGGTCGCAACGGCGACGTCTACCGGTACGTCTGGGACGCCCGGGTGCAGCGCGCCGGACTCAATCCCTACAGCGCGCGGGCGAACGATCCCGCTCTGGAGTGGATCCACACGCCGCTGACGCGGCGCATGAACAACCCGGACGTGCCGAGCCCTTACCCGCCGGTGGCGCAGCTCTATTTCCGTGGGGTGACAGCACTGCACGAGTCGACCGAAGCGCTGAAGCTCTCGCTCGTCGTCTGCGAAGGGTTGCTCGTCCTGGTGATGTGGCGGTGGCTCGTGCTGCGGGGCATGGACCCGTCCTGGGTGCTCGCCTACGCCTGGCATCCGCTCGCAACGCTTGAGATATCACGCAACGGCCACTTCGATGTGCTCGGCGCGCTGCTGATCTGCCTGTCGGCACTCGCGCTGCTTCGCGGCCGGCTGGCGCGGGCGTCGGTGTGGTTCGCACTGGCGGTCGGCGCCAAGCTGCTCCCCGTCGTCCTCCTGCCGCTGTACTGGAAGCGCGTGCGGCCGAGAGACGCGCTGTTCGCAGCCTCGGTGTTGCTGGGGATTTCAGCGCCATTCGTACTGGGAGGCGTGCCGCCGGCGGGATCGATTCCCGACGTGATCGACCGGTTCCGCTTCAATGCGCCGCTGTTCGAATGGGGCGAGGCAGCCGTCGGCGCATGGGGCGCTGCGGGGCTCGCCTTGGCGGCCGGTCTCGCGGTCAGCCTCGCCTGCCGCCGGGATGCGGCACGCTCGCCGGCTGCGTGGGCCTGGCCACTGGCGGCGGCGCTGGCATTCTCGCCGCTGGTCTACCCTTGGTACCTCGTGTGGCTCCTCCCGTTTCTCACGAGCGCCGGGGCTCTTCCGCTGACCGTGTGGTCGCTGAGCATCCTGCCGACCTACGGCGTGTGGCAGTGGTTTGCGGGAGGCGCGCCGTGGCGTGTGCCCCCTGCGGTGTTGATGCTCGAGTACGGCCCGCCGATCGTCGTTGCAGCGTATTGCGCGTGGAAGGTGCAGCCCGCGAGGGTCCTCAGTCCCCGAATCGAAGTCGACGGTCCTGATTGACGGCGCGACGGTTGTCGGGCGATCGCGCCGCTGACACGGCGACGCTGGCGCGTATGAAGGAAACGTTAGCGGTTACGCAAGGTCGAAGCGATCGAGGTTCATCACCTTGGTCCAGGCCGCCACGAAGTCCTGGACGAATTTGGTCTGCGAGTCCGCACAGGCGTAGACTTCCGCGACCGCGCGCAGCAGGGAGTTGGAGCCGAAGAGCAGATCGACCCGCGTGCCGGTCCACTTGAGTGAGCCCGTCTTGCGGTCGCGGCCTTCGAAGAGGTCGGCGTCGGCGGAGACCGGCTGCCATGCGGTTCCCACGTCGAGCAGGTTCACGAAGAAGTCGTTCGTCAATGCTTCGGGGCGATCGGTGAAGACGCCGGGTTGAGCACCGCCGACATTGGTCTTCAAGACGCGCAAGCCGCCGACGAGTACCGTCATTTCCGACGCGGTGAGCGTAAGCAGTTGCGCCTTGTCGATCAGCAACTCCTCGGCCGAGACCGTGTAGGTGGTCCGGAGGTAATTCCGGAAGCCGTCCGCAAGCGGCTCGAGGTGGCTGAAAGACTCGACATCGGTCTGCTCCTGCGAGGCGTCCATGCGCCCCGGGGTGAAGGGGACCGTGACCTCGTGACCGGCATGCTTCGCCGCCTGCTCGATGCCGGCGCAACCCCCCAGAACGATGAGGTCGGCCAGTGAGACTTTCTTCCCACCCGACTGGGCGCCGCTGAACGCACTCTGGAGGCCTTCCAGGGCGCCGAGCACTTTGGTCAGTTGGGCCGGCTGGTTGACTTCCCCATCTTTCTGCGGGGCCAGCCGGATGCGGGCGCCGTTCGCGCCGCCACGTTTATCGGAGCCACGGAACGTAGACGCCGACGCCCAGGCGGTCGTGACCAGTTCAGAGACCGTCAGGCCGGAAGCCAGGATCCGGCTCTTGAGTGCGGCGATCTCCCCCGCATCGATCAGCGGATGATCGACCGAGGGGATGGGATCCTGCCAGAGGAGGACTTCCGCAGGAACCTCCGGCCCGAGATAACGCTCGCGCGAGCCCATGTCGCGGTGCGTCAGCTTGAACCAGGCGCGCGCGAACGCGTTGGCGAACTGGTCCGGATTCTCCAGAAAGCGCCGCGAGATGTTTTCGTAAGCGGGGTCGAACCGCAGGGCGAGATCGGTGGTCAGCATGGAAGGCGCGATCCGCTCCGAGGCGTCGTGCGCATGCGGCACGGTGCCATTGCCTGCACCGTTCTTCGGCTTCCACTGATGCGCACCGGCGGGGCTCTTCGTGAGTTCCCATTCGTAGCCGAAGAGGTGCGTGAAGAAGTCGTTGCTCCACTTGGTGGGCGTCGTAGTCCAGGTCACTTCCAAGCCGCTGGTGATCGTGTCGCCGCCTTTGCCAGTGCCGAAGCTGTTTCTCCAGCCGAAACCTTGCGCTTCGAGGCCGGCCGCTTCCGGCTCATCCGCCACGTTGGAAGATGGGCCAGCGCCGTGAGTCTTGCCGAAGCTATGGCCGCCGGCGATCAGCGCCACCGTTTCCTCGTCGTTCATCGCCATTCGGCCGAAGGTCTCGCGAATGTCCCGCGCCGCAGCGACCGGATCGGGATTGCCGTCCGGGCCTTCGGGGTTGACGTAGATCAAGCCCATCTGCACTGCGGCCAGCGGATTCTCCAGGTTGCGGTCGTGGATGTTCCCGTCCGCGTCGTCGTCGGACACGAGCACCCCGCCCTCCTTGACGACGCCCTCGGAACCGTGTGCGTAGTGCTTGTCGCCGCCCAGCCACGTGGTTTCGCGGCCCCAATAGATGTCCTGATCCGGCTCCCACGTGTCCTCGCGCCCCCCGGCGAAGCCGAAGGTTGTGAAGCCCATCGTCTCCAGCGCGACATTCCCTGTGAGGATCATCAGGTCGGCCCAGGAAATCTTCCGGCCATACTTCTGTTTGATTGGCCAGAGCAGGCGACGCGCCTTGTCGAGGCTCACGTTGTCCGGCCAGCTGTTGAGTGGAGCGAAGCGCTGCTGTCCCCGGCCGCCGCCGCCGCGACCATCACCGGTGCGGTAGGTGCCGGCGCTGTGCCAGGCCATGCGGATGAACAGGCCGCCGTAGTGGCCAAAGTCAGCCGGCCACCAATCCTGCGAGTCGGTCATCAGCGCCGCGAGATCCTGCTTCAAAGCCGCAAAGTCGAGACTGTTGAACTCTTCCGCGTAATTGAAGTCTCCGCCCATCGGATCGGACTTGGAGGAATGCTGGTGCAGCAGTTCGACCTTCAAACGGTTCGGCCACCAGTCGCGGTTGGTCGTACCTTTGCTGGGAGCGTGATGAAATGGGCACTTGGCTTCGGT
>DATLXP010000099.1:0-18140 GCA_035575695.1 Vicinamibacterales bacterium
CTGGTCATCGTCGGGGAGTTCAATTCCGGCAAGAGTGCCTTCATCAACGCGCTGGTCGGCGCGAAGGTGGCCCAGGAAGGCGTGACTCCGACGACGGCGCAGATCAACGTGCTGCAGTACGGGGAGACCGAAAGCCGGCAGGTCAAAGATTCGAACCTTCACGTGATCACCGCCCCGGCGCCGATCCTCCGGGATATTCACATCGTCGACACGCCTGGCACCAACGCGATCATCCGCGAGCACGAGGCCATCACCCAGGAGTTCGTGCCGCGCTCCGATCTCGTGCTGTTCGTCACCTCGGCGGACCGGCCGTTCACCGAGACAGAGCGCGCGTTTCTCGAGCAGGTCCGCGCCTGGGGCAAGAAGGTCGTGATCGTCATCAACAAGATCGACATTCTCGACCCGGTGCAGGTGGACGAGGTGCGCGCGTTTGTCGCCGACAGCGCGCGCGTACTGCTGGGTTTCAGTCCCGAGATCTTCCCGGTGAGCGCGCGGCTCGCCCTCAAGGCGAAGCAGGGGGAGCCCGCGGCGTGGCCCGCCAGCCGTTTCGAGGCGCTCGAGAGTTACATCACCACGGCGCTCGACGCGCCCGGCCGCATTCACCTCAAGCTCCTGAACCCTCTCGGCGTCGGGGCGGCCCTGACCGATCGGCACGCCGCGATCGTCCGCGACAGGCTGGCGCTGCTCGCCGAGGACTACACGACGCTCGAGGAAGTGGAGCGCCAGCTCGGAACATACCAGGAAGACCTGACGCGGGACTTCGAGTTCCGGATGGCGGACATCGACAAGATCCTGCTGGAGATGGAGCGGCGCGGCCACGACTACTTCGACGACACCTTGAGGATCGGCAGGATGTTCGACCTGCTCAATCGCAGCCGCATCCAGCAGGGCTATGAACAGAAGGTCGTCGGCGACGCACCGCAGCAGATCGAGCGTAAGGTCGGCGAACTGGTGGATTGGCTCGTCGCCGCGGACCTCCGGCAGTGGCAGGGGGTGACGACACACCTCGCCGAGCGGCGCCGTCAGTACAAGGACCGTATCGTCGGGGAGGATTCAGGACAATTTCACTACGACCGGACGCGCCTGATCGACTCCACGACACGCGAGACCCAGCGCGTCGTCGATTCCTACGACCCGAGGCGCGAGGCGCAGCTGATCGCCGATAACGCGCGCAACGCCGTCGCCGCCACGGCCGCTGCGGGAGCCGGGGCGCTTGGGCTCGGCACGATCGTGACCCTGGCCGCGTCGACGGCCGCAGCCGATATCACCGGGATCGTCATGGCCTCGGTGCTGGCGGCGGTCGGGTTCTTCATCCTTCCCGCAAAGCGCCAGAAGGCGAAGGACGAGATGCGGGTGAAGATGGCCGACGTGCGGCAGCGCCTGACCGACGCGCTGAGGAAGCAGTTCACGCAGGAGATTCTTGGCAGCGGCAACCGCATCCGTGAGGGGATCGCGCCATACAGCCGTTTCATCCGGTCGGAGGGAGACAAGCTGAAGACCATCGACCAGGAGCTGCGCGAGATCGCCGCGTCGCTCGCGGGCATTCGCGAAAAAATCGAGCGTCCCGCCTAGGTCGATTCACCGCCCCCGGAGATCACCTCTCGCACGATCGACTGGGGCCGTTGATTCATCGTCAGGAACATCCGCCCGACGTATTCGCCGATCAACCCCAGCATCACGAGCTGCGTCCCGGAGAAAATCAGTACGGCCGACATGACCCAGCCCCAGCCGTACACGGGGCCGCGATCTTCGAACCAGAGCCAGAGCACCAGCGCGAACGCCGCAACCCCCGCGATCGCGATCAGAAATCCCAGCACCGTCGCGGCCCGTAATGGCAGGACCGAGAAGTTCATCCACGCGCTCAACCAGAGGCGAACGAGACGTCGCAGCGTGTAGCCGCTCGAGCCCGCCCGGCGCTCGTCATGTCGCACGGCCAGCGAGCCTACGCGCTGCGTGACCTGCAGCAGCAAGCCGTCCACGTAGGGATAGGGGCCGGCGTACGTGATCACCTGTCTGGCGACAAACGCGCTGACGCATCGAAAACTCGAGAGGTAGAACCCCGGCGGCTTGTCGAGCGCCCAGTCGGTCATCCGGTTCGTGAGCCAGCTGCCGGCGTTGCGCCACGAGGCATGGCGTTTCGTCTCGTACTGACCGTACACGACGTCGAGGCCCGTCGCACTCGCGTGCTCCCACAGCCTGATCGCCTCGGCCGGAGGGTTCTGCCCATCGTCATCGATGTTGACGATGTGCGCGCCGCGAGCGTGACGCCAGCCGGTGAGCACGGCGTTGTGCTCCCCGAAATTGCGGGCGTGCTCGATGAAGGTGATCGGAACGCGTGCGGTCCGAACGAGCTCCTGACAGACCTCGCTGGTCCGGTCGGCGCTGCCGTCATTGACGAGCACGATTTCGTGACCGCCGTGTACCGCAAGGTTCTCGATCTCTCGGACCAGCGGCACGATCGTGTCGGCGCTGTTGTAGAGCGGGATGACGAAGCTGAGTGAAAGGCTCATGTGGGTTCGTGCACGCGTGTCGATCGGCCGAGGGCTAGGTACACGGCCGCCGCCACGGCAAAGCCGACGAACCACGCGTAGTCGTAGAGAGGACGCATGGGTTGATAGATCAAGCCGCCCCATGCGGCAGCGCAGCCGGCAAGCGTGGCGACGATCCCGGCCCCGTTCCACGCGCCGTAGCGTCCGCCACCCGGCAGGTACAGGTCCTCGAGCGCCAGTTGCCGCCGGCGAACGATCCAGTAATCAGCGATGAGCACCCCGGCGATCGACCCCAATCCTCCAGAGTATCCCACCAGCCAGTTGAAGATGTAACCCGAAGGGTCGGCGAGCAGGCGCCATGGCTGGATGAGGATGCCGAGGATGCCGGTGATCAGCCCGCCGGTCTTGAACGTGATCCACTTCGGAAAGGCATTGGCGAAGTCGTTCGCTGGAGACACGACGTTCGCCGCGATATTGACCGCGAGGGTCGCGACGACGGCTGTGAACATCGAGATGGCGATGACGAGCGGCTGGCTGAACTTGCCGATGAGTTTGATCGGATCCCAGATCACCTCGCCATAAATGATCGTGGTGGCGCTCGTGATGAGCACCCCCATCGCGGCAAACAGGAACATCGTCGTCGGCAGCGCGACCGTCTGACCGATGATCTGCTCGCGCTGGCTCCTGCCGAAGCGGGTGAAGTCCGGCATATTGAGCGACAGCGTGGCCCAGTAGCCGACCATCGCGGTGAGGCCGGGGATGAAGACCGGCATGAACTCCCCCAGCGTCTGGAATTTTCCTTCCTGGGAGAGGAGTGGACCGAAGCCGTTCGCTTCGCGCACGGCCCAGGCGAGGAGGATGCCGGTCATGACGAGCACGAAGGGGGCGGCCCAGTTCTCGACCGCACGCAGCAGATCCATCCCCTTGTAGATGATGCCGATGTTCAGTCCCCAGAAGAGAAGGAAGGAGATCCATTCGGTGGTGGTGTGTCCCTGGAACCCGGGTCCAAGCAGTGTCGGCCAGCCCGGGATCACGCTCGAGAAGAAGGTCTGCAGCGCCTCGCCGCCGATCCAGGCCTGGATGCCGAACCAGCCGCATGCGACGAGCGCGCGCATCAGCGCCGGCAGGTTCGATCCGAGGGTGCCGTACGCGGCGCGGGCGAACACCGGAAAAGGGATGCCGTACTTCGTGCCCGGGTGCGAGTTGAGGAGGATCGGGACCAGCACGATCGTGTTCCCGAGTGCGACCGTGAAGAGCGCCTGCGCCCAGCTCATGCCGGCGGCCATCAGGCCGGCCGAGAGCATGTAGGTCGGGATGCAGTGCGCCATGCTGATCCAGAGCGCGGCGTAGTTGTAGGTCGTCCACGTCCGGTCGGCGATCGGCACCGGCGCGAGATCCTCGTTGTAGAGAGGGCTCTGCTCGATCCGCGACGTGTCGCGCAGTTCGACCCGTCCGTCCGGATGGTGGATCTGGTTGGGGACGGTGGTCGTCGGGGAAATCATGACGCGCGCCATTGTATGCCGTGGCCTTCCGTACCGCCGCGCGTCCATCGAATTCCGTCGTAGCGCAGCTTGTCGTAGCGCAGCCCTTCAGCCGTAGCGCAGCCCTTCAGGGCTGCCCTGGCGTCCGTGGGCCGCCCCTTTGCTCACTCGTCGTCCATGCACGGCACGCGGCCTCGGCTCAAAGCCTTCGACTGCCTTCACGAACCCGACAGTTGTCGCCCTTGTGCGGCAGCAGATTCTGAGCGCCGCTCAGTCTCGTGGGTTCGCAATACTTGCGTACGTCTTCATGCACGACCACCTACACCTGCTCGCCGAAGGTCTGGTGGAAGCGGCCGACCTGAAATCCTTTGTCAGTCTGGCGAAACAGAAGTCAGGGCACGCCTACTCGCGGGCGTATCGACGACAGCTGTGGGCAGCCGAGTTATCACGACCGGGTGCTCCGCGACGAGGATGACACGTGGGACGTCATCCGCTACATCGTCAACAACCCGGTGCGAGGCAGACTGGTTAACGACTACACGAAATTTCCATTTCTCGGGTCTGGTGTGATGGACAGGGAGCACCTAGTGAATGAATTGGCGTCCAGAGATAGAAAAGGCTGGCAGCCCTGAAGGGCTGCGCTACGGATTGCGCTGCGGAGGCTGGGCAGCCCTGAAGGGCTGCGCTACGGGTGGCGCTACAATCCCGCGGGCGCCTGGCTGGGACCGCGGGAGAGGAAACGGCCCGCACCCTTCTTCCCGACGAATCGGTCGCCGTCAATCACAACCTTCCCGCCGCAGATCACTGCGGTCGGTGACCCCTGGACGGTCCGCCCTTCGTACGGGTTGTAGTCGACGTTCATGTGCAGCGTCTTGACGCTCAACGTCGTCTTCCGATCAGGATCGAAGACGACGATGTCGGCGTCGCTCCCCACCGCGATCGTGCCCTTGCGCGGGAAGAGCCCGAACATCTTCGCCGGCGTTGTCGAACAAAGCTCGACGAAGCGGTTCATCGTGATCCGCCCGGGACGCACGCCGCCGTCGTGCACGAGCGTGAGGCGGGTTTCGATTCCAGGCGCGCCGTTCGGGATCTTGCTGAAGTCGTCCTTGCCGAGCTCCTTCTCCGCCATGCAGAACGGGCAGTGATCCGTCGAAATCACCTGGAGGTCGTTTTTCGCCAGCCCCTTCCACAGCACGTCCTGGTGCCATTTCTCGCGGAGCGGCGGCGACATGACGTATTTGGATCCGTTGAATCCCTCCTCTTCGTAGTTGTCGTACGAGAGGAACAGGTACTGCGGGCACGTTTCCGCGTAGGCATGCAGGCCCATGTCGCGCGCCTGTCTCACTTTCTCGAGCGCGTGGGCGGCGGAGAGGTGGACGATGTAGATGGGGACCCCTGCCATCTCGGCGAGCGCGATCGCGCGCCCTGTGGCTTCCCCCTCGGCCGTCGGCGGGCGGGTCAGCGCGTGATACTTCGGCGCGGTCTCGCCTTTACGCAGCGCTTCCTTCACGAGCTCGTCGATGACCCCGCCGTTCTCGGCGTGCATGCAGACGAGGCCGCCGTTCTCGCCAGTCCTGCGCAACGCCTTGAAGATCGTGGCGTCGTCCACCATGAAGACGCCGGGATACGCCATGAACAGCTTGAAGCTGGTGATCCCTTCGTCGCGGACCATGCGGTCCATCTCGCTGAGCCCCGCGTCCTCGAGCTCGGTCAGGATCATGTGAAACCCGTAATCGATCACCGCCTTGCCGTCGGCTCGCTTCCGCCAGTCATCCAGCGCGTGCCTCATCGTCTGCCCGCGATACTGGATCGCGAAGTCCACGATGCTCGTGGTGCCCCCGAACGCGGCCGCGATCGTGCCCGTTTCGAAGTCGTCTGCGGACGTGGCGCCGCCGAACGGCATGTTCAGGTGCGTGTGGACGTCAATGCCGCCGGGGATGACGTACTTTCCCGTCGCATCGATCGTGGTGTCCGCCTGGAAGCGATGCGCCGGGAGGTCCGTGCCGATGGCGGTGACGGTCCCGTCGTCGCAGTAGATGTCAGCGACGTAATCGTCGGACGCCGTGATGATGCGGCCGTTCGTGATGAGGAGTGACACGTCTCAGCCTTCAGCCGTGGTCGGATCGATGATGCTCTTGACTTCCGCGACGCTGTTGGCCGGGAAGCCCCCCTGCCTCGCGTGCTCCCGCACCATCGCCTCGTCGGGCGCGATGTAGACGCAGTAGATCTTGTCGCCAGTTACGTAGCTGTGCACCCACTGGATGTCCGTACCGAGGAGCGCCAGCACGCCGCATGACTTCTTCGATATTCCCTGCAGCTGTTCCGTGGAGAGGCTGCCGACCCCCGGCAGATCGCGTTCGATGACGTACTTCGGCATGTGTCGCTCCGATCAGTGTGCCTCGATAGGCCCGACCTTCAGGTCGGGCGTGTCCGAATCAATACAGATTCCCCGTCCGCTTCCCGCCTGTGTAATCGACGTAGACGACCTTGAGCTCGGTGTAGAAGTCGATCGCGACGCTGCCCATCTCCCTCAGCCCCACACCCGTGGCCTTCATGCCGCCGAACGGGATATGCGCTTCGCCACCGACCGTCGGAGAGTTGACGTGGATGATTCCGGCCTCGAGGTGTTCCACGAACCGGAACATGTTCGCGACATCGTTGGTATAAACGGACGCCGACAGGCCGAACCGGACGCCGTTGGCGATCTCGAGCGCCGACCGCGTATCGGACGCGCGAATCACCGAGAGGACCGGTCCGAAGATCTCCTCCTGTGCGATGCGCATGCCGGCGTCGACGTGGTCGAAGATGGCCGGCGAGACGAAGTAGCCGCGTTCGAGCCCGTCATGTTTCAGCCGCTCGCCGCCACGCACGAGACGCGCACCCTCGGCCTTGCCGATGCCGACGTACTCGAGAACGGTGTCCATCTGCGAATCGTCCACGGACGGCCCGACATTCGTCTTCGGATCCATGCCGTTGCCGACAACGAGTGAGGCCGCACGAGCCGCGAGCCGCTCGACGAACTCGTTCGCGATGGATTGGTCGACGATCGCCCGGCTCGTGGCGGTGCAGCGCTGGCCGGTCGAGCCGAACGCCCCCTGCAGCGCGCTCTCCACCGCGAGCTCGAGATCCGCGTCCGCGAGGACGACGATGGGATTTTTGCCACCCATCTCGCACTGGCACTTGATCCCTCGCGCCGCCGCAGCCGAGTACAGCGCCGTGCCGACGTCATTCGATCCCGTGAAGGACACGGCCTGAATCGCGGGATGCTTGACAATCGTATCGCCGACCTCGCGGCCGCCGCCGTACACGAGATTCAGGACGCCCGGTGGGATGCCGCACTCCTCGAACACCTCGACGATCAAGGCCGCCGTCAGCGGAGTCAGGCTGGCATTCTTGAAGACGACGGTGTTGCCCGACACGAGGGCCGGAGCCATCTTCCACACGGGAATGGCGATGGGGAAGTTCCAGGGCGTGATGATGGCGACCGGTCCGACCGGTTGCTTCACCGTGTAACAGAAGTTGTGCGGGAGCTCGGACGGGATCGTGTCACCGGTGATCCGCCGCGCTTCTCCGGCAAAAAACTCCATGACGTTGATGGCACGCTGCACTTCGCCGAGCGCTTCCGTGAACGTCTTGCCTTCCTCGCGGGTGAGCGCTTCGGCGATCTCCGGCTTGCGCTCTTCCATGCGCCGCTGGACGCGGTAGAGCAGCTGGCCGCGGACAGGCGCCGGCGTGTTACGCCAGCCGGGGAACGCGCGGGCCGCCGCCTCGCATGCCTCGGCCGCTTCGGCCGCCGTGGACAACGGTGCGTCGGCGATGATCTGCGAAATGTCCGCGGGGTTGAAGTCCTGAACGCGCTTCCCGCTGCGGGAGTCGGTCCATTTACCGTCGATGAAGTTTTTCAGATTGCGCATAAGGGGCGAGAGCGAACATATGCGGGCCCCCGCGGCCTGTCAAGGTGCCACCGCCGGCAAGGGCACGACCGAATGTTAAGATGCGACCCTCATGCTGCGCATCCTGACGCTCGTCCAGTCCCGCACGGCAACCGTCACGGACGACGAAGCCCTGGCGCGCAGGCTGCTGGAGAAGATCGATTACGCCGAACTCGCGACGCTGCTGAAGTAAGGAGATAGACCATGGCTGCCGATCTGTCGGTGACGTTCACGGGATTGAAGTTCGCCAATCCGTTCCTGCTCTCGTCGGCCCCCCCGACCGAGTCCGAGAGCAACATCATGCGCGCGTTCGACGCCGGATGGGGCGGCGTCGTGATCAAGACCATCGGCATGCACCCGGTGACCAACGTCGCCGGGCCGAAGACCAAATTCCTTCGGACCGATCCCGCCACGTCGCGGATGTCGATGCAGAAGCGTCCGGGTAGCGCGCTGCACTCATCGTGGAACTGGGAGCTGATTTCCGACAAGGGGATCGACTGGTGGCTGCCGAAGATCGAAGCCATCAAGAAGGCGTTTCCGGATCACATGCTCGTCGCGTCGATCATGGCGGGGTCGGGTAACGACACGGAACTGCGGCACTGGCAGGACCTCGCCCGTGGCTGCCAGGATGCCGGCGCCGATGCGTTCGAGTTGAACCTGTCCTGCCCCCACATGGACCGTCAGGACATGGGCTCGAACGTCGGCAAGGATGCCGGGCTGATCTCCGTCGTGACGAAAGTGGTGAAGGACGTCGCCAGGGTGCCCGTGTGGTGCAAGCTGACGCCGTCGACGACCGACATCGTCGCGGAAGCCCGTGCCTCGTTCAACGCGGGGGCTGACGCGATCGTGTCCTCGAATACGTTTCCGTCGCTCCCGCCGATCGATCCCGCGACGCTGGAGTTCGAGATGAACGTGGACGGCTTCGTGTCGAGCGGCGGGCTCGGCGGTCCCGCGATCCTGCCGTTGTCGCTGGCGAAGATGGCGCAGATGACCCAGGCGTTTCCGGACAAGTCGTTCTCGGGCATTGGCGGGGTGGCCGATTTCTCCCAGGCGCTGAGCTATTTCCTGCTTGGCTGCGGGACCGTGCAGGTCTGCACGTCCGCGATGCTGGACCGCGCCATCGGGCCGAGCGTGATCAAGGCGCTCAACGAAGGGCTGGGCGCGTTCCTCGAGGCGAACGCGGACAAGGGGTGGAAGGCGGTCGATGATTTCCGCGGCGCGCGTCGCGACCGCGTCGTCACGCACTCGAAGATCCGGCGTCCGGACGGCAAGGAGTACTTCGGCGGACAGGACGCGCCGGAAGGGTATGCGGCCGTAGAGGCCGCCGGGAAGCAGGGCTGATGACCACGATGACTGACAGCGGAACGATGACAGGCCCGGAGATTGTGGACCTGTGCAGGAAGCACACGATCTTCGAGTGGTCGCCTCAGGGGGCCGTGGATCCCATCCCCGTCGCGCGCGCCAAGGGAGTGTATTTCTGGACGCCCGAAGGCAAACGCTACCTCGATTTCAACAGCCAGCTGATGTGCGTGAACATCGGGCACGGCGACGAACGCGTGACGCGCGCCATCGCGGAGCAGGCGGCCGTGCTCCCGTATGCCAGCCCGTTCATGGCGACCGAGGCGCGCGGGAAGCTCGGCGCGAAGCTCGCCGCGCTCGCCCCCGGCGACATCGACGTCTTTTTCTTCACCAACGGCGGCGCCGATGCGAACGAGAACGCGATCAAGATCGCCCGCGCATTCACGGGGCGGCACAAGATCCTCGCGCGCTACCGCTCGTATCACGGCGGCACGGCTGGCGCGATGGCGCTGACAGGGGATCCCCGCCGCTGGACGACCGAACCCGGACTTCCGGGGGTCGTCCATGTGCTCGATCCGCATCACGGGATGGCGCGCCCCACCGACACCGCCGAGCAGTCGCTTGCGATGCTCGAAGAGATCATCCAGCTCGAAGGGCCGAACCACATCGCCGCGTTCTTTCTGGAGACCGTGAGCGGCACCAACGGCGTCCTCATCCCGCCCGACGGCTATATGCAGGGTGTGCGCGAGCTCTGCACGAAATACGGGATCCTGATGGTCTGCGACGAAGTGATGGCAGGCTTTGGGCGGACAGGGGAGTGGTTCGCAGTCAACCACTGGAACGTCGTGCCCGACCTGATCACCATGGCGAAGGGTCTGACGAGTGCCTACATCCCCATGGGTGCCGTCGGTATGCGCCGATCGATCGCCGACAGTTTCAAGGACAAGGTGTTCCCGAGCGGCCTGACGTACAACAGCCATACCCTTGCCGCCGCAACCGCGCTCGCCACGCTGGACGTGTACGAGCAGGATGACCTCATCGGGAATGCGCGGCGACTCGGGAAGGTGATGTCGGATCTGCTGGCGCAACTGGCCGCGAAGCACGCGATCATCGGCGCGGCGAGGAACATCGGCCTCTTCGGCATCGTTGAGTTGACGAAGGATCCTCGGACGAAGGCCCCGATGGCGCCGTTTGGCGGTACGTCGGAGGAAATGAAGCGGCTGAACGGCTACTTTCGCGAGGAGGGGCTCTACACGTTCGTCCGCTGGCACACCTTCTTCACGAACCCGCCGCTCTGCATCACCGAGGAGGAGCTGCGCGACGGGTTTGCGATCATCGACCGGTCGCTCACGAAGCTGGAAGCCACGCTCCCGTAGCGCAGGGCTTCAGCCCTGCCTGCCCTGCCTGGCAGCCCTGAAGGGCTGCACTACGAACTGCCGATCCGAAGCGGGACGTAGACCGCCGCCCGTTCGGTGCCCCGGACCGCTTCGACCGCGAGCGCGTAATCTCCGCGCGCGATCGAATTGAGGGGGAAGTCGATCAGCCACGCGCCCTGCTGTCCAGGATCGGCCCTGAATGGCAGGTCGGTCAGACGCTTTCCCCGGCGGTCGATCAGCCCGACCGAGACCTTGGCGTCCGGCCGCAGGTCCCCCGCCAGCCCAAAACGGATCACCAGGCGGTCCGTCCGGGTGAACTCGCGCCCATCGTGGGGCGGCGGCGGAGCGTCGCTCATCACCGGCGCGAGGTCGAGCGGCCGCTGAACGCGCCAGAGCCTGGGCACGCCGACACTGAGGAGAGCCGATGGGGGATCCGGGAGCACGATCGTCCGGACGTCGCGCCCGAGGGCATCCGCGTCACGCCTGTCGAGATGCACCAGTTGGCTGAAGACCGCGTCGATTTCCGGCGCGAGCGCGCCATCGGCCGCAACCGTTCGCGCACGCGAGATGGCGCCGACGTCCGGTGCCCAGTAGCCGTTCCGCGCCCGGATCTCGATGCCGGGCCGCTTCACCTTCACCTTGATCTTGTGGAACTTGCCATCCATTCGCTGCGGCGTGGGCGCGTAACCGAGCAGGTACGAGGCACGGGCCTGCTCGACCACCTGCCGGAAGGCCACAGAGGGTGCGTTCGTGCGCAGCGCCTCCCCCCCCGTGTTCGACGCGAGGTCGCGCAGAATGCCCGGCCGGGTTCCGCCGCGCGTCTGCAGCCCTGCCGGGCTGATGTTGTAGAAGGCCACGTTCGCGTCGTTGGCGGCGTTGATCAGTTCCATCGTGGACATGAAGGAGTCGCCGCCCAGGAAAAAATCCGTGCCGACGTAGATCACCGAGCTGCGGCCCTGTCGCAGCGAGCCGAGATGCGTCATCGCCGATTTCAGCGCCGAAGCCGCGACCTGCGCGCGCGCCAGCGGAAGGCTTCTGGCGTGCTGCATCTGGTTCTCCTCGGCAGCGTTGCGCGCCGGCAGGAAGACACCCTGGCGCCCCTGGAGCTTGCTGACCGCGAAGGCCAGTTCATCATGGTCGCGCGTGAACTGCAGGTCGCTCATGGGCGTCCAGGCGTCCATGAGCGCGATGACGTCGGTCGGTCCGATCATCGTGCGGAGGAACCTGACCAGCTCGAGGCGCATGACGTCCGCGGCGACGAATGGCGAGATGTGGTACTCGTCCCAGAAGATGAGGAAGACGCGAACGTCGTCGCGAGCCACCTCGGTCGCGCCGTGCTGCCTGGAGCTGATCGTGAGCGACAGGTCATCGCCGGGAACGCGCTGGCCGGTCAGCTCCACGAACTTGAACGACTGGATGGTCTGCGGAACGCCGTCTTCTTCGATCGTGAAGTCGTCTGCCGTCAGGTTGGTGACCGCCCGCCCCCTGGAGTCGTTGACCGTCACGTCTACCCGAACGAGCTCGGCGCCGGCCTTGAAGGTGGGCGGGCGCTGGGGATCCTGCGCGGCCGTCGCGGCCACGCCCCACGCAAGAAGCAGTGCGAGCACGGCCCGCGCCGGCATCAGTACCCCATTTCGCGCTGTATCCCCCTGACAATGCGCTCGAGCTCGTCGACGAGTGTTCCGCCTCCCGAGGCGCGGAACGCCCGGACCAGCGACTCGTAATAGGCGATCACATCGTCGGCCGGCGCGTTGAACCGCGTCCAGACCTGTTCGCCGGTGTTGCGGAGGTCGCGGAGGATGGCGTAGGCGTTGTGCACCTTGTCAGCCGCCGAGACCCTGAGACTGGAAGCCGGGAGCGCGTGTGCATGCTCGATGTAGGCGCGCTTCCGATCGGCCCACGGCTGTTTCGGCGTGTCCCAGGAGTCCGTACAGTCCTCGACCATTTTCGCGACCGCATCCCCGAATCTCGCACGGATGTCTTCGAGCCTCGGACGTCCGCCGTAATCCTCGGCCGCGTCATGCAGCAAGGCGGCGATGGCCTCATCCTCGCTCCCGCCGTCGTCCAGCACGATCGACGCGACCCCCATCAGGTGGCCGATGTAGGGCGTCTGGTTCCCTTTGCGCACGTGGTCGAGGTGCACCTCGTGCGCGTACCTGAACCCTTCGTCGAAACGAGTGGTGAGCATCGCCATGGGCTTATTCTAGTGGCCGGATGGACCTTCTGAAAAAACCGGTCTTCGAGGCCCTCGATCGGATGGGGATCGCGTACGACGTGTACGAGCATCCGCCGGTGTTCACGAGCGAAGACGCCGAGACGCACTGGCGCGACATTGCCGGGAGGCCGGTCAAGAACCTTTTCCTGCGGAACAAGAAGGGGGATCGCGAGTATCTCGTGATCCTCGGTATCGAAAAACGGGCGGACCTGAAGCAGCTCGTCAGGGTGATCGGAGACGACCGCTTGAGCTTTGGATCCGCGGAACGGCTGATGACGACCATGGGTCTCACGCCCGGATCCGTGTCGCCGTTCGGTCTGATACATGCCGGCAGCCGGGCCGTGCGTGTGATCGTCGACGCGGATCTGCGGGGCGCCAACCGGCTCATCTTTCACCCCAACATCAATACGGCGAGCGTCGCGATCTCGTTTGCGGACCTGGAGACGTTTGTGACGGATCGTGGGAACACGGTTCGATATATCAACCTGTAGAAAAGGGGACAGCCACCTTTTGCTGCGGTGGGGTGTAGGCCCGACCTTCAGGTCGGGCGTCCCGTGGTCAACAGGGTTGCCGATTCGTCCACGCCCGAGCTGAAGGTCGGGCCTACTGAAGTCGGGCCTACTCCGTGCTCTTCTTTGGACGCAGGTTCCCCTGCAGGATCCGCTTGCGGATACGGACGCTGTGCGGCGTCACCTCGACCAGTTCGTCCTCGTTGATCCACTCGATCGCCTGCTCGAGGCCGAGCCTGCGCGGCGGAATCAGGCGGACGGCTTCGTCGGCGCCGGACGAACGCATGTTCGTCTGTTTCTTCTCCTTGGTGACGTTGACGTCCATGTCGGACGCGCGCGCGTTCTCGCCGATGATCATCCCCTCGTATACGGTGGCGGTTGGATCGATGAAGATCTCGCCGCGTTCCTGCAGATTCCAGATCGCGAACGCCGTCGCGGTTCCGGTCCGGTCAGCCACCAGCGCCCCGGTCGCGCGGGCCGCGATCGCGCCATGCCAGGGCTCCCATCCCGAAAACAGCGTGTTCATGATGCCGGTGCCCTTCGTGTCGGTCAGGAACTGCGAGCGGAAGCCGATCAGGCCCCGGGCCGGGATCCGGAACTCCAGGCGCACGCGCCCGCTCCCGTGATTCACCATCTTCGTCATCGTGCCCTTGCGGATGCCGATGGCCGCGATGACCACGCCCTGGAACTCCTCAGCCACGTCGATGATGAGCTCCTCGACCGGTTCCATGACCTTGCCGCCGACCTCCTTCGTCACGATGTCCGGACGTGACACCTGCAGCTCGAATCCCTCCCGGCGCATCATCTCGATCAGGATGGAGAGCTGCAGCTCGCCGCGGCCGAGCACTTTCATCTGCTCGGGTGTGTCGGTCGGCTCGACCCGGATCGACACATTGCCGAGCAACTCCCGCTCGAGGCGGTCCTTGATCTGCCGCGAGGTGACAAACGAGCCGTCACGGCCCGACATCGGGGACGTGTTGACGCCAAAGATCATCGACACGGTGGGCTCGTCGATCGCAATGATCGGCATCGCCTGCTGGTGCTCGACGTCGGCGATGGTTTCGCCGATCGTGATGTCTTCGATGCCGGCCAGGCACACGATGTCCCCGGCGGACGCCTCGGTGATATCGACGCGCTTGAGACCGTCGAAGGCGAAGAGCTTCGTCACTCGCGTCTGCTGAACCTGGCGATCGAGCTTGCACACGGCGACCAGGTCGCCGATCTTCACCCGGCCGTTGAAGATGCGGCCGATGGCAATCCGCCCCAGATAGTCACTCGAGTCGAGGTTCGCCACCAGCATCTGCAGGGGAGCGTCCGGGTCCCCCTTCGGCGGCGGGACGGTCTCGACAATCGCGTCGAACAGCGGGCGGAGATCCGTACCGGGCGTCTCCATGGACGTCGACGACGTGCCGGCGCGGGCGCTCGTGTAGAGGACGGGAAAGTCGAGCTGATCTTCGACCGCGTCGAGGTCGATGAAGAGGTCATAGATCTCGTTCAGGACCTCCTGGATCCGTGCGTCAGGGCGATCGATCTTGTTGATCACGACAATCGGCGTCAAGCGGCGTTCGAGGGCCTTGCGCAGCACGAACCGCGTCTGCGGGAGCGGTCCTTCCGACGCGTCCACGAGCAGCACCACGCCGTCCACCATGGCGAGCACGCGCTCGACCTCGCCGCCGAAGTCGGCGTGCCCGGGCGTGTCGACGATATTGATCAGGAGGTCCTTGTAATGGACGGCCGTGTTCTTCGCGAGGATCGTGATCCCGCGCTCGCGCTCGAGGTCCGTATTGTCCATCGCGCGCTCGGTGATGCGCTCGTTCGCGCGGAACGTCCCGCTTTGAAACAGGAGGGCATCGACAAGGGTCGTCTTACCGTGGTCGACGTGCGCGATGATGGCGACGTTGCGGCGAAGGGGATTGGCTACTGTAGAGGCGGTCTTCTGGTGCGAGAGCATCTCACCAGTATACGGCGCGCCCCCTCACCTTCGCACCCAGAACGTCACACCACCGTAAACACGCCAGTGATCGGGCGCGAGGTCCGTCACCTGGAACCGTCGCAGGTCGGCGCGCACAAGCAGGCGGTCGTTGATCGGGTATTTCACCCCTCCTCCAACATTCCAGGCGATCTCGGTCGACGAGGGAGCCGTCAATGCCAGTGGATCGATGATTTTGACGTCCGGATTCGAGCGGACCCACCCCAGGCCGGCCGTGGCGTAGGGCGTCACGCGTAACACGTCGAAATGGTAGACCGCGTTCGCACCGAACGTCGTCAACGAATGATCCAGATTGTCGTCGTGACCCGCCACGTCGAAGGCATGGCCTAGCTCGAAGTCGACGCCGAGATTCGACGTCCAGTCGTAACCGGCGGCCACGCCGAGTCCGAGGCTGCTGCCGAGCCCCTGGGATGTGCCGAAGGTGGTGCTCAGGAACGGCGTGACCGTGGCCGTTCTCGGCTCAGCGACCGATTGACCAGCGGCCGGTGAGACGATGCCGACACACACCACGGACGCACCGATGAGACGATGAAGCATGTTCATGCGGTGTTAGACGCACGAAAGCCCGAAGATGTCTTCAGCGATCAACTATCCGACCCTCTCGTGCGTCATATCCCTGACACGGATGCGAAGTCACCCTGGCGGACCCCCTGATTCGGAGCTGATTGCCCGCGCCGCGATCGGGGACCACGCGGCTTTTCAAGCGCTCGTCGAGCGGCACCGCTCGATGGTCTACCGCGTGGCGTATCAGTTCGGGGGCAACCATCACGACGCTGAAGACATCGCGCAGGACGTCTTCATGAAAGTGTACCGGTCCCTGGACCGCTTCCGCCAGGATGCGCAGCTGACCTCGTGGATGTACCGAATCGCCATGAACGCCTGTATCGATCATCGGCGCCGGCAGTCGCCGGCGTCGTCCGCACCGTTTGGCGAAGAGGCTGAACTCAAGATGTTGCATACACCCGAAGAAGCGCCGGGGCCTGAAGAGACGGCATACGCCGGCGAGCTTGGGGGCGTGCTCGAAGCCGAGATCGGCAGGCTGCCACCCGGGCAGCGCATGGTCTTCATCATGCGCCATCATCAGGGTCTGAAGCTTGGAGAGATTGCCGCAGCACTGGGGCTGGCGGAAGGCACGGTCAAGCGGCAGCTGCACGCCGCGGTGCACCGGCTGCGCCGCGCGTTGACCACGGCGAATGTCACCACCGGGAGCCGCGTATGAGCGCTGTCTGCGATCAACTCGACAGTGGCGCAGTCGAGTTGTATTTCTACGACGAGATGCCCCCGGGGGCCCGCGATGGCATGGCGGCACACCTGCGCCTGTGCCGCGAGTGCGCCTCGGCGCTCGAAGAGCTGAAGATCATCCGGGCCGCGCTGGCGTCGCGTCCGGATGTGTCCGCACCGGCGTCGGGCGATTGGTCCGGGTTCATGCAGCGGCTCGACCACGCGGTCTCGGCCCATCGGACCGGGGTGCCCGTGTCCCCCTCCGCACCATCGCGTTCATCGTACCGCGGCCTTCTCGCCATGGCGGCCCTGCTGGCGATCGTCGCGATGAGCGTGGCGTATGTCGCGAAGGGCGGGGGCGATCTGCTCTCCGATGCGCCGAGCGCCACGGCGCAGGGCGCACGGTACGACGCGCGGACGGCCGGGGAGGGGGTGCCGGGAGAGCCCTCCGGCATGCGTTCGGTGGGAGAGCAGCACTTCGAGCGGTCGAAGCTGGTCGTCCTCGGCCTATCCTCGAAGGCAGCCGCGGGTGTCGACGTGGCCGACTGGGCGTACGAGCGCGGACTGGCGGCATCGCTTCTGAGCGACACCAGGCTCTATCGCATGGCAGCTGAAGCGCGGGGCCTGGCGTCGCTCGCCGGCGTCATGCGCGACCTCGAGCTCGTGCTGCTCGAGACGTCGATGGCGCAGGGATCCGATCCCGCGGAGCTTCCCCAGATCCAGCGGCTGATCCGCAAGCGCCAGCTGATTGAGAAAATGGACGTCGTGAATACTATCGGGCTTACACCATGAAATGTGCCACCGTGCTCATGCTGCTGCTTGTCATGTCCGCTACGCCCGCGCGGGCGGCGGTCGAGTTCACCGAGTCGCAGCGCCTCGACAAGGCCAAGGATTACATCGCCGACGAGCAGTGGACGCGCGCGATCGAGGTCCTCAGGGCTGCGGCGGCCGACACCAGGGAACGCAACAAGGACGAAGCGCTCTTCTGGCTGGCGCACAGCCTCCACCAGGCCCGTGATCTCGGCGCCGCCGTGGAGATGATCTCCGAGCTCGAGCGGCAATTCCCGGCGAGCCGATGGGTGAAGCCGGCGCGATCCCTGCGCGTGGAGATTGCGCAGAAGCTGCGGCGCAACGATGTGCTGTGGTGGGCGGCGACGCCGCCGCCGGCCGTGTCGCCGGCAACAGCCCCACCGCCTCCCCGTCCCCGCGCACCAGCGCCCCCCGCGCCGCTCGTGTGGATCCCGGAGCACTGGAATCCCGATACGGACCTGCGCATCCAGGCCCTCGGCAGCCTGATGAGCAGCGACTCGGCCCGCGTGATTCCGATGCTGAAGGAGATCGCGTTCGCGAGCCAGCATCCGCACGAAGCGAGCCGGGCGGTGTTCGTACTCGCGCAGTCCGGCCGCCCGGAGGCGCACTCAACAGTTGTCGACGTCGCGATGCGCGGCTCGGAATCGGTGCGCGTTGCCGCCGTCCGTGAGCTGGGACGTTTCGGAGGACCGAAGGTGTCGGAGGAGCTCCTGGAGGTCTATCGCGCCGGCAACACGCGCGTGAAGTACCAGGTCGTCAACTCGCTCGGCGAGCGTTCAGCGGCCCGTGCGCTGATGACGATTGCGGAATCGGAATCC
>DATLXP010000100.1:0-2549 GCA_035575695.1 Vicinamibacterales bacterium
CGTTCATCATCGCCTCGTACTCAAAGACGCGATCGGTTCCCGGCACACCGTCAAGGATCCACGACATGTCGCCGACCGCGCGGAGCCCGTTGAAACCGTCGTCGACCGCCTGCTCCACCGCGTCGTCGAGTAACGTCATCATCCCCTCAGCGTCGAATCGACCGCCCTGCAGGTGGGCGTCGCGGGGGCTCAAAAGGAGGAGCCGACCGCGGCGACGCTCGTGCGGAACTTCGACACCCGCACGACTGAGCGCCAAGACGATGCCGGGAAGCGCCTGCTCGTCCGCAACGCACAGGCACCGCTCGTTCTTCTCCAGACCAAGCCTGACGTACTCGGCGACGACCGCCGAGCGCTGCTCGGTGCTGTCGTAGTACATACACAAGTGATCGCCTTGACCGACGCTCTCGAGGTTCATTGCGTCCCCCCCGTTCGATGCTTGCCGTTGAACCACGGCCCGTTGCCCGGCACCCGTTCCCGCATAGCGCCATATTACGCGCGGGCGATCGAGGTTTCCAAGCTCGACCGTGGCGAAGGAACCTCCTGATCAGATGCGAGCCTCGACCGTTGTGGCCCTGAAGACCGCGAGCGCTCGCGGCGCTCTAGCGCTTCTTGCCGCGCTTCGTCGACTTGCGTGCGGCCGAGCGTTCCGAATCTTCGTCGCCGCCGGAGTGCGCCTTGTTCGCCGCCTTCTGGTTGACGCCCCCTTCGGCGAGGTTCGATAGCTTCTGATCGGCGTCTCCCTCTTCGTTGAGGTTGAGCTGCAGCAGCCGCGCCGCTTCGGTGTGTCCCATGATCCGGGCCCACGCGACAAGCGTGCCGTAGGCGGCCATCTCGTAATGCTCTGCCCGCTGTCCGCCTGCAATCAATGCCGCGTCGAGCGCTTCGGCATCGAAGCCTTCTTTCATGACGGCGTCGGCTTCTTTAATGATGCCGGCGATCCCGTCGCAGTGCTTGCCGCGCGGCTTCTCACCGAGCGACGCGAAGACTTTCTCGAGCCGCGTCACCTGCCCGCGGGTCTGCTTCAGGTGCGACTCGAACGCCGCGCGCAGCTTCGCGGAACTCGCCGCCCGCGCCAGCTTTGGCAGCGCCTTGATTAACTGTTTTTCCGCGTCGAACATGTCGCGAAGCTCGTCGATGAACAGGTCGTGCAGGGTCTTGTCAGCCAAAGGTCATCTCCTGATGTGGGCCGCGGGGCGGCCGTATTTCAACATCAGCAGGACACAGCATTATTGGTGCCAGTTCGGGCGAAGAGTGTATGGGGTCGAACTTGCGCGCGCATGTTTCTGAAACGTGCTGAAAGCCGCAAGCCGCAAGCTGGAAGCCGGAAACATCGTGTCTCGCATATAATTCGCGCAATCCCTGATGTCACTTGCTCCCGGCACCCGTTTGGGCATGTACGAAATCGTCGGCCCGATTGGCGCGGGCGGAATGGGTGAGGTGTATCGAGCGCGCGACCCGCGGCTCGATCGCGACGTTGCCGTCAAGGTCCTGTCCGCATCGCTCGCGCTCGACCCCGGCGCGCTGGCGCGCTTCGAGCGAGAGGCCATGAGCGTTGCGAAGTTGTCGCATCCCAACATCCTGTCCATCTTCGAATTCGGCCGGGATGGCGACACCGCCTTCGTGGTGACCGAGCTGGTCGACGGCGAGACGTTGCGGGCGCGGCTCGCAGGCGGCCCGCTCGCATCACGGCGGGCGATCGGCTACGCGCTGCAGATCGCCAGGGGCATGGGGGCGGCGCACGGACGGGGCATCGTGCACCGCGATCTCAAGCCCGAGAACGTGATGATCACGCGCGACGACCAGGTGAAGATCCTCGACTTTGGCCTGGCCAAGCCGATCGAGGGTGGCGAGCCTGAGGTCACTCGTGTCGGCGGTGTCACCACGAACGCGGGCATGGTGCTGGGGACCTTCGGTTACATGGCGCCCGAGCAGGTGCGGGGGCTTGCGGTCGATCACCGTGCTGACATGTTCGCCTTCGGCGCGGTGCTCTACGAGATGCTCACCGGCGAGCGCGCGTTCAAGGGAGAAACCGCTGCCGACACGATGACGGCGATCCTGACGAAGGATCCTCCAGATCTCGATACGGCCCGCCTGTCCATCCCTCCAGCCCTGGAACGCATTGTCCGGCGCTGTCTCGAGAAGACCCCGGAGCTGCGGTTTCAGTCGGCGACCGATCTCGCATTCGCGCTCGAGACGCTCTCCACTGTCTCGACGTCATCACTGGCGGCGGTGGATGTGGCCGTCGCGCCCCGACGGGCGCGCACGTCCTGGGGACCGTGGGCGTTTGGGGCCATCGGTCTGGTCGCGGCATTGACCGTGTGGATCGCGAGACCGGCGCCCGCGGCAGCGGAAGCCCAATGGGCGTCGTTCACTCGCATCAGCGAGACGGCTGGCGAGGAAACGTCACCGACCCTGTCGCCTGACGGCAGCACGGTGGCGTACTCCATGCGGACCAACGGCAGTTGGGATATCTATTCGCAGCGTGTGGGGGGACGCAAGGCCACCCCGATCGTCAACGATCCGAAGCGCAACGAGGGTGGCCCGGCGTT
>DATLXP010000101.1:0-55849 GCA_035575695.1 Vicinamibacterales bacterium
ACCCGCGCGATGATCACCGCCGCGCTCGCGGGGCAGCTCGACGATGTCACCTTCGCGGTCGATCCGGTCTTCAACCTCGACGTGCCGCAGTCGGTGCCCGGCGTGCCCACCGAGGTGCTGAATCCGCGGAACACGTGGCCCAATGGGGCAGCCTACGACGAGCAGGCGCGCAAGCTCGCGCGGATGTTCGTCGAGAACTTCAAGACGTTCGAGGCGGAGGCCGCGCCAGAGGTCACGGCCGCAGGACCCACACGCGTGTGATCCCCACGATTGGCCTGGAGGTCCACGCGCAGCTCCGGACCACCACCAAGATCTTCTGCGGGTGCAGCGCCGCCTTCGGCGCAGCGCCCAATAGCCCGACCTGCGCGGTGTGCCTCGGTCTCCCCGGGGCGCTTCCTGTCCTCAATCGCGCCGCCGTCGAGCACGCGGTGCGTGCCGCGCTCGCGCTGGGCTGCACCGTCCATCCGGTGTCGGTGTTTGCCCGCAAGCACTATTTCTACCCGGACCTTCCGAAGGGATACCAGATTTCGCAGTACGATCGTCCGCTGGCGACCGGCGGAGCCGTGCCGCTCGACGTCGGCGGCGGGGGGCGGCCCGTGGGGATCGTCCGCGTCCACTTGGAAGAGGACGCTGGAAAGTCGCTGCACAACGCCGTGACCGACGACCGGCAGCCGTCGGCGGCCACGGGGGTCGACTTCAACCGCAGCGGCGTACCGCTCATCGAGATCGTCACCGCCCCGGACATCACCTCCGGCGCCATGGCGGCCGCATGCTTCAGCCGGATCCGCGACGTGCTGGTATCGATCGGCGTCACGGACGGGAACATGGAAGAGGGGAGCCTGCGCTGCGACGCGAACGTATCCGTGCGGCAGGATGAAACCCATCCGCTCGGCGTGAAGGTTGAGATCAAGAACATCAACTCTTTCCGTTACGTCCAGCGCGCCATCGAGTTCGAGATCGAGCGGCAGTCGGCGCTGGCGTCCCGGGGCGGGCTGGTCATCGCGGAAACGCGGCTCTGGGACAGTGCGGCTGGCGAGACGTACTCGATGCGGACCAAGGAAGAGGCACACGACTACCGGTACTTTCCCGAACCGGACCTGCCGCCGTTGCTCGTGACCGAGGTGTGGCTGAGTGAGCTGCGCCGGACGCTCGATGATCTGCCCGAGTCGACGCGCGACCGCTTCGTCCGGGTCTACGGACTGCCGCCCTACGACGCGGGGGTGCTCACGCAGTCGGCTCCGCTCGCCGCGTATTTCGAGGCGACCGCCGCCGCGGCAGGGAGTGCGAAGGCGGCGAGCAACTGGATCATGGGGGAGCTCCTCGGTCGTCTCAACGCCGACCGGAAACGCATCGACGAGGTGCCGATCGATCCCGCCAGGCTGGCGGGCTTGATTCGCCTGGTGGAGTCGGGCAGGATTACCGGGCCGATTGCCAAGCAGGTCTTCGAACGGATGTTCGCGGGCGAGGGGGATGCCCACGCGATCGTCGAAGCCGAGGGCCTGAGCCGGATCGACGACGACGCGGCGATCGACGCACTGGTGGCGCAGACGATCATGAATAACCCGAAGCCGGTCGCGCAGTACCGGGAGGGCAAGCGCCAGACCTTCGGCTTTCTCGTCGGTCAGGTCATGAAAACCAGTTCCGGCAAGGCGGACCCCGAAAAGGTTGCGGCCGCGTTGCGCCGGGCGCTGGAATAGGCCCGGTCTGGCCGGGCGGATATGATCGAAGCCCATCACGTGTCGAAGACGTACTCCCGCGGTGTCTATGCGCTTCGCGACCTGTCGCTGCGCATCGACAAGGGAGACTTCGTGTTCCTGACCGGCCCGAGCGGCGCCGGCAAGTCGACGTTTCTGCGCCTGCTGCTTCGGCAGGATGTCCCGTCTGAAGGGCAGCTCCTCGTGGGCGCCCGCAACCTCGCGAATCTCACGCCTCGGCAGGTCCAGGCGTATCGCCGGTCGCTCGGTTTCGTGTTTCAGGACTTCAAGCTCCTCCAGAACAAGACGGTCCTCGAGAACGTGGCCTTCGTGCCCCGCGTGCTGGGCATCGCACCGACCCAGCAGCAGCGGCGGACGTTCCAGGTGCTGAAGTGGGTGGGCCTGCAGCATCGGATGAGCGCGTATCCGCAGGAGCTCTCCGGGGGCGAGCAGCAGCGCGTCGCGATCGCGCGCGCCATCGTCAACGATCCCGTCATCATCCTGGCCGACGAGCCGACGGGCAACCTCGATCCCGACCTGTCCCTCGAAATCATGAACCTCTTCCGGGAGATCAACGCGCGCGGCACGACCGTTGTCGTCGCCACGCACGACCGGGAGCTGATACGACGGGTCGGGCGACGCTCGGTCACGCTCAACCACGGGCAGATCGTCGAGGTGAGGTGATGCACGCGTTGCGGTATTTTTTCTCGGAAGCGGTCGCCAGTCTCTGGCGCGGGCGTCGCGCCGCCCTCCTTGCCGTCCTCACGATTGCGGCCAGCCTGTTCGTGCTCGGCGTCTTTCTACTGCTGAACGTGAACCTCCAGCGCCTGGTATCGCGGTGGAGCGAGTCGGCGGAGCTCTCTGTGTATCTCGAGGACGACGCGACGGCCGTCGATCTGACGAATATCGATGAGATGGTCGCGGGGAGCGGCGTGGCCGCCGAGCGCCGCTACGTCTCGAAACAGCTCGCCCTTGAGCGCTTCGGCGCGGATTTTCCGGATCTGGCCGGCGCGGCCGGCGCGCTCGAGAGCCATCCGTTTCCGGCATCCTTCGATCTGCGACTCAAGCCCGGCGTCCGGGAAGCGACGGGCGCCGTGGATGGGTTGGTGGCTGCGCTTCGAACGATGCCTGGCGTGGCGGACGTGCGCTACGATCGCGAGTGGCTCGAGCGGTTGAATGCCGTCGTGCGTGGCGGACGGGTCGCCGGCGGCATCGTCGCCCTCCTGCTCGCGCTGGCGGCGGCCATGACGGTGGCCAACGTCGTGCGGCTGGCGGCGACAGCACGCCGCGCGGAGATCGAGATCATGCAGCTGGTCGGCGCGCCGTTCGCGTACGTTCGTGGGCCTTTCGTAGCCGAGGGGATTTTGCAGGGGGGCATCGGTGCGCTGGTCGCGCTGGCCGCGCTGGGCGGTGCCTACCTGCTCATGAGGATGAGATACGGCGGGTCGATCGCCGAGGCACTGGGGGGGCCGGTGACGTTCCTGCCGGTTCAAGCGGCGGCGCTCTTGATCGCCGGAGGCATGCTGCTGGGGTGCGTCGGGGGCTATGTCGTGGCACGGCGAGTACGCTAGACGTTGACAGGCGTACACGTCCCGTTTACACTCGGGTCATCCAATCAGTTGACCTCGCGAGGAGTCGCATGGCACGCGTTAGAACCCATCGGGTTATGAGCGCCTCTCTATGTTTACCTGCCGATTTCTATCGTCAGGAATTTCTCAGGCACCGCGAGTTGCTGGCCCAGCAGAAGGACTCCTTCTCCGAGCGGGCCATCACCGACGCGGATGACGCGCTGGCGCGCGTGCTCGGCCGCCTCGAGCAGCTGTGCGCGCAGGACGACGCCGACCAGTTGATCGGGAGACTGCTGCGACAGTTCAATGCCGTGACCGGCCTCTCAGGCCTGACTGACCCGAAACAGCTTCACTGAACGCCTCCGATCCCGCCCTTCGCACTGACCTCCTGCGCATCCTGCGCGCAGCGGTCGACGCCGTTGACCCATTCCCACTGACCCGCGATGCGCTCGTTACGCGTACGTCCGAACTCCACGGGCCACTCCACTGTGTCGCCGCCGGCAAGGCCGCCTGGCACATGGCACGCGCCGCCTCTTCCGTTCTCGGATCGCGGCCCGGCCTGGGCCTGATCGCCGGACCAGCGGCAGGCGGTTCGGTTGGGGGATTCGAGTGGTTCGCTGCGGCTCACCCTTTTCCGGATGACGAGAGCGAACGCGCTGCGCGCCGTGCGTTGACGTTCGCGGCCAGGGTCCGCGCCGAGGGTGGCCACCTGCTCGTTCTCCTGTCCGGCGGCGCATCGTCGCTTCTGGCCCTCCCCGCGGAGGGTATCTCGCTCGAGGACAAGCGAGTAGTTGCACGGCGTCTGATGGAGGCGGGAACCGACATCAGGGCGTTGAACGCTGTGCGCAAGCATCTGTCCGGTATCAAAGGAGGACGGCTGGCCGCCGTCGCCGGCCGCACGCTGACGCTGGCGATCTCGGACGTTCACCATCCGCCAGACGACCCCGCCTCGATCGGCTCAGGTCCCACGGTTCCAGATCCATCCACCTATACGGACGCTCTCCGCACTGTCGCGGTGCTGGGAGGCCGCGTCCCACGATCCGTTCGAGAGCACCTCGAGCAGGGTGCCGCGGGTCACAGAGAGGAATCGCCGAAACCCGGAAACCGGATGCTCGCCGACAGTCAATTCGCCGTGATCGCCAACCGCCATACAGCGGAGCGCGGTGCCGCCGCCGATGCGGCGCGTCGCGGCTACGATGTGGTCGTACTGCCCGAGCCGACGGGTGGCGAGGCTGTGACAGCGGGGCGGGCCTTTGCCGCCGCGGCGTTGCGCACCGCCGACGGCCGACGCCGGGTGTGCGTGATCGCGTCCGGCGAACCGACGGTGACGGTGAGGGGACAGGGCCGCGGCGGGCGGAACCAGGAGTTCGCGCTCGGGGCAGCCGAGGTCCTGGCTGACGCGCGCAGTGCGGCGCTGGTCGCCAGCATTGGCACCGATGGAGTGGACGGCCCGACCGATGCCGCCGGCGCGCTCGTGAGTGCCGAGACCGCGCCGCGAGCGGACGCGCGAGGATCGAGTATCCGCGAGGCGCTTGCCAACAATGACGCCTATCCGTTGTTCGACGCCCTCGGGGATCTCATCAAGTGGGGGCCGACGCTGACCAACGTCGGTGACGTCCATGTGTTGATCGCAGGGCGTCGCTGATGCGCCGCCCTGCGGATGGGCGGGCTATTTCAGGAGTGTGGCTTTCGCCTCGATCTTGACCTTGCGGTCCGACGACGGATCCGCTGACTGGGACACGAGCAGCGATTTCCCGTCGTCCAGAATGACGGTCAGCGACTCCGAGATGCTCGTTGTCGCTCGCTCTTCGGTATCACCCTCGCCAGCCTGCGGCTTGTATTCGAGAGTGATGAACACCTTGATGCGGCTGTCGCGCGTGATTTCCGGCTGCGCATCGACATTGAGGATGATGGGCACGCCTCGTCCGCTCGGCAGGCGAACCTCGCCCTGTGTTCTGATGCGTCCGGCGGCCCGGTCCGCCATGACGAGGGTCACGGTCTTTGATGTAGGAGCGGACGCGCCTCGTTGGTCCGTGATCGTCAATTCCAGCTTGATGTTCACCAACTGCGCCGGCTGACGGGGGGAAGAGGGAGCGGCCTGTGCCATGACGTCCGACTTTGGCGTGGGCGTCTGGGCCTGCTGCGCGCCCGGGGCTGACGCGGTCAGCGCCAGAAGTGCGGTGATGGTGAAAAGCTTCGTCGACATGGGTCTCCTTGCTATCGGCGTGGCGACAGCGCTGGCAGGTGCAGTGGTTGGATGTCGAGCGCTGGAATCACCAGCGCAGACGGGGCCATGAGCGCGCCATGGGCTGTGTCCGGGGACGCCGCCGGTTCTCCCATGTCTGCAGGTCGTACCTCGTTCGACCGGAACCGCACGCTCGCCGCGGAGACGCGGTCCGATCGTTGGCCGAAGATGCTCGCGGGCGTGGCGACAGGCCCGCGCTTCGGCGACTGCGCGGGCGTGTCGCGCGTTCGGGCCGGCTTCACGGCGGGCCGACGCACGGCGACCGCAGAGGGCGCGGTGATGCCAGAGGTCATCACGCCCGTCACGGGGACCGGGGCGTGGGTGCTGTTGTCGAGGAGCGCGACCGCCAGCAGCACAGCGGCGAGTGCCCCCGCGGGCGCCAGCAGCCATGGCATCCACGACCCCTTCCGGACCGGGGCATCGAGTGTCGACAGTACGCGGCGTCGCAGGCCCGGCCGGGGGTCCACGTGCATCAGGTCCCGCACTGTGGCATCGATCGAGTCGTCTATTGACCGTATTGGTCGCATCGCGTGCCCTTCGAAGTCGTGATTACTCATCGCCATGTCCCATCGCAGCCAGCTTCCGCTTCAACATGCGCCGGGCTTCAGCCACGCGCCACTTGACGGTGCCGACCGGCGCGCCGAGCATCTGCCCGATTTCTTCGTACGTGTGTTCACCGGAACCCGCAAGCAGCAGCGCGTCTCGCAGCTTGCGGGGTAACGTGCCAATCAGCGTGCGGACCTGCCGCTGTAACTCGTTGCCCTCGAGGACGGCGTCCTGCGCACGGGCGAGCGAGGGGACACGTTCGATGAGATCTAATCTGTCGTCGCTAGTCTCGTGGCGTGCCGGTGATGCCGCGAGCTTCAGCCAGCGGCTGATCGTGTTTCTCCGGTCGATCGCCTTGCGCCAGGTGATGGACAGCAGCCACGTGCGAAACTGGGATTCCCCGCGGAATCCGGCGAGCTTCCTCCACGCGGTCAGGAACGCCTCCTGCGCGACGTCGTCGGCCTCCGCGGCGGAGCCCACGGCAGCCAGCGCCGCCCGAAACACCGCGCGGCGGTTTCGTTCGACGAGCTCGCCGAACGCGTCAGCGTCGCCCGCCTGTGCCAGGCGCACGAGGTCAAAATCGGTCACCTCGGAAGACACGGTGGCGGTCACACGATGTGTAGAGTCAGGCACTGGGCGGTTGGTTGGAAAATGTGAGCATACTTGCTCAGGCAGCCCTGAAGGGCTGCAAAACACCCGTAGCGCAGCCGTTCCAGGGCTGCAAAGTAAAATGTCCCCAATGCTGAATCACGATCAGATCCTGAAACTGATCCGCGAGAAGGTCGCTCATCCGGCCACTCCCCATGAGATCGAACGTCGGCTGGAGATCCCGAAGGACCAGCACGCCACGTTCAAGCGCCTGTTGATGGACCTTGTCGCCAAAGGTGCGCTTCTCGAAACCCGCGGCAACAGGTTCGGCCTCGCCGACATGATGGACGTGGTGGTTGGGCGGATTGTGACCCATCCTCGCGGCTTTGGATTTGTCGTCCCCGACAAGCCTGTGGCTGGCCTCGCCGGGGATCTCTATATCTCAGGCAACAACCTCAACCAGGCGATGCACGGCGATCGGGTCGTGGCACGCATCGAACGCATGGGGAACGATGGGCGGGCCGAAGGACGCATCCTGCGCATCCTCACTCGGGGCTCGCAGACGATCGTGGGGCGGTTCGACCTCGACGCCTACGGGTCGGGCTTCGTCGTGCCGTTCGACCGGCGCCTGGTCATGGACGTCGAGATCCCCGCCGCCGACCGGCGCGACGCACAGGCCAACGACATGGTGGTCGTCGAGATCACGCGATGGCCGACGCCGTCCCGGGGACCGCTCGGGCGCGTCACCGAGATCCTCGGTGACATCGACAAGCCAGGGGTCGACAACGAGATCATCATCCGCAAGTACGGGATACCGGACGAGCACAGCGACGCGGCTATCGAGGAAGCCACGCGGCTGGGCACCGAGGTGCGCGAGAAAGACCTCGAGGGACGCACGGATTTTCGTCCGCTCACCACGGTGACCATCGACGGCGAGCACGCGCGCGACTTCGACGATGCGATCACGCTCGAGAAGCTGTCGAACGGCAACTACTGGCTGGGGGTGCATATCGCCGACGTCGCGCACTACGTCCGGGAGGGCAGCGCTCTCGACGAAGAGGCCTACGATCGGTCGACGTCAGTGTACTTCCCCGACCGGGCGGTGCACATGTTTCCGTCTGAACTGTCGACCGGCCTGTGCAGCCTGAATCCCCACATCGATCGCCTGGTGCAGTCCTGCCTGATGGAGGTCGATCGCAAGGGGGACGTCGTGCGGTACGAAATGCACGATGGCGTCATCCACAGCAACGCGCGGATGACCTACAACGACGTCAACGCCATCCTGACCGAGCGGGATCCGGCTGTCACCGCACGCCATGCTGAACTGGTGCCGCTGTTCGAGAGCATGCAGGATCTCTTCGGCATCCTGAACAGGCGGCGCCGGCGCCGGGGTTCGATCGACTTCGATCTCAAGGAGCCCGAGATCGTCCTCGATGACGAGGGCATGGTGGCGGCGATCATCGCGCTCGAGCGCAACGTCGCGCACCGTATCATCGAGGAGTGCATGCTCCTCGCCAACGAAACCGTCGCGGAGCATCTCGACGGCAACAACGTTCCGACGCTGTACCGCATCCATGAAGATCCCGATCCTCTGAAAGTGGCGGAGTTCGAGGAGTTCATCTCCTCGCTCGGCTACGGACTCGGCGCGGACGCGGAGCACGTGGGACCGAAACATTTTCAGAAGCTGGTCGAGCGGATGCGCGGCACGCCGGAAGAAAAGCCGATCGCCTTCCTCATGCTTCGGACCATGCAGAAGGCACGGTACGACGAGAACAACCTGGGGCACTTCGGCCTTGCAGCGAAGAGCTACACCCACTTCACGTCGCCTATCCGCCGCTATCCGGACCTGATCGTCCACCGGACTCTGCGCGAGTCTCGCCGCGGCATGGACGAAGCGCGCACCGCGCAGCGGGTGGAGGACATGCCGGAGATCGCCCGGCACACCTCGGAACGCGAACGCCGCGCGGCCGACGCGGAACGCGAGCTGGTGCAGTGGAAGAAGGTCCGCTTCATGGCGGACAAAGTCGGGGATGAGTTCGAGGGGTACATCACCGGCGTCAGCGCCTTCGGACTGTATATCGAGCTCATCGAACATTTCGTCGAGGGCATGGTGCACGTCTCGACCATGGCGGACGACTACTACCGGTTCATCGAAAAGTCGCACAACCTCAAGGGGGAGAACACCGGCCAGGTCTATCGTCTGGGCGACAAGGTCAGCGTGCAGGTGGTCAAGGTGGACATGGAACGCCGGCAGGTCGATCTCGGACTGACGGAGATCCTCGCACGTGTTCGCGACTCGGAGCGCAATCGCGGGCCGAGGCGGTCGAAGGCGGAACCGAAACGTGAAGAGCACCTGCGTGTCGCGGGAACGCACAAGGGCAAGGGCAAGCACAAGGCGAAGGCGCGTCCAGGCAAGCGCGAGCGCGCGCCCAAGCGCGGGCGCTGAGACACGGTCATGCGCTCTGTCGTCATCGGAACGGCCGGACACATCGATCACGGGAAGAGCTCGCTCGTGCTGGCCCTCACGGGTACGAACCCTGACCGCCTGAAGGAGGAAAAGGCGCGAGGGATCACGATCGATCTTGGGTTCGCCCACCTCGAGCATGGCGGTCACACCTTTGCATTTGTCGACGTCCCCGGGCACGAGCGTTTCGTCCGGAACATGCTCGCCGGCGCCGGCGGGATCGACGCCGTCCTGCTCGTCGTCGCGGCCGACGAGTCCGTGATGCCGCAGACGCGGGAACACTTTCACATCTGCACGCTGCTCCATGTGGGCGCCGGGCTGATCGCGTTGACGAAGTCGGACCTCGTAGACGAGGACACCCTGGAGCTGTGCCGGCTCGAGGTCCGCGAGCTTGTGAAAGGGTCGTTCCTCGAGGGGGCCGCCATCGTCCCCGTGTCCTCCCGGACGGGTGAGGGGCTGGACGTGCTGCGCTCGGAACTCGCACGAACCACCGCCACGGCTCCGTTGAGACCGGCGGACGGGCCCGTGCGATTGCCGATCGATCGGGCGTTTTCGATGAAAGGCTTCGGCACGGTGATCACCGGGACGCTCATCTCGGGGACCATCGCCGAGTCGTCGACACTGACGCTGCTCCCGTCCGGGCTGGACGTCAAAGTGCGCGGCCTGCAGGTCCACGGGCAGGAGGCGAAGGCGGCGCTGGCGGGGCAGAGGACTGCCATCAACGTGGGCGGTGTGGACGTCGCCGATGTGTCCCGCGGCGATGTGCTCTGCACGCCAGGGGCCTTCGTAACGACACGTCGCGCCGACCTGCAGGTTGAAATGCTGGCGGATGCGAAGCCCCTGAAGCACGGTGCGCGCGTGCGCTTTCATCACGGGACGGCGGAGATCCTGGGGCGCGTCGCCCTGTCCGGAGACACCGGTCACGCGAGAATACGGTTCGAGGCGCCCGCCATCCTGACGCGGGGCGACCGCTTCATCCTTCGGGCGTATTCCCCGCCGGTCACGATTGGAGGCGGGACGGTCCTCGACCCGCACGCGGGTCGTGGCGCCATCCGCACGCCGGCAGGACGCGCGCGATTTGCCCGGCTCTCGACGAGGGCGGGCGCGCGCGATGCGGTGGCCGTTTTCGTGGACGAGAAGGCCGGAGTGGGGCTGCCGACACAGGGGCTCATGAGCCGGGCGGGACTGTCGCCGGCAGCGGCGGAGGCCGTTGCCGGAGAGCTGCGCGAGGCCGGGGTCGTCACCGCCATCGGCGATCTGCTGGTGGGCTCGGTGCTGCTGGCGAACCGGAGCGCGGCGCTCGTGCAGATGGTCACAGCGCACCACGCCTCACAGCCGCTGTCGTCAGGGCTGCCGCGCGAAGAGGCCCGCGAACGCCTGTTCGGGCGTGATGCACCAGCGGTGTTCGACCATGTCGTGGCGTCGCTCGAGCGTGCGGGGACCCTCATCGCCCGCGATACCCTCTCGCTTGCGGGCCATCAGCTCTCCCTGTCCGACACCGAAATACGCGCGCGCGACACCCTCGCGACGACGTTTCGGGATGCCGGGTTTGCGCCCCCTGATGCCAGGACCGTGGCGTCGGGCGGCGGAAGCGAGCCCGGTCTCGGCGACCGCATGCTGAAGCTGCTCGTCCGTGAAAAGACGCTCGTGCGGGTGGGCGACCTCGTGTTTCACGCTGATGCGCTCGCGCAACTCAAGCGTGACGTGAAGGCGCGGAAGGAGGGCGGGGAGGTCAAACTTGACGTCGCGCTCTTCAAGGAGCGCTACGGCGTCTCGAGAAAATTTGCGATACCGCTGCTGGAGTACCTGGACCGGGAGCGAGTGACGCGGCGAGTGGGGGATGCGCGGATTATCCTGTAGAACGGCTGAACGGGAGGCCGGCCGGCGGACGCTGATCCCTACGGCGTCCCGTCGTGTTCCCCGTCCTTGGTCGCGGACTTGAAGTTCTTAATACCCTTGCCGATCCCGCGGCCGATTTCCGGCAGCCGACTTGCTCCGAAAAGGACCAGGATGATCAAGAGAATGATGATGAGTTCCGGTATGCCGAGACTGCCCATGACGGCTCCTTCGAAATGTCGAGGAAACAGGAGGCATAGTATCACCCTGCACCTGATGGGTCCCATCGGGCTCATCCTGTTCGCCACTCTGGGCGCTGCGTCACTGGCGAGACCGCCCGTCCACGCAAACGGACAGTTCTCGTCGTCCACCACAGCAGTTGAGGTTTATGCCAGCGTGACTGATGCGTCCGGCAAGCCGGTGCGCGGGCTGTCGCAGGGCGATTTCGAGATCATCGAAGACGGCGTGCCGCAGACGGTCTCGGCGTTTGCGGCCGGGGATTTTCCCCTGCGCGTGGCGGTTGCGCTGGATAGCAGCTTCAGCATGGCGGGGGAACAGCTGCGCGCGGCCAAGACGGCCACGCGTACGTTTCTTGCCGCCCTCCGCCCTGCGGACGAGAGCATCGTGCTCGCGATCGGGAGCGAAGTGACGACGATCGCGGCGGCCTCGGCTTCGCGCGCCGCGCAGTCCCGGGCCGTGAACGCACTCGACGCGTGGGGACGCACGAAGCTTCATGACGCGATCATCGACTCGATCGATGCGACCGACGGCACGCGGGGGCGGCGAGCGGTTGTGGTCATGTCGGACGGCGATGAGCGCGACAGCGGTGCCTCGGCAGGGGACGTGCTGGACCGTGCGCGCCGCTCGAACGTCATGATCTACCCGGTCGCGATCGGCAAGGCGCGGCCACCGCTGTTCGCTGAGCTGTCGACCGCAACAGGCGGGCGGTCCTTTTTTGCGCGCGACCTCAGGACGCTTGACTCGACGCTGCGCACGATTGCCGAGGAGCTCGGCCAGCAATACCTGCTCGGCTACTCTCCCACGCGCGCCCTCGTGGCCGGCAGCGACGAGTGGAGGTCGATCACGGTACGCGTGAAACGCCCGGGCCTCAGCCTGCGCGCGCGCGATGGGTATTACGTGAAATGACGTAACGGGTGCACGTGCACTCGTCAACCAAGCAGCAGGCGCCGCCGCAGCGAGTGATAGGGCTGCTCTCCGGCAATGAGGTCGGCCATGACGGCGCGAATGCGCGCGCTGCGCTCGAGTGACGTGAGGAGCAGGGCGATGAAGGCCGGGCGGTAGAAGCGCCCCTTGAGGCGCGCCGCGAGACCCAGTTCGTCGTAAATCGCGCTGCGCAGTCGCTCTGCGTATCTGAACGCCGCGCGCGGTTCATCCTCCAGGCACTCGGCCGCGATCCGCGCGGAGTCCAGCGCGTAGAAAATTCCTTCGCGGGTGATGGGGTCCACGAGTCCGGCAGCATCGCCGATCAGCAGCCAGCCGTCCCCGCAGGGCACCTCCAGTTCGATGGCCGCGCCGGTCAACGAGGGGATTGGCCAGCTATAGCGCTCCAGACGCCCTCCCTCGACGTTGGCCCGCAGCCAGCGGTCCACGACGGGCATGAGCGTCGAGGTCGACGCGACGTCCGCCTGCGCGCAGACACCGACCGCCAGGTGGTCCCGTCGCGGGAACGACCAGAGGTAGCCAGCCGGCTCGTGCTCGAACGCGATGTCGATCCGTTCGGTCGTCACGCCGTGCACGTAGTAGCCGCAGGCAATGGAGATGTCCTGACGTGCGAACGGGCGGGATACCTTCTTGCGGACGAGACCGCTCGCGCCGTCGGCGCCGATCAACCAGCGAGCGTCAATGTCGCCTGAGTCGGTCACCACCCTCCACCGGCCGTCAGTCCGCTCGATGTCCCGGGCGCGTGCGTTGACCAGCGTCGCGCCAGCCGACAGGGCGCAGGCCAGGAGCCGGGCGTCGAAGTCGCGCCGGGAGACGACGCCCAGGCGGATCGGATCGCGGCTGAGTTCGATCTCCGTCGCTTTGGACTTCTGGGTGAATCGCGCGGACCGGATCACCACGCCGGACGGGCTCGCCCGCAGCTCGTCGGCCGCCAGGCCAGGCAGGCCCGACGGCGCCGACGGCGTCGACGGCGTCGACGGGGCCGACAGAGTCACCAACGCCAGGGCGCGGCCCGTGACACCTCCGCCGCAGGCCTTCTCGCGCGGGTGGCTGCCATCGACCAGGGCGACTCTCAGACCGCTTGCCGACAACCTGGTGGCGCACCACGCGCCAGCTGGCCCGGCCCCGATCACGGCGACATCAAATTTGACTGCGTCCATTCGTCGCCCTCGAGCGTCCAAAGTTGGTGACGCCTGAAATCATAGACGGGTGGAGACCTGAGTGCAGCGACCGTTCAGCTAGGGCACCTATATTGCAACCTTGCGGTTACGGCCGGAAACGTCCAAAATGACAGCAGTTACCTACGACGACATGAGCCAGATTCCTCCGAGCGCCAGTCCGAACTCGCGCTTCCTCGCGGGCGAGGTCCCCGAGACTCCGGGCGGACTGAAGCAGCTGCGCGACTCGGCGGGTTGGTCGATCGGCGCGCACGCTCTCATCGCCCTGCTGATCCTGTACGTCTTCACCCGGCCGCCGCAGGCCTTCACGCCGGCGGCGCCTTTCGCCATACCCGCCGACATCACGTGGATCGCCACGCCAGGGCCCGGCGGCGGTGGTGGCGGTGGGGGCAACCGGAGCCCGGATCCGCCGAAGAAGGCTGAACTGAAGGGGCCGGAAAAAGTCACCGTCCCGGTCCAGGCTACGCCCAAACCGGTCGAGACCAAGGTTCCGCCGCCAGCAACGCTCAATATCCCTGCGCAGCCTACCGCGTCGAGCATCCAGGAAATGCCGGGCGTAATCTCGCAAATTCCCACGACGACGCCGTCGCAGGGGTCGGGCGTGGGTGGCGGTGCCGGCACGGGCACAGGCACGGGGATCGGGCCAGGCAGCGGCTCCGGTCTTGGACCAGGCTCTGGCGGAGGGACGGGGGGAGGCGAGTTTCAGCTCGGGTCCGCCGGCGTCATCGCGCCTCAGGTCATCCACGAAGAGAAGCCTCAATACACGTCCGACGCGATGCGCGCAAAAGTGCAAGGCGTCGTCGAGATCGAGGCGGCCGTCCTTGCAGATGGCAGCGTCGGGCGCGTGCGGGTCACCAGGTCCCTCGACGATCGGTTCGGCCTCGATCAGAAAGCCATCGAAGCCGTGCGCCGGTGGCGCTTTCGTCCGGGCACCAGGTTCGGACAGCCCGCGACGATCATCGTCAACATCGAGCTGACCTTCACGCTGCGCTAGACAGCTTCCAGCTTCCAGCTTCCGGGTGTGCATAATCACGTGTGCACCTCGTCAGCCGGATGGCGCTCATCGCGCTGGTTATTGGCGCGAGCACGGCCGTCGTTGGCACGGGCCGGCTCACCTGGTCGCTGGTCGTGAGCGGAACGTTGCTGTGGAGTGTCGTGCCGCTCCTGCAATTGCTGTCGGGCGTGCTGCTCATTCGGCGGGCAGACCGGCAGGCCCTTGACGGCTATTTCTCGACGCATCGCAGCTGGTCCATGTGGCTGCTGGCGGGTGCCGCCGCGGTGCTGGTGCTGCCCGACCCTGGCGGTGCCCTGATGTTCCTCGCCGCCACGGCAGTCGTGCCGATCATCCTGACCGCAAGGGCGCTGGCGGCGTTCTGTCGCGACTCGCTTGGACTGAGCCGCGCGTCTGCCCGTCGCCGCGTCGGTCTCCATCAGGTGGTGACGTACGCGGTAGTTCTGGCCTACGCGGATTTTGCCGTCGCGCTGATGCCGAGGATCCTGGCGCTGGTGGGGAAGTGACGGTCCGCTTCATCGCCGGCATCGTGTTCGCGCTCGCCGTGATGGCGGGAACGCTCACCGATAGACCGTCGAAGGCGGGTCCCGTTGGGACCACCGTGCTGGCGGGGGACTTCCACGTCCACGCGGCGCCGGGCGACGGAGTACTTCCCGTCTGGGAGATCCAGAGCGAAGCCGCGCGCCGCGGCCTCGACGTGGTCGCGATCACCAATCACAACCAGAACGCCGCCACGCGGATGGCGCGTGCGCTTGGATTCGTGGACCCGTATCCGATCGTGATCCCCAGCCAGGAGCTGACCACCTCGGGGTTTCACATGGCGGCGATCGGCGTCTCCGAGATGATCGACTGGCGCCTGCCGGCGTCCGCCGCCATCGCCGCGATCCACGCCCAGGGGGGCGTGGCGATCGCGGCCCATCCCATCCAGAAATCCTGGGTCGACGTTTCCGCCGCCGCGCTTCGGATGCTGGACGGCTCGGAGGTCTCTCATCCCATGATCCGTGGGCACGCGCCTTTGGGAGCCGAGCTGCTGGCCTTCTTCCAACATACCCGTACGGTAAATCCCGATCTCGCGCCGATCGGGTCGTCCGATTTCCACGGCGCGACGCCACTGGGGCTGTGCCGCACCTACCTCATCGTTGACGAGGTCTCGCGCGCGGGGGTGCTCGATGCGATACGTCGGGGACGCACAGTTGCCAGCGGCCCTGGCGACCGCCTCGTTGGAGATGACGCGCACGTGGAGGCCGTGAGGGCCCACCTGCGCCGTCCGCAGGCGCCGGGATTTGGCTACACGGTGTCGACATGGCTGGCGCTGGGCGCGATCCTGGCGCTCGGCGTCATTGTCGTACTGGACTGAGGACGTCGGAGCACCGCGGCGCGTGATTTGCACGACGGTCGTTCATGTCCGATCCACGAAACGCCGCACACGCCAAGAAAGTCACGCAGGAGAAGAAGCACCAGAGTCCGGAAGGGAAGCCGGCGGGCAGGAAGAAGCGCGGCCCGACGGCCTCCGTGCCCGTTGAGACGGCGGCTGCCGAGAGCAGCGGAGCCGGCGACAGCTCGGCGCCCAAACCGCAGGCTGGGCAGGAAGCCGCGCTGGCAGTGCTCGCGCAGCTCAACGAGATGGAGTTCTACTCGCGGGCGAATCTCGAACGCCTCGCCGCGCTCGGGCTGACCGTCGAGGACGAGTTGAAGCAGAAGGCGATCGTGGGCCCTCTGAGCGACGTCTACGCCGCGCAGAACGCCTTTCAAACCACCCTCACCGCTTTGATCGACGCCTACAAGGCCGAATGCGACCGCATGGGAGAGAGCGGCCAGGCGTAAAAAAGGCCGGCCAGAACAACGAAGAACTCAGAACACAGAACTCAGAAGTGCAGGCGCACCCTTGATTTTCCTTGGAGGCGGCAAGCGTTCTCTCTCTACGCCGCGCTCTTTTGCCGCCGCAACTTCCGTCAGCCGTCTGAGCAACACACCTATTCTCACGAAGGCTGTGAAAAGCGCCCCTGTTGAGCCGGCCGAACCCACCGGACGGTGGGGTTCAACGGCCAGCGTCAAAGCCTTTACAGCACTTCTTGAACCGGCATCGCCCGCTTCCAGGCGCTCGCCGGATACGTCATCGCCCATCGTGGGCCGCCGCCGTACCCCCGCACGCACCTTTTAACAAAGCGGACAGATCAGTTGCTCCCGGGAGCGGTCAAATCATGTACTCCCTACACCCATGGGCGTCTGCCATTGACACTCGCTGCCGCCGCCGATATATTGACCGCACCCCAGCCGCCATGCGTCAGCGTGGACTATCCCTGCAGATCGAGAGAGGTCTCCTTATCATGGAGCGACCAGTTCACCGGGGCGCGATCGCCGGTGTCCTCGTTCTTCTGATTGCCTGCCTGGGTTGCGGGACGCCCGACGAGTCCGCAGCAACCCCTGCGGGCGCATCAGACACCGCGGCGAGCGCGCCGAAGGATCCCTGCGTGCTTCTGACGGCAGATGACGCACGCACGGCGCTCGGCGTCGACGTCGAGCGCACCGATCCGCCAAACATAAGCGGAATGTCGATGTGCCAGTACATGGCGGACAACAGCGAAAGCGTCACACTGCAGTTCCGCGCTGCGGCCCCCAGTGAGTTCGACGAGTACGTCAAACGGTCCGCCGACTTGTTCGGCGCAAGCGTGCAGCCAGTTGCCGGCGTCGGAGAGCGCGCCGTGATGGTCGGCGATCAGTTCCTGGTCAGGAACAAGGGTCGTATGTACGTGCTGATGCTCGGCAAGAACCTGCCGGCTGCCGAAAAGACGGAGCGCACGAAGCATCTCGCGTCGGCTGTGCTCGGCCGGATCTGACGTGACGTCGCGCGCGACAGCGTCCCTGATCGTGCTCGCGGTAATTGGTGCCGCGTGCCGCGCACCGCACGAACCCTCCGGCGACAAGCCCGTGCCGCCGGCCGCGAGCGCGGCGCCATCTTCGACGCTTGCGCCCGAGGGTGGCTTCGCCGTCGACGATCGCGTCGCGCCGGCGGTGGCCATCCCTCTCCGAGAAGATCTGACGGTCGTCACCGCCATCAACTCCGTACCCGGCGACTACGAGTCAATCAAGCGGATCGATGCTGTGTCCGCGAAGGGCATCCGGCTCACGTACTCAGCCGAGCACCCCGGCGACGCCGGCAGCGTGACGCGGACGCGCGCCCGCCGTGTCGTGGCGCGCGCGGACCTCGACACCGCCCGCGCGTATCGGCAGGGTTTCGGCAACAATGACGAGGACGAATACCCCGGGTCGACGGCGCTGGGCGCATCCACGCTGATCCTGAACGAGCTCAAGACGTCGGGCACGTCGCAGTTCAAGGTCATGGCCGGAGGCGTGCAGGGAATATTGACGGGCGTCCTTGGCGGCTTTCTCGGGGGCGGCGGCGACGACGACCTGGCGCTGGCCGATGGGACGCTAACGCGCGTCGGTTCGCTGCGAATCCCGGTCGTCGTCAATGACGCGCCGATGCTGTTGCCAAGCGTTCAGGCGCGCGGCGTCTTTGGTGATGAGGAGGTCGAATTCGTCTTTCTCGACGATCCGGCGAATCCCCTGGCCCTGCGCTGGCGCATGGGCGGAGAGGCGCTTCAAGTCATCAAAATCGCGTTCCCGGCGGCGACGCCGGCGGCGCAGGTGATCGCTCGAGAATTGCGCACCGACGGGCGGGCCGAAGTACATGGCATCTACTTCGATTTCGGCAGCGCGACCCTGCGGGCCGAATCGGATGTCGCGCTGAAGCAGATCGCCGATGCGCTCGGCGCGGACCGTGCATGGCGGGTGCAGATGGAAGGGCATACCGACAGCATAGGCACGGCGGAGCGCAACCAATCCCTGTCCGAAGCGCGCGCAGCGGCAGTGAAAGGCGCGCTCGTCAGCCGGTTCGGCATTGCCGCCGACCGCCTGACGACGACGGGATACGGCGCGACGAGGCCGAAGGCGCCGAACGACACGCTGGTCGGCCGCGCGAGAAACCGGCGGGTAGAGCTCGTACGCGTCAGCCCGAATACGGAGTGAACCCATTGATGACGACACGATTCGCACAACTTGGCTTGATGGCGATCCTGCAGCGGGCTGCGGCGGAGCGGCGGAGTCCGAGGCCGACAAGCCGGCGGCTCAGGGCGCGGCAGCCGCGCCTCGCAACGCCTGCGCGCTGATCACCGCGGAGGAAGCAACAGCGATTCTCGGCAGCCCAGTCAGCGTGACGTCACGCTCCGCGTCGGCCGCGCGCTCGGTCTGCGACTACATGCAAGCCGGCGGCGCCGGCGCCACATCGTTTCAGAGCTTCACGCTCGAGGCCGTCTGGAGCGGCGCCGAGGAGGACATCAGGACCGCGCGCAGCGCCGCGAAGGTGGCCACCGGAGCAGCCGGCGGCCGGCAGGACGATGTTGTGGCCGACGTGATGGGCCTCAATCGTGTCGATGGCCTTGGCGACGAGGCCTACTTCGCTCGCCGCACGATGTCCTACGTCCGCAAGGGCGACACGCTGCTCGTCTTTCACAACGCCGGGCTCGATGAACCCGCGCGCGACAACTGGGAAAAGCTCGCACGCGCCGCGCTCGCGCGGCTCTAACGACATGACTGCCATGCCACTTCGCCGACGCGCGACCCTCCTCACGCTTGCCGCCGTGCTCAGCGTCCCCATCGGGGCACGCGCGCAGGCGACGCCGGAGTCGCCCACCGTCCACACGCTCACGCTCGAGAAGCACACCGACATCCCCAACGGCCGCATCGTCATGGTCGAGGGCGACGCCGATGCCGGCGGCGTGCGGTTCGTGGTCAACAAGCTGTCGATCCTTCAGCCGGTGGCGGTCATGCTCGTCTCGCCCGGCAGCAGCGAGGATCTCCAGCTCTCGCTCTGGAAATATGCGGAGGACGACGTCGCGCGCCAGGGCTCGACCCGCGGCAGTGGTATGGTCTCGTTTCAGCTGCGCACCGAGGACGACCTGCAGATCCGCGTGGCGTCGCCGGAGGGGTCGAAGAAATACCGGCTCGCCGTGTGGGCGGGTGACGAGGTGGATCTGCCCGTGCCGTCCCCGTTCGTCTCGCAGGCGGGATTCAGCGGCTCCAGCGGAACGCCGTCGATTCTTTACGTGCTCACAGCCGGCGTGCTGGTGATTGCGGTCCTGCTCGGGGTGATGGTGATGCGGAGGAAGAAGGCATGATGACGATGTCCAAGCGATTGGCGTTCCTGATTCCTGCTGTGGCGTTGCTTGCCCTGCCGCGCGCCGTCGGCGGCGAGCCGACGCCGAGCTTCATCCCCGGTAGTGGCTGGATCATGGAAGCGGGGAAGGCGGCCACGGGCGGCACGACGGGCGGTCTCCCGGGAAAGGCAATGGGGTGGATCAACGACGCCTTCGGCAAGGGTGGAAAGGCGGGTGCCGAGGCGCTCGCGGCGTACGAGCCGCTGACTAAGGGGGATAAGGCCGCCGATCCGAACCATCAGCCTTCGGGCTCGCCGAAGGTGCCGTCGCATTGCACCGCGCCGGACGGCACGAAGACCGAAGGCTGCAACGACTGCTACGCCGCCGCGTACCGCAAGCTGACGGCGGTGCGGACGGCGCTCGAAAAGCTGCGCCGCGTCGGCGCGACCACGCGCGCCTTCTCGGCCAAGAGCATCGCATTCGGCGATTCGGTGTCGGGTGTGCACGGCGTCGCCGGACTCGGGTGGCAGCCCGAGCGCGCGAAGATTGAGGCGTCGCTCACGCAATTCGAGAAGGCGTACGACGCCAAGTACGTCGAGTTGATGGGCCTGCTCGAAGTGGCGTTGAAGGACATCGGCCAGTGCGAGGCGAAGCACTTCAACCAGGCGGACTGGTACGACCGCTACGGCTTCATCTATTACACGTTCATGGCCGATCGGTACCGGGGGCAGTAACCCATGCGCCTGTTACTGTGCGGGCTCGCGTTGAGCGTGGCCACACAAGCGCCTTCGCAGACGCCGCTCGATCGCCTGATCTCCGCGAAACGGATCGGCTCGATCCAGCTCGGCATGACGCTGGGCGAGGCAAGGAAGGCCGCGCCCGCGGCGGCCTTCAATCGCAGGTCGGACGGGGACGGCGCCGCTCTGGTCGAAATCACCATTGCACCCAGGGTCTCGATCACCGCGTGGGCGGAGGAAGACGACCCGGAAGCGCCGATCGACTGGTCGAAGCGCATCCGCTCGCTCGAGACCTTCAGTGCGGCCTTCCGAACGGCGGACGGTGCGCGACCGGGCGCCCGCGTCAGCGAGCTCACGCGCCTCTACGGACCCACGAGGACGATCGACACAACCGAGATGGAATCGCGCGAATACATCACCTTCGCCAGGCATCCGGAGCGTCTGCGGTTCAGGCTCGATGAGACGCGGCGCGCCATTCTGTCGATTAGCGTGTCGTCATTCTGACGGTGCCTGAATGAGAATCATCGAGCAGACGGCGGGAACGCTGGTCCTCCAGGAGAAACCCCGGCTGGTCTCGCTGGTCGGCGGCCTGTTCGTCGTGGCCGGCACCGGGGTCGCGCTTGGATCGGATGAGCGCCTGTTCGGCGCCGCGTTCGCGGCTGCCGGCGCCGCGATCATTCTGGTCTTCGCCAATACCGTCACGGTCACGTTCAATCGCACGACCGGACGTTTCACGCGCGCGGTCAGGGGACTGGTGCGCAACCGCGAGACGACGCTTCCGCTTGCCGCGATCACCGGCGTCGATGTCGAGGGGAGCGCGTCCGCCGATCCCTCGCGCGCGTATCGCGTGACGCTGAGGCAGTCCTCGGGCGCTCGCGTGCCGCTCACCGACTCGTACGGCAGCGGCAGGGAGGACAAGGAGCAGATCGCATCGGCGATTCGACAGTTTCTGAGCCTTCCGGATGCCGCCGGCGCCATGCCTGGTTTCGCCGAAATGGCAGAAATGATCTTCGATCCGAATGCCGTCGAACGCCTGGCCGAGATCCTTGACGCTCAGCCTGGTCAGGGCCGGCAGCATGTCGCAGCGGCGCGCGAGCGCGCCGTGCGGCGCGGCGATTCCGCGCTTGTGGCGCAACTCGACGCGATGCTGAACCAGGTGGACGGCAAGTCGCGCTGACGCAGATACCTCGGATGAGCAGGGAGACGTGGCTGGCCCTGTTCGCCCTCGTGTGGCTCGGCTGGCTGGTGGTGACCGATATCGGGAAGAAAAAAGGCCGGCCGGGATTTCTCCAGGCCGGCCAAACAACGAAGAACACAGAACTCAGAACACCAGAACTCAGAACGCCTGAGCGTTCGCTGTTCGATGTTTTTCATTCTGCATTTCTTAGTACATGCCGCCCATGCCGCCGCCGCCCGGCATGCCGCCGCCGGCGCCGCCCGAGTCCTTCTTGTCCTCGGGGATCTCGCTGACGATCGCCTCGGTGGTCAGCAGGAGTGACGCGATCGACGAGGCGTTCTGCAGCGCCGTGCGCACGACCTTGACCGGGTCGATGACGCCCGCGGCGACGAGGTTCTCGTACTTGTCGGTCGAGGCGTTGTAGCCTTCCTCGCCCTTGCCCTCCCTGACCTTCTGGACGACGATGGACCCTTCCTGGCCCGCGTTGGTCGCGATCCAGCGAAGCGGCTCTTCGATGGCCTTGCGGATGATGGCTGCGCCCACCGCCTGGTCGCCTTCGAGCTTCAGCGAGTCGAGCGCCTTGCCCGCACGGATCAGCGCCACGCCGCCGCCGGGAACGATGCCTTCTTCGACCGCCGCCTTGGTCGCGTGCATCGCATCTTCGACGCGCGCCTTCTTCTCCTTCATCTCGGTTTCGGTGGCCGCACCGACCTTGATGACCGCCACGCCGCCCACGAGCTTCGCCAGACGCTCCTGGAGCTTCTCGCGGTCGTAGTCCGACGAGGTCTCTTCGACCTGCGTGCGGATCTGCTTCACGCGGCCTTCGATCGCGCTCGACACGCCCGAGCCCTCGATGATGGTCGTGTTGTCCTTGTCGATCGTGACCTTCTTGGCCTTGCCCAGGTCATCCAGCTTGATGTTCTCGAGCTTGATGCCGAGGTCTTCGGTCAGCGCCTTGCCACCCGTGAGGACGGCGATGTCTTCGAGCATCGCCTTGCGACGATCACCGAAGCCGGGCGCCTTGACCGCGGCGGCCTGCAGCGTACCGCGCAGCTTGTTCACGACGAGGGTCGCGAGCGCTTCGCCGTCGACGTCTTCCGCGATGATCAGCAGCGGACGGCCGGCGCGTGCCACCTGCTCGAGCAGCGGCAGGAGGTCCTTCATCGAGCTGATCTTCTTCTCGTGGATCAGGATGACGGGATTCTCGAGCGCCACTTCCATGCGCTCGGGATCGGTCACGAAATACGGCGACAGGTAGCCGCGGTCGAACTGCATGCCTTCGACCACTTCGAGCGAGGTCTCCATCGACTTCGCTTCTTCGACGGTGATGACGCCGTCCTTGCCGACCTTCTCCATCGCTTCCGCGATGATCGTGCCGATCGTCTCGTCGCTGTTCGCCGAGATCGTGCCCACCTGGGCGATGGCCTGGCCGGAGACCGGCTTGGACGCCTTCTTCAGCTCGGCGACGATCACTTCGACCGCCTTCTCGATGCCGCGCTTCAGCTCCATCGGGTTCGCACCGGCGACCACGTTCTTCGCGCCTTCGCGGAAGATCGCCTGGGCGAGCACGGTTGCCGTCGTCGTGCCGTCACCGGCGATGTCAGACGTCTTGCTCGCCACCTCGCGGACCATCTGGGCGCCCATGTTCTCGAGGGGGTCCTTCAGGTCGATTTCCTTGGCGACGGTCACGCCGTCCTTGGTGATGGTGGGGGAGCCGAATTTCTTGTCGAGGACGACGTTGCGGCCCTTCGGACCGAGCGTCACTTTCACCGCGTTGGCGAGCTGGTTCACGCCGCGCAGGATGGCCTGCCGGGATTCCTCGCCGTAAATAATCTGCTTTGCCATAACTCTCTTGTTCTCCGTGTTCAGAATTCGCTAACGCCCGACCTTAACGCCCGACCTGAAGGCCGGGCCCACTGCAATCGGGCCTACTTCGTGATGACGCCGAGGATCTCTTCCTCGCGCATGATCAGGTACTCCGTGCCCTCGAGCTTGATCTCCTGGCCCGAGTACTTCCCGAAGAGGATCGTGTCGCCTTCCTTCACGTCGAGCGGCGTCACCTTGCCGTCCTTCTCGACCTTGCCCTTGCCGACGGCAATGACCTTCCCCTGCTGGGGCTTTTCTTTGGCCGAATCCGGGATGATGATCCCGCCGACCTTCTGCTCGCCCTCTTCGATTCGCAGCACGATGACTCGATCGTGCAAGGGGCGAATTCCAACTGCGGACTTCGTGGCTGCCATGTTGCGCGTCACTCCGGTAATAACGATTGTTGACGGTAGAACGAAGGAAAACCTTAGGAATTATCCCTGGTAGGCCCTGCGAGGTAGCACTCGCCAGGCCCGACTGCTAAGTGTATGGAAGTGCGTGAGCGGTGTCAAGCACTCGGGGGTGAGGACTGCTAATGCGAGAAGGGGGTGCGCCGTCAGGTGCGCTTGATTCGATATTCCGTCATCTTCCGGGCCACCGTATTGCGATGGATGCCGAGGAGCTCAGCCGCATCGCCGACGTTGCCCTTCGACCTCTGCAGCGCACGCGCGATGAACATCTTCTCGAATTCGCGTCGCGCTTCGTCGTACAGGATGCCCTTGTCGAGCATCTCCCGGACGAGTGTCTCGAGCTGGTCCCGCACAGGACTACCGGAGCTCGCGTCCCGACAGCAGCGTAAAGGCCTCGACGTACTTCTCGCGGGTTCGTTGAATCACGTCGTCAGGCAGAGAGGGGACCGGCGGCTGCTTGTTCCACTGGATGTCTTCGAGGTAATCACGGACGAACTGCTTGTCGAAGCTCGGCACGCCGTGCCCCGGGGCATAGGAAGCCCGCGGCCAGAAACGCGACGAATCCGGCGTCAGCACTTCGTCGATCAAGACGACATCGGTTCGAGGATCACCCGCCCCGACGAGCCCGAACTCGAACTTGGTGTCGGCGATGATGATGCCCTTCGATTCCGCGTGCTCGCAGCCGCGGCGATACAACTCGAGCGTGAGCGCCTTGAGGCGCGCCACGAGATCCCGGCCGATGATCCGGCCGGCTTCGTCTTCACTGATGTTGACGTCGTGTCCCGAGTCGGCCTTGGTGGCCGGGGTGAAGATCGGTTCCGGCAGGCGATCGGACTCGCGCAGGCCTTTCGGGAGCTCGATGCCGCAGACGCTCCCGGTCTGCTGGTATTCCTTCCAGCCCGAGCCGGACAGATACCCTCGGGCCACGCACTCGACCGGCACGGGATTCGTGAGGCGGCACAGCATCGTGCGTCCGCGAAGGACGTCCGCATGCGCGCGCGCGGCCGCCGGGAATTCGTCCACGTCCATCGTGAGCAGGTGGTGGGGCACCAGATCGCCCATCTTCTCGAACCAGAAGTCCGACAGCTGGGTGAGCACCTTGCCTTTGTCCGGAATGCCCGACCCGAGCACGTAGTCGAACGCAGAAATGCGATCGGTCGCTATCATCAGGAGCGCCGTGTCGCCTGACGTCAGGGTCACTTCATAGACGTCGCGCACCTTACCGCGGCGATGCAGCGTCAAGCCGTCAAGTGACGTGTGGAGGATTGGTGTTGAAGTGGAAATCACGACGAGCTCGGGGGAGCGACAGGAAGCTTACCGGCGCGGGTCGCAGACGTCAAATCGTTACCGGGACCTCAACACAATGTCCCCGCGTGATGCGCGGATCGTGACCGTGGGGCCGCCGCCGCGGACAGATGCGGCGGCGCGGAACTCCTGCCGCCCGTCGTCGCCCGACGCGCCGTTGCCAACCACCTTTACCCCAGCCTTCTCCAGTGCGGGATCCGCGGTCAGCCGACCCGAAGCCGACACCGCGTCGAGTGTGAACCCGTTGGCGGGCACGGTGAACTCGATCGACTCGTCCCCTTCGTTGTAGATGGACAGCATCGCGGCGGCGGGTTGATCGACCCGGATGTCCGTGTCGCGTCCGTCGATCCGCATCTCCGTCTGTACGCCAGCCACGACGACCTCGCCGTTGGTCGCATTGAACCGGAGGGCCCGGCGGTTGTTCTCCATCTTCTGGAAGCGGACGTCGGTGTTGCGCGCTTCGACGTCGATCCCTCCATCGATCTCCTCGGCGCGCAACTCTCCGCCCTGCAGCGTAAAGTTTGCATCGCCGTGCACCTTCGAGACCCTGGCCTCGGCTCCGCTGAAGGTCGTCATCTTCACGCTGCCGACATCGGTGATCGTGATCGTGCTGCCGCGCTGCAGGACCTGCACGGCACCCGGCACGTTCGAGATGACCGACTCGCCGCGCCCGGTTCCCACGATGACGCTGGCGACGTCGCGCACCTTGAGGATGCCGTTCTTCTCGTCGATCCGGATGCCAAGACGCCTGGGTACCCGGATGTCGATGGAGGACCGCTGTTGTCCCGGGTCGGGGTAGTCGACCTTCGCGATGAGCATGGCGCCCGCTTCGTCGAACTTCACCGTGGTGGCCTGTGCCAGGCGGTTGGCTTCGGCGTCGTCGACGCCGTTCGACGTCACGGAGAGGTTGACCTGGATGTCGGCGCGGTCCTCGCCGGTCACCGTGATCGCGCCGCTCCGCATGACGATCCGCATCTCCCGGAGCGAGTCCGGGGCCTTCACGGTCGAGTTCGTGGCGACCTTCGCCGAGGCGCGGCTCCCTCGGACTTCCTTCCGGACGTGCTGGAGCATCTTGCCGAAGGACCAGCGCGGGCGTGACGTATCGACGGGGGGGGCGGTGAACTGATACACCGACACCCCGAGGATGATGAACGCCGCAGCCAGCAATAACTCACGTTTTCCCATAGACTTGGCGGGACTGTTATAGGATTCTAATCCCGAACTTCAACAAATCTTCATGCGATCACGGATCCGGACGATCCTTGTCCTTCTTTTGACCCTCGGCCTGCTTGCGTTCTTCTTCCGGGACGCGAATTTCGCCGACGTGTGGGCCGAAACCCGTCGCGCCGATCCGATGCTGCTCGTCGTCGGCGTGGTGATCACCGGCATCACGTACATGCTCAGGGCCTGGCGGTGGCAGTCGTTGCTCGCGCCGATCGGCCCGACGCATTTTGGCACTGCGTTCCGCGCGACCGTCATCGGGTTCGCCGTGAGCTCCCTCCTGCCTGCCCGCGCCGGCGAGGTGATCCGGCCGTACCTGCTGGCGCGCAAGGAGGGGATCAAGCCCACGGCCGCGTTCGCCACCGTCATTCTCGAGCGATTGCTCGACCTGGCGACCGTCCTTCTCCTGTTCGGCATCTTCGTCGTCACGGTGCCCGACGGCGTGTTGACGGGAGACGCCGCGCAGCTGGCCTACGTGAAATTCTGGGGCGGCATGGCCGCGTCGGCCGCCCTTGGCGGCCTCGTCGTCCTGTTCCTGCTCGCCGGCCATCCCGAGCGTCTCGGCCGCGCCGCCGGTCGCGTCGAGCGGGTGCTGCCGGCACGGGTCGCCCGGATCCTCTCGCGCTTCGTCGAAACGTTTGCACAGGGGCTGGCGGTGATGCGTGATCCTGCGCGTCTCGCCGTTGCCCTCCTGCAATCGTTTCCCCTCTGGCTGTCGATCGCGGCGGGTATCTGGGTGACGTCCCGTGCGTTTCATATTACGTTCCCGTACACAGGTTCGTTCCTCGTGATGACGCTGCTCGTCGTGGGCGTGGCGGTGCCGACCCCAGGCCAGATCGGCGGTTTTCACGCGGCGTATCAGATCGCCGTCCAGACGTTTTTTGGCGCGCCTGCGGACCGTGCGGTGGGCGCGGCGATCGTGCTCCACGCGATTTCATTCCTCCCGGTAACCATCCTCGGCGTCATTCTCATGGCGCGCGAAGGGCTCACGCTCAGCACCGCCAAAGATCTGGCGGGTTCAGGAACCCCATGAAATGTCCGTACTGCGCGCATCTCGGCGACAAGGTCGTGGACTCGCGCGAGAGCAAAGAAGGGGAAGTCATCCGCCGACGCCGCGAGTGTCTCGGGTGCGGTCGGCGCTTCACCAGTTACGAGCGGATCGACGAGATCCCCTACATGGTGGTGAAAAAGGATGGAAGCCGGGAGCGCTTCGAACGGCAGAAACTGCTCGCCGGGCTCTTGAAGGCGTGCGAGAAACGTCCGGTGAGCGTCGCGTCGCTCGAGGGGATTGCTGACCGCGTGGAGTCGGCGCTCCAGGAGAAGCCCGAACGCGAGATGAGCACGGAGGAGGTCGGCGCCTTTGTGATGAACGAGCTGCGGACGCTCGATAAGGTCGCCTACGTGCGATTCGCCTCGGTGTACCGTCACTTCCGCGACATCGGAGAGTTCATGACGGAACTCAAGGATCTGTTGAACGTGAAGGAGTAGGTGGCCGTAGCCAAAGATGCCGTTCGGCCGACGCTGCCGGCCCGCAAGATGCCGGCGCAGCCGAAGACCGCCGACCGCCGGCCGCTGCGGGACAATCCGCGGCTGATCCTCCTCGGGATCGTGCTGCTGATCGGTGCCCTCGTCGCGATGATCGTGCTCGCCGACCAGTCCCGGGACTTCAGCCCGGACTTCCTCACAGAAGTGCTGCTGTATGCGCTCTCCGCGGCGGACCTGACGATGGTCCTCGCGCTCGTCTTCGTGCTCGCGCGAAACATCATCAAGCTCCTGGTCGAGCGGCGCCGCGGCCTTCCATTCTCGCGCTTTCGCGCGAAGCTCGTGCTCGCGATGCTCGGCCTGACGATCATTCCGTCGGTGCTCGTCCTGCTCGTCGGCGGAGAGTTGATCCGGCAGACCACCGCGCGATGGTTCGCCGATCCCATCGACGACGTGCTGAAGTCCGCCAACGCGATCGCCGTGGACTATTACGCCGAGCGACAGGCGGTCGCCGCCGGGCATGCCGCGCGGCTTGCCGGGACCCTGCCCGCGGCGGCGCTGCGGGCCGGTGACGTCGCGGCCATTCGCTCGGCGATCGAGGGGGACGTCCGGCAGGGACGAGTCGGGCTGGTCGAGGTGTATCAAGTCCGCGGAAAGGCGGCGCCGGCGCCGATCGTCGCCGTCGAGTCGCCGTCGCTGCCTCGCGGTCACGTGCGGGCGTCGGCGGACCGCCTCGCGGCCCGTGTCGCGTCGGGGAGCTCCGACGTCACGACGCACGATCCGCTCACCGGCGGGGGTGAGCTCGTTCGTGCCGGGGCGCTGGTGCGCGACGCGTCATCGGGTGCGCCTGTCGGCGTCGTGATCGCGAGCGATCACCTGTCGGGGTCGCTGGCACAACACTCCCGCCGCATCAGCGAGGCCTACGAAGGGTACACACAGCTGCGCGTGATGAAGCCGGCGCTCGAAGGCGTCTACCTCTCCGTGTTCCTGATGATGACGCTGATGATTCTCGTGAGCGCGACCTGGATGGGCCTGTATCTCGCCAAGCGGATCACGCGCCCCGTGCAGCTGCTGGCCGCGGGCGCCCGCGAGATTGGCGCCGGGCGGCTCGATCACCGCATCGAGCCGGAGACCCGCGACGAGTTCGGGTCCCTGGTTGAAGCCTTCAACACGATGGCCGGCGAACTGGCGACGAGCCAGCGCAAACTGGAACGGTCGCGGGTGGACCTGGAGCGGAAGAACACCGAGGTCGACGAGCGCCGCCGATACATCGAGACGGTCCTCGAACGCATTGCGACCGGCGTCGTGTCGATCGGCGCTGACCGGCGCGTCGAGACGGTCAACTCCGCCGCCCTGAGACTGCTCGGCCTGGAGGGCGCGGTCATCGGGCGCGGTGCCGAGGAGGTCTTCGAGCGCGAAGATCTGAGACCGCTCCAGGAGATGGTCCGACGCGCGCAGGAAGGGAGAAGCGGGCCTGCGGGGCAGGAAATCGCCCTGGCCCGGGAGGGGCGCGAACTGCACCTGGCAGCAGCCGCAACGCAGTTTCAGACAGACGGGGAGACCCCGGGGGGTGTCGTCCTCGTGTTCGACGATGTGACGCCGCTGATTCGGACGCAGCGCGTCGCAGCGTGGCGGGACGTCGCGCGGCGCCTCGCGCACGAGATCAAGAATCCCCTCACGCCGATCCAGTTGAGCGCCGAGCGGCTGCGGAGACAGTTCGCCACCGCACCCCCGACCGCGCGTGCGCTGATCGACGAATGCACGACCACGATCGTCACCGAAGTCGACTCCCTCAAGGCGCTCGTGGACGAGTTCGCGCAGTTTGCGCGCATGCCGGCGCCCAAGACGGTCCCGAGCGATCTGAACGCCGTCCTCGTGGAGACCCTCAGTCTCTATAGCGGCCTGTTCAAGAACATCGCCCTCGCGCGGCGGCTCGCGCCGGGGCTTCCGCTGGTGCGGATCGACCCGGAACAGATGCGTCGCGTGATCATCAATCTGATGGACAACGCGGTCGAGGCGCTCGGCGGTGCGTCCGTGGTGCCCGGCGACGGCGATCTGCCGACGATCGAGCTCGCGACCGAGCACGACGGGGCCAATGCCGTCGTCCGCGTCACGGTGAGCGACAACGGTCCCGGCATCCCTCCGGAAGACCGCGACAAACTGTTCATGCCGTACTACTCGACCAAGCGACGCGGCAGCGGCCTCGGCCTGGCGATCGTCCGCCGGATCGTCGCCGAGCACGGCGGCGCCATCGACGTGGCCGACAACACGCCGACGGGCACGGTGTTTACAATCGAGTTGCCCTGTTGAGGCGCGCATGAAAGCCAACGTTCTCATCGTGGACGACGAAGCGGGCGTGCGCAGCGCCCTCGGCGGCGTGTTGCGCGACGAAGGGTATGTCGTCGACGCGGTGGAGAGCGGGGAAGCGTGCCTGGACCGCGTCTCGCGTCACGCCTACGACGTGATCGTGCTCGACATCTGGCTGCCGGGCATGGATGGCCTCATGGCGCTCGAGCGCCTGCGCGAGCGGCGCGTGGACGCGCCGGTGGTGATGATCTCGGGGCACGGGAACATCGAGTCGGCCGTGCGGGCGATCAAGCTGGGCGCCTACGACTTTGTCGAGAAACCGCTCTCGCTCGAGAAGACCGTCCTCGTGATCGGCAACGCGGTCCGGCAGCGGCGGCTCGAGGCGGAAAACCGCGTCCTCCGCGCGCACGTGGACCGCCGGCTGACCATGGTCGGGGAGAGCTACGCGATGGCGCAGCTCCGGGAGCAGGTCGCGATGGCGGCGCCGACCAACGGCCGCGTGCTGATCTTCGGCGAGAACGGGACGGGCAAGGAACTGGTCGCTCGCGGCGTGCACTCGCTCAGCCGCAGACGCGCCGCGCCGTTCATCGAGGTGAATTGCGCCGCGATTCCCGAGGAGTTGATCGAGAGTGAACTGTTCGGCCACATGCGCGGCGCCTTCACGGGGGCGGTCGCGGACCGGCGCGGAAAGTTCGAGCTCGCCGACGGCGGCACGTTATTCCTCGACGAAATCGGGGACATGACCCTCAAGACGCAGGCGAAGGTGTTGCGCGCCCTCCAGGAGCAGGTGGTCGAACCGGTCGGTGGCGTGGCCAGTGTCAAGGTCGACGTCCGCGTCCTCGCGGCCACGAACAAGGACCTGCCTGTCGAGATCCGCGCCGGGCGCTTCCGCGAGGATCTGTACTTCCGCCTGAATGTCATTCCCATCTCCGTTCCGCCGCTCCGCGAGCGCGATACGGACATCCCGCTGCTGGCCGATCACTTCATGGCGGAGCTGGCCCGCGAATACGGGCGGCGTCCGAAGCAGTTCGACGCCGGGGCGCTCACGGGCCTGTGCAGCTATCAGTGGCCGGGGAACGTCCGCGAGCTGCGCAACGTCATCGAGCGCCTCATCATCATGGTGCCGGGCGAAACGATCACGCTGGCCGACCTGGCATTCCTCGGTGGGCCGTCGTCGGTGCGCCTGGTCGAGGCCGCCGCGGCGGACGCCGTCCCACTCCACGAAGCCCGCGACAAGTTCGAACGCGATTACATCCTGCAGGCCCTGGCGGAACACCGCGGCAACATCTCGCGGACCGCGGACGCCCTCGGGGTCGAGCGCAGCAACCTGTATCGCAAGATGCGGGGGTTCGGCATCGTCCCCACACGGAAGACCGATGACGAGGGTCCGGGGTGATCCGGACACGCCCGACCTGAAGGTCGGGCCTACTCCGTACGGAGCTTGTTCTCCAGCACCTGCGCCTCCGCGCTGAAGCCTTCGATCTGCAGGTAGAACTCGGCCGACGCAAGCAGCGCCGCTGACGGCACCAGCCCCACGATTTCGCTTTCGAGAATGCTCACCCCGTAACGCGCAGCCTCGCGCTTGACCATTTCGAAGACGCGGAACATCGGCGTCTTCTGGTAGTTGGTCAGATTCATCGACACCTGAGCGATCCCGCGGTCCTCGAGCAGCACGCCCATCGCCTTGACGAATCGAAGCCCGCCGCTGCTGTGGCGGACCGCGCTGGCGATCTTTTTCGCGACGTCGAGCCGGTCCGTATCGAGGTTGATGTTGTAGGCGATGAGCGGCATCCTGGCGCCGATGACCGACGCGCCGGCGGTCTCGTGGGGGCCCGAGGGGCCGAAGTCGGGCGCCCATCCCGCCGACGCCATCTTCCGGGCCAGCCCCTCGAACTCACCGCGGCGAATGTCTTCGAGGTTCTTCCGCGCCGGATCTGTGGACGCGTCTTCGTACAGGAAGACCGGCACCGCGAAACGCCCGGCCACCGCCGCCGCGACGTCCTTCGCGAGGGCCACGCAGTCATTCATCGTCGCTCCCTCGATCGGCACGAACGGCACCACGTCGACCGCGCCGAGGCGCGGATGCTCCCCCGCGTGCGTGCGCAGGTCGATCTCCGCCATCGCGACCTCGAAGAGGGCCAGGACGGCCGCTTTCTGCGCGGCCGCGTCTCCCACGAGGGTGAAGACGGACCGGTTGTGGGACGGGTCGGACGAGACATCGAGCAGCCGGACGCCGGGCGTGCGCCGGATCGCGTCGGCCAGACGCTGGATCACCTCGGGCCGGCGTCCTTCGCTCACGTTCGGAATCGATTCGATTATGGCCATCGCAAGACTATAATTCCGGAAGCTGTCACCACTCCACCACTGCCCATGACCGATTCGTCCCGTTCCGACCGCCACGCCGCTTCAGCGGACGTGACGGAGCGCGACCGAGAGGCGCTCGTCGAACAGCTCCTCGTAACCGGGCTCGATCACTATTTCGCCGAGCAGCACGAGCTCGCCATCAGCGTCTGGACGCGCGTGCTCTTCATCGACCGTGGCCATGCGCGGGCGCGCGCCTACATCGAGCGGGCCCGCAGTGCGATTGGAGAGCGGTTGCGCAAAGGGGACGAGCTGCTGCACACCGGCGTGGCGGCGTTCGACCGCGGAGACGCCGGAGCCGCGCGGGCACTGCTGGCATCCGCCGTCGAACATGGAGCCCCGGGTGATGAGGCACTGGCGGTCCTGGCGCGGATCGAGCGGCTCGAAGCGGCTGCCGCCCGGCCCTGGTCCCGGGCGTCCCGTCCGGCGCGAGCTGGGTTCACGCGGCCGGCGCCGGACCGCACGCCCGGTCCTGCGCGTCTCAGATGGATCGCGGCCGGCCTCGCCGCGGGAGCGCTGCTCGGCGCGGCCGGTCTCGTGCTGCTCGTGGAGCGGGGGATGCTGCCGTGGCCCCTTGTACGCGGGGACACCGCGAGCCTGGCGAGCCCGTTGATCGCTCCCTTGCCGGTGCCGTCGTTGTCGGAGGTCGCGCTCTCCCGCGCGCACGGGCTGCGTTCCAGGGGACGGTTGCGCGAGGCTCTCGAGGCCCTCGAGCCGATTCCTCACGGCGATCCGTTTCGCGCGCGCGCGGACGAACTCCAGACGGCCGTCCAGCGCCTGCTTCTCGGCGCGGCCCGCACCGAGGGGCCCAAAGCGGAGGGCCGCACCCCCCAGCCATGAGATGCCCCAAGTGCCAGTACATCAGCTTCGATAACGGCGACAAGTGCCGTAACTGCGGCTACGAGTTCTCGCTGTCGGTGGATCCCGGGGCCGTCGATATGGATATCCAGCCCGACGATGATGCTGTTGATCTCCGGCCCGACTTCTCGTCGGAAGACCTCGAGACCGCGGCTCCGGCACCCGTGCGGCCCCCTGCGCCGCCAGCCACCTCTCCGTTCGATCTCCCGCTGTTTCGCGACCGCGCCATCGACGATGACGCACCGCTCGTCAGTGCGCCGGCGGTGCCGCGTGCCCCCTTGTCCGTGAGGAAGGGGGCGCCCGTCGTGGCGCGGCCGGGCGGGCGACGCGGCATGCCGCAAGAGCCGCAACTGGATCTGGAACCGGGGGATCGGTCCACGGTACCGATCAGCCGGCCGGCCTCGCATCCCTCACCGCACGCGCCATCGCACGCGGTTCCCGTCGACACCACCGCGGCTCCCGCCGGAGCGAGACTCCTTGCCGGAATCGTGGACCTCACGCTCCTCGTGGTGATCGATGCTGCCGTCCTGCACTTCACGCTGAAGTTGTGCGGCCTCACGTATGCGGAAATCGGGGTCTTGCCGGTGGCGCCATTTTTGGCGTTCCTTCTGCTCCTGAACGGCACATACCTTACGGCCTTCACCGCGGCTGGTGGACAAAGCATCGGCAAGATGCTTGGCGGCATCCGCGTCGTGCCGTCGGATCCCGACGCCTGGACCGACCGCGTGCCGCTCGGCCAGGCCGTCCTGCGGGCCGCTGCCTATTTCGCATCGGCCCTGCCGCTCGGTCTGGGCTTTCTCCCGGCTCTCATCGGCGCCGACAAGAGGGCCATCCACGACCGTCTCGCACATACGCGGGTCGTGAAAGCATGACCCGACTCGCCGTCTTCATCGCGACGGCCGGCTACTCCGGGTATTTTCCGATTGCCCCAGGCACCGTGGGTTCCGCCGTCGGACTCCTCGTCTACGCGCTCGTCTGGTGGTCGGGCTCGCGGGTCTTCGAGGTCTCGCTGATCGTCGGGCTGTTTGCGGCAGGCGTGTGGGCCGGCACCATCGCCGAGCGCTATTTCGGGGGAGTCGATCCTGGACCCATCGTCATGGACGAAGTGGTCGGCATGCTGATCACCCTCGCGTTCATCCCGGTGGGCTGGTCGGCTGCGCTCGCGGGCTTCGTGCTGTTCCGGGTGTTCGACGTGATCAAACCGTTCCCCGCCGGACGATTCGAGCAGCTGCACGGAGGGCTCGGCGTGATGGCTGACGACGCGATGGCGGCCGTGTACGCGAACCTCACGCTCCGCCTGGGGATGTGGCTCCTCCCGGCCTGGATCGCGTGACACCCGCGCTGGCCACCGCCGAGATCATTGCCGTAGGCAGTGAGCTTCTCGGCTGGACGCGCATCGACACCAACTCGCTCTTCATCACCGAGCGTCTGTCGGCGCTCGGGATCCAGGTCAAAGGCAAGTCCGTCGTGGGTGATGACCGGGTGCGGTTGCGCGCGATCTTCGAGGCGGCACTCGGCCGATCCGACCTCGTGGTGCTCACCGGCGGACTGGGTCCCACCGAGGACGACCTCACGCGCGAGGTGGTGGCGGCCGCGCTCGGACTGCCTCTGGCCGAGGACGCCGACATCACGGACCGCATTCGGGAGCGGTTCGACCGCCGCGGGCTACGGATGCCGGAGGTGAATCGCCGGCAGGCGATGGTGCCCGCGGGGGCGACGGTCCTGCAAAACGCGCACGGCACCGCTCCGGGGCTCCTGATTCCGTCGCCGGACGGGCGCGGACGAATCGTCGTGTTGTTGCCTGGGCCGCCTCGCGAATTGCAACCCATGTTGCGGGCCCTGTGCGAGGGCGGGGCACTGGCGATGCGCACCGGCGCCGAACGCGTGCATACCGTATCTCTCTTCACGACGCAGCGCTCCGAGTCCCACGTCGACGAAATCGCGCAGCCGCTCTACGGTCCGTGGCGCGACGAGCAACCGCCGATCGAGACGACCATCCTCGCCACGCCCGGGCAGATCGAACTGCACCTGACGTCGAGGAGCGCGGATGGTGCCGCGGCCGTTCGCCGGCTCGAGGCGGCGCGCGACACCCTGGCCCGTGCGCTGGGGGACGCGGTCTTCTCGACCGACGGGCGTCCTCTCCATCGGCTCGTCGGCGACACGCTGCGCGAACGCGCGATGACGATTGCCGCTGCCGAGTCCTGCACGGGTGGCTTGTTCCTCGAACGGTTGACGGACCTGCCTGGCAGCTCAGACTACGTCACCGGTGGCGTGGTGGCGTACAGCGACGCGCTCAAGACGGCCCTTCTCGGGGTGGACCCCGCGATCATCGCCGCGCACGGCGCGGTCAGCGAACCGGTGGCTGCCGCCATGGCGGATGGGATTCACGCACGAACGGGCGCCGACGTCACCGTGTCGATCACGGGCATTGCAGGTCCAGGAGGGGGCACACCCTCCAAACCGGTAGGGACGGTGGTGATCGCCGTACGGGTGCCGGACCGGCCGCTGTCAGTGCGCACCCACGTGTTCCCCGGCGGACGTGCGCAGGTGCGCTTCCAGGCGACGCAGAGCGCGCTCGATGTCGTCCGGCGCCTGCTGCGCCCCGGTCTATCATGTGAGTGAATGCTCTCCATCCTCCTCGGGTACCTGACGGGCTCGGTGCCGTTCGCCTACCTCCTGGCCAGGCGCGCCGGCATCGACGTCCGCACGGCTGGCAGCGGGAACGTCGGCGCCGCGAATGTGCTGCGCACGACGGGGGCGTGGCAGGGCGTCATCGTTATGATGCTCGACGTCGCGAAGGGTGTGGCGGCCGTGGCGCTGGCGTACCTGATCGCCGGGAGTGTGGCGTTGGCCGCGCTGACCGGCGCCGCCGCGGTGGTCGGGCACGTCTATCCGGTCTGGCTCCGCTTCCACGGCGGCAAGGGGGTGGCTGTGGCGGCTGGCGTCTTCACCGTGCTCTCGCCGGTCGCCACCGGCATCGCGACCGCACTGTTCCTGCTCACGGTACTGCTGACGCGGTACATCTCGCTCGCCTCGATCGCCGCGTCGCTGGCGCTGCCGTCGGCCGCCTGGCTGGTCGGCGAGCCGCGCGCGGTGGTGTTCGCGGCCACCGGAACGGCGGCCCTGATTCTCTTCCGGCATCGAGGGAACTGGCGTCGCCTTCGGAGCGGAACGGAATTGCGCGTCGGGGCACGAGCGTGACCAGCACCATCGCGGTGCTCGGCGCGGGCAGTTGGGGAACGGCCCTCGCGATTCATCTCGCGGGGGCCGGGCACCCCGTCCGGTTGTGGGCGCGCGACGCGGCGCTCGCGGACGCACTGGCGACGGGTCGCGTCAACGCGCTGTACCTTCCCGGCGTGCCGCTGCCTGTCGGGGTCGACGCGACGGCCAGCCTGGCCTCGGCGGTCGACGGCGCGGCATTCATCGTGGGCGCAGTGCCGTCGCACGGCCTTCGAGCGGTCATGCGCGCGGCGGCGCCGAGCCTCGACACCGGCGCGATTCTCGTCAGCGCCACGAAGGGCCTTGAAACCGACACGCTCCAGCGGATGTCAGAAGTGATGGACGCGGAGACCGCGGGGCGCTTCAAGACGGTGGTGCTCTCGGGCCCCAGTTTCGCGGCGGAAGTCGCTCGCGGCCTGCCGACGGCCGTTCTCGCCGCATCGATCGATGCCGACGCTGCCGCCGCCGTTCAGGAACGATTTCGCGGGCGTGGCCTGCGGTTGTACGTCACCGATGACGTCGCGGGGGTCGAGATCGGCGGAGCGCTGAAGAACGTCATCGCCATTGCCGCGGGCGTGGTCGAAGGGCTGGGTCTCGGCCACAACGCGCTCGCGGCGCTCATCACGCGCGGACTGGCGGAAGTCTCGCGCCTCGCGTGTGCCGAAGGCGCCAGGCGGGAAACGCTCGCGGGGCTGTCGGGACTCGGCGACCTGGTGCTCACCTGCACCGGGGACTTGAGCCGCAACCGTCAGGTCGGCATAGAGCTTGGCCGCGGCCGCCCGCTCGCCGAAATTCTCGCAGGCATGCGGATGGTGGCGGAAGGTATTCGCACAACGCACGCCGCGCTGGCGCTGGGGACGAAGCACGGCATCGAACTGCCGATCGTGGCACAGATGAACGACGTGCTCGATGGCCGGTGTTCCCCGGCCAGCGGCGTCGAGGCGCTGATGGGCCGCCGCCAGCGCGCCGAAGTAGACGGGTGACCATGGGGCTGTTCGACAGGATCAAGGAGTCCCTCGCACGCACGAAGGAGCAGTTCGTTGAACGCTTCGACGAGGTCGTCCGGCGCGCCGACGAGCCTGACAAGCGGAGCCGTCCGGTCGATCTCGAAACCATCGACGCGCTCGAAGAGGCCCTGATCTCCGCGGATGTGGGCGTGGCGGCCGCTGAGCAGATCGTGAAGGCGGTGAAGGCCCAGCGCTCGGCGGGGGAGTCGCTGCGCGTTCTCGTCAAGGAGGAAATCCGCCGCATCCTGCACGACGCCGAGACGCCGGACGTCCATGATCACCGTCCGCACGTCATCATGATCGTGGGGGTCAACGGGACCGGCAAGACGACCACCGTGGGAAAGCTCGCCCGGCTGTTGAAGGCCTCGGGGCGCACGACGATGATCTGCGCGGCGGACACCTTTCGTGCGGCGGCGGTGGAGCAACTCGAGATATGGGCGAACCGTGCCGGCGTCGACATGGTGCGCGCGCGCACCGGTTCGGACCCGGCCGCGGTCGTCTTCGACGCGCTTGTCGCAGGCAAGGCGCGCGGTCGGGACGTCGTGATCGTCGATACGGCCGGGCGTCTGCACACGCGCGTCAACCTGATGACGGAGCTCGACAAGATCCGCCGGGTGGCGTCCCGCGAAGTCGAGGGGGCGCCGCACGAGGTGCTGCTCGTCCTCGATGCCACCGTCGGTCAGAACGGCCTGGCACAGGCGCGCGAATTCATGAGCGTCGCCGGCGTCACCGGCATCGTCCTCACGAAACTCGACGGGACCGCCAAGGGCGGGATCGCGGTCGCCATCGCGCACGATCTGAAGCTGCCGATCCGTTACGTGGGCGTGGGAGAGTCGATCGACGATTTGATCCCGTTCTCCGCGGATGCCTATGTCGACGCGCTCTTCGAAGAGAAGTGGTAACAGACCGCGATACGTTCTTCATGCGCAAAGCCCTGCAGCTCGCCGAGCGCGGACGCGGGCTGACGTCACCCAACCCGATGGTCGGGGCCGTGATCGTCGACCACGATGGCGTGGTGATCGGACGCGGCTCGCACGAGTTGGCCGGGGGCCCGCATGCCGAAGTCCACGCGCTCCATACGGCGGGAACCGCGGCGCGCGGGGCGACGCTCTACTGCACGCTCGAACCGTGCAGCCACACGGGCCGGACCGGCCCGTGCGCCCCGTTGGTGGCTGACGCCGGCATCGCGCGGGTGGTCGTTGCGACCGAGGATCCGAACCCGCTCGTCGCTGGCCGCGGACTGCGATTCCTCCGCGAGCGCGGCCTGGCGGTCGCCACGGGTGTCCTGGCACGGGATGCCGAACGGCTCAACCGGCCGTTCTTCACGTTCATGCGTGCGAGGCGGCCTTTCGTGACGATGAAAGTGGCCCTGAGCGCCGACGGAAGGATCGCCGCCGGCGCAGGCGAGCGGACGTCACTGACCTCGAAGGCTGCGAACCGGCATGTGCACCGGGAGCGCGCCGAAACCGATGCGATCGCGGTGGGTTCAGGGACCATGATGACCGACGATCCGACGCTCACGGCGCGAGGCCCCTTCAGGTCGAGGCCCCTGACCCGGGTCATCTTCGATCGTCGGCTGCGCACGCGTCCGTCCGCACGGATCTTCTCCACACTCGAGGCCGGACCAGTCATAATCGTGGGGAAACCTCATGTGACGGAGGCAGAAGCCGCGACGGGAGCAGCGTTGCGCGGCGCCGGCGCGCTCCTGGAGTGTCCGGCCGACGGTCGTATCGGCACCACACTCGAAACGCTGGCGGCGAGGGGCATTACGTCGCTCATAGTGGAGGGTGGCACGATGCTGCACCAGGCGTTTTGGAACGCCGGCGTGGTGGATCGCGTCCAGGTGTACGTCACGCCACGGGTGCTCGGCGACACCGGCGTGCCGTGGTTACCGTTCGATGTCATGGCCTCGCCGCTGATGACCGAGCGTTCGTCCCGGCCGCTCGGTGACGACATGCTTGTGGAAGCCTATGTTCACAGGATTAATTGAAAGCGTCGGCGAGATCACCGAAGTGAAACCGACCCCCGGGGGGGTCAGGATTCGCGTGACAACGGCGCTCGCCTCGGAATTGTCGCCAGGGGACAGCCTGGCCGTCAACGGCGTCTGCCTGACCGTCATTTCGGCGGACGCGGACGGTATTCACGCGGACGTCTCGCCGGAGACGGTCCGCGTCAGCTCCTTCGGCACGCTCCGACGGGGAGCAATGGTCAATCTCGAGCGACCCTTGCGCGCCGACTCGCGGCTGGGTGGGCATTTTGTCCAGGGGCACGTGGACGCGACCGGCACGATCGAGGAGATCCGGCCGGACGGGGAGTCCTACTGGCTGACCGTGAAGTTCCCGGCCGACCAGGCCGCGTTCATCGTGCGCAAGGGGTCGATCACGGTGAACGGCATCAGCCTGACGGTCGCGGGAGTCGATGACCGGCACTTCGACGTGCAGGTCATCCCCTTCACCTGGGCGGCCACCAATTTGCGCACGGCCAGGACGGGGGACGTCGTCAATCTCGAATGCGACATCCTCGGAAAATACGTGGCCCGCGCGCTCGACGTCGCGAAACGGTAAACATGCCCAGGACCAGCAAGCCCACGCGATCGAAGTCCCCGTTCGCACCAATCGGCGAGGCTATTGCCGACATCCGCGATGGCAGGATGATCATCGTTGTCGATGACGAAGATCGGGAGAACGAAGGAGACCTCACGATCGCGGCAGACAAGGTCACGCCGGAAGCCATCAACTTCATGGCGAAGTACGGGCGGGGCCTGATCTGCATTCCGATGACCGAAGAACGGCTCGACGAGCTGGACCTGCCGCTCATGGTCGCGCAGAACACGACCCAGTTCGACACGGCCTTCTGCGTGCCGATCGAGGCGAAGGGGGTGACGAGCACGGGTATCTCGGCGGCCGACCGGGCCGCCACGGTGCTCGTCGCGATCGATCCGAACACGCGTCCGGCCGACCTTGCCCGTCCCGGCCACATGTTTCCGCTTCGCGCGCGGAACGGCGGAGTCCTGGTGCGCGCCGGCCAGACCGAAGCGGCCGTCGATCTCTCGCGCATCGCCGGACTCTATCCCGCCGGCGTCATCTGCGAAATCATGAACGACGACGGCACGATGGCTCGGATCCCTGAGCTGACGAAGTTCGCCCGGAAGCACAAGCTGCTCATGATCACCGTCGCCGATCTGATCCAATACCGGATGCAGACCGAGGCGCTCGTCCGGCGGGTCGCGTCGGCGGCACTCCCGACCGAACACGGCGAGTTCAGGGTCATCGCGTATGAAAGCCTGATCGACCGCGAGACCCACGTCGCGCTGATCAAGGGAGACATCGGGGATGGGCGCGACGTCACCGTGCGCGTACATTCGCGGTGTCTCACGGGTGACGTGTTCCATTCCTCGAGGTGCGACTGCGGGTTGCAGCTCGAAGCCGCCATGGACAAGGTCGCCGAAGCCGGCCGGGGCGTGCTGTTGTATCTCAACCAGGAAGGGCGCGGCATCGGGCTGGCGAACAAGATCCGGGCCTACGAGCTGCAGGACCAGGGGCTGGACACAGTCGAGGCCAACGAGCGGCTCGGCTTCAAAGCGGACCAGCGCGATTACGGTATCGGCGTGCAGATCCTGCGGGACCTCGGCGTCAAATCGATGCGGCTCCTATCCAATAATCCCCGGAAGCTGGTGGGGCTGGAGGGTTACGGCCTCTCCATCAGCGAATGGGTTCCCCTTGAAATTCCGCCCTCAGTCCATACTCGCCGCTACCTGACCACTAAGAAGCACAAGCTCGGGCACAAACTCACAGGGGTGTAGGCGTCTAATCCTTCACCGCGGAGGGCGCAGAGGTCGCGGGAGGTTATTTTCTTTCCGGCTGCTCGAAATCCGGAGCTCCAGCCCGAGAGGTTTCCCAATATGAACGTCCAACCCCGCCTCGACGAGGTCCTGCCCACGGCAGGGGCCATATACAGACTCGAGGAGCCCAGTCGCAATCGCCAACTTGCCGGAGACGGCCATGGTGCAGTTATTGCCTCCGCGCTTTCCGCGTTCTCGGCGGTGGAGCCACTTGAGAGCCGTAACGAATCGAGCTGGGGTCCTGACCGGCTGCCGAGCCTGCCCTCGCCTGGGGTTCGTGGGCCGGGATGGTCCCAACGGACATCGTTTTGTTGACACTTCCACTCCCTTCGCTTACGATAAACGTTTGCGCCTGAAGCCCTTAGGGGCATAGGGCACCCGGATCAGAACCTATGTTTGAATCGCTCAGCGACAGGCTCCAGGGGGTCTTCCGCTCCTTGCGGGGTGAAGCCCGCCTGACGGAAGAGACCGTTGAAGCGGCGCTGCGCGAGATCCGGATGGCGCTGCTCGAAGCAGACGTCAATTTCAAGGTCGTCAAGGCCTTCATCGACCGCGTGCGCGACAAGGCGGTCGACCAGGAAGTCCTCAACAGCCTGACGCCAGCGCAGCAGGTCGTTCGGATCGTGCGCGACGAAATGCTGGCGCTGTTCGGCGACTCGCAGGGAGGCCTGCCCCCGACGCAGGCGCACCCGCGGGTCATCCTGATGCTCGGGCTTCAGGGCTCGGGCAAAACGACGACGAGCGGCAAGCTGGGGCAATGGCTGGCGAAGCAGGGGAAGCATCCGCTGCTCGTCTCAACTGACGTGCGCCGGCCCGCCGCCATCGAGCAGCTGTCGGTGGTCGCCAAACAGGCCGGTGTGCGCGTGCACGATCCGGCGGGTGAGTTGGATCCGGTGAAGCGGGCCGCGGGGGCCATCACCGAAGCACGAAACGCCGGGTTCGACGTCGTGATCGTTGACACCGCCGGTCGGCTCCATATCGACGATGGGCTGATGGACGAGTTGCAGGCGATCAAGGCGACGGTGCAGCCGACCGATCTGCTGTTTGTCGCCGATGCGATGACGGGGCAGGATGCGATCAAGAGTGCCGGTGAGTTCAACCGGCGGATCGGCATCACCGGCGTGGTGCTCTCGAAAATGGACGGCGATGCGCGCGGCGGCGCGGCCCTGTCGGTCGTCGGTGTCGTCGGCGTCCCGGTGGCGTTCGTCGGAAGCGGCGAGCGGCTGCAGGATCTCGAGCCATTCCACCCGGACCGCGTCGTGTCGCGCGTGCTGGGGATGGGTGACGTCCTTTCGCTGATCGAGAAGGCCGAAGCGGCCGTCTCGATGGAGGACGCGGAGAAGCTCGAAGAGAAGATCCGGAAGAACGCCTTCACGCTGGAGGACTTCCGGGATCAGCTGCGCACGATCAAGAAGATGGGCCCGATCGAGCAGATCCTCGGGATGCTGCCCGGGATGGGGAACCTGAAGGAAATGACCGCGGCGCGCGGGCAGGTGGACGACACGCAGTTCGCGCGGGTCGAAGCGATCATCAATTCGATGACGCCGAAGGAGCGCCGGAATCATCAGGTGATCAACGGCCAGCGCCGCAAGCGGATCGCGAAGGGCAGCGGAACGTCGGTCGAGGACGTGAACAAACTGCTGAAGCAGTTCGTGCAGATGCAGAAGATGCTGAAGCAGCTCGGCGGGATGGCCGGCCTCGCCCGGAAAAAGGGCGGCGGCCTCGGGATGATGAAGTCGATGATGAATCGGTAGGGAGCGTAGAGCAATGTTAGTAATTCGTTTGAGAAAGACCGGATCCAAGAAGCGCCCGTTTTTCCGGGTCGTCGTGACCGACTCGCGCGCCGCGCGCGACAGCAGCTTCGTCGAAGTGCTCGGGTTCTACAATCCCCGCACCAACCCCGAAACGCTCAAGCTCGATCGCGATCGCCTGGCGCACTGGGTCAAGACTGGTGCGGTCCCGTCGGACACGATCCGCACGCTCGTCGCGCGGATGCCGGCCGACTCGGCTCCGGTCGACGCGCCGGTCCCTTCGACTCCGGCGGTCGAAGCGGAACAGCCCGCATCGTGAGCCGCGCCCGCGACGTCGTCGAGGTCGTCGCGCGCGCGCTGGCGGACCAGCCGAGTGCGGTCCGCGTGACCGAGCGCGAAGCCCGGGGGCAGACGGTGGTCGAGTTGTCCATGGCCCCGGGAGATCTTGGCCGCGTGATCGGGCGTCAGGGAAGGACCGCGGCGGCCGTGCGGATGCTGGTGACACTCGCGGCAGAGCTCGAGGGTACGAAAGCCACCGTCGACTTTCGAGATGACTGAGGATCTCGTCCTCGTCGGCCGCGTGGCGCGGCCACACGGAATACGAGGCCAGGTGATCGTGAATCCGGACACCGATTTTGTCGGCGATCGGTTTCGGGAAGGGGTCACGTTGCTGGTGGGCCCTGACGCACGGCCCCGGAAGGTCACAGCGGCCCGCTTTCACAAGGGCCGCCCGGTGATTGCCCTCGAAGGCATCGAGACGATGCACGACGCGGAGCGGCTGGCAGGCACGGAATTGAAACTGCCGGCGAGCGAGATTCCCGCGCTGCCGGAAGGAACGTTTCACCGCCACGAGCTGGTCGGGTGCGTGGTCCGGGACACCGACGGCCGGGTGATCGGCGAGGTGGCGGCCGTCGAGGGGCCGATTCACCAGAGCCGGCTCGTGGTCAACGCTCCGGGCGGCGAAGTGCTGATCCCGCTCGTGGACGCGATCTGCGTCGAGATTGCGCCGGCGGAGAAGCGGATCTCGGTCAGGCTTCCCGACGGGTTGATCGAGGTGAACGCGAAGGTAAGAACCGGGATGTGACGTTCGACATCATCACCATCTTTCCGAAGATGGTGGAAGCGCCGCTCGTGGAAGGTATTGTCGGGCGTGCGATCGAGCGCGGGCTGGTGAGCGTCAACGTTCACGACCTGCGCGAGTTCACGACCGACCGGCATCGCGTCGTCGACGACACGCCGTTTGGCGGCGGACCGGGTATGGTGCTCAAGCCTGAGCCTTTGTTTCGGGCCCTCGATCGCATCAAATCGACGCGCGGTGCGCCCGGGGCGGTCGTGCTGACATCGCCTGACGGACCGAGGCTGACGCACAGAACGGCCGTGCGGTTGCGGGATCTCGGGCACGTCGCGATTCTGTGCGGGCGATACGAAGGCGTGGACGAGCGTGTGCGCCGTCACCTGGCGACGGAAGAAATATCGATCGGCGACTACGTGCTGTCGGGTGGGGAGCTGCCGGCGCTGGTGATCGTCGATGCCGTGGCCAGGCTCGTGCCGGGAGTCGTGGGGGACGAGCAGTCCGTCGCGCGTGACACGTTCGCGACGGGGTTGCTGGATTTTCCGCAATACACGCGCCCCGCGGAGTTCGACGGAATGGCGGTGCCACCCGTGCTGCTGTCGGGTCACCACGGGGAGATCGAGCGCTGGCGCCGGCGCGAAGCGCTGGCCCGTACGTTCGAGCGGCGCCCCGACCTGCTGGACGGGGCCCCTCTATCGGCGGAGGATCGGACGCTGCTGAGCGAGTTGAGGGGAGCGCGGCCCGAACGGGGCGAGCGCGAGTGACGGGCGCGGGGTGGGGTGCAAGGTGCCCCGCCGACAGGTAATCACAAAGAGGAGTTAGCAATGACGGCGGTAGAAACGATCGAGCGCGCCAACATGGTGGAGCGGCCGACGCTCAAGTCTGGCGACACTGTGAAGGTACACGTGAAGGTGCGCGAAGGTGACAAGGAGCGCATCCAGGTGTTCGAGGGCATGGTGATCGGCATGCACCGGGGCGGCTCGCGCGCGACCTTCACCGTCCGCAAGGTGTCGTTCGGCCAGGGCGTCGAGCGGATCTTTCCGCTACACTCGCCGATCATCGACAAGATCGAAGTGCTCCGCACCGCCAAGGTCCGCCGCGCGAAGTTGTACTTCCTGCGCGAGCTGAAGGGCAAGGCGGCGCGCATGAAGGAAACCAAGAAGCAGAACGGGTAGCGGCTCGTGGCCAAAGTCCGCGCGTTCAGAACGATGGAGAACTCGTTCCGGCGTATGGGCTTCAACTACGTCGCCGGGGTCGACGAGGTGGGTCGGGGCTGCCTGGCGGGCCCGGTGATCGCCGCGGCCGTGATTCTGGATCCTGGCCGGTACATTCCCCGCATCGGCGACTCGAAGACAACGACCGCAGTCGAGCGCGAGTACCTGTACGGCAAGATCACCCGCGGGGCGGTCGCCTGGGGGCTCGCCGCGTGCGATCCGAATGAGATCGACGCCATCAATATTCACCAGGCATCGCTGCGCGCCATGCAGCGCGCGGTGATGGCCCTCATTCCGCTGCCCGACCTGGTCCTGGTGGATGCGTTTCGCATTCCCGACATCCCGATGGCGCAGCGCGGCGTCATTCACGGTGACGCGCGGTGCACCGTCATCGCGGCGGCATCCATCGTGGCGAAAGTGACGCGCGACCGGATGATGGTCGAGCTGCACGCGGCGGACCCGCGGTACGGTTACGACCGCCACAAGGGGTACGCCACGAAGGATCACCTCGACGCGGTGGGCCGGTTCGGCTATTCCCCCGCGCACCGTCGCTCGTTCCGCCCGCCCTCCCTGTTTGATAGGATCGACTGAGGCGTAGTCACGCCCGGAACCACGTGCCCATCGATCGCGAAGACACCCTCAAGAAAGCGGAGAAGTTTCTCCGGCAAGGTCGCCTGGATCTGGCGATCGGCGAATACGAGCGTGTGGTCGAGGATCAGCCGCGCGACTGGAACACGGCCAACGCCCTGGGTGAGCTGTACATGCGTGCAGCGCAGTCCGACAAGGCGGTCGCCGTGTATCGGCGCATCGCGGACCACCTGCTGGCCGATGGCTTCGCTCCCAGGGCCGGCGCGCTCTACAAGAAGATCCTCAAGATCGTTCCCGACGACGAGCCGACACAGCTGAACCTCGCGGAGATTTCGGCGCGCCAGGGGCTGCTGGTAGACGCCAAGGCTTATCTGGCGGCCGTCGGCAGTCGACGGCGCGCTCGCGGCGACGCGCAGGGGGCCGACGAGATCATCGCGCGCCTCGGTGCGCTCGACCCGGCCGATTACGAAGCCCGGCTCAACGGTGCCGCGGCGATTGCCCGGGGAGGCGATCCGGCCACCGCCGCGGCGCAATTCCGGGATCTGCACGACGAACTGCTGGAGAGAGGACGTGGCTCCGACGCGCTGCTGGCTCTTAGCGAAGCCGTACGCTGCGAACCATCCGACATCAGGTCCAGGACGACCCTCGTGAGAGCAGCCGCGGCGTCGGGCGATGCCGACCGCGTGCGGCAGTTGCTCGACCGCGATACCGCCGGGACGGACCCGGCGCTGCTGTTCCTGTTGATTGACGTCGAGCTGCGGACTGGCAACGTGGAGGCAGCCCGCGAGATGCTGCCGCGCCTGCTCGCGCTCGACCCGCAGCTGCGCGAGTCGGTGACGGAGCTGGCATGGGCGCTCGCCGCGTCCGATCCGTTGGCCGCCGCCGCCTGCGTCGGCGCAGCGGCCGACGCATCCCTCGCCGCGGGGGAGCCCGCAGACGCGGCGGGAATCCTCCAGGAGTTCGCCACCCGCGTGCCGGGACAGGTGCAGGTGCTCGTGCAGCTCGTCGAAGTCTGTGTGGATGCCGGTCTCGACGCGACGATGTATGAGGCACAAGCGCAGCTGACCGACGCGTATCTCGCGACGGGTCGCCCTTCCGAGGCGCGGGTCATCGCCGAGGACCTTGTCGGCCGCGAGCCGTGGGAAGGCGCGCATATCGATCGCCTCCGTCGGGCTCTCGAGATGCTGCATGTGCCGGATGTCGAGGCGGCGATCGCCGAACGCGTGAACTCGCCGGCCGGTCCGCCCGTCGAAGGGCTGGACGACAGTATGCGGTTTGACGACTTCGGAATTCCTGAACCGGCCGGACTGCCGGCGATCCTGGTCGTGGCCGACGACGATTCGGCGTCTCCGCCGGCCCCCGCGGCGCGGCACCAGGAGCAGGGCTCCATAGAGATCGATCTGACCAGCATCCTCGGGGATCTGCGCGGAGCGGGCCCGTCGCCGTCATCCCCCCCGCCCCCGAACGATCTTGATCGTGTGTTCGCGGGTATGCGCGACGAGGCCGCGCAGGACGAGGGATCGGATGAGGCGGGTGAACACATGGCCGTCGCGCGGACCTACATCGAGATGGGCATCAGTGACGAGGCGGTCGAACCTCTGGAGACCGCGGCACGGTCACCCCGGTACCGGTTCGAGGCTGCGGGTACGCTCGCACGGCTCGCCCGTGACAAGGGTGATCTGCTGAACGCGATCGAATGGTTCGAGCGTGCGGCCGAAACGCCCGCGCCATCTGCTGAGGAAGGACAGGCGCTCCTGTACGACCTGGGCGCGACGCTTCAGATGGCGGGAGAGTCCGCGCGAGCGCTCGCGGTGTTTCTCGAGCTCGAAGCCGACGTCGCGAATTATCGCGACGTCACCGCCCGCGTTGAGACGCTGGTCCGCTCGCAGACGGGAGGCTGATCATTACGGCCTTCACGCGCCTCATCCTTGCGGCGTATTTCATCGAGGCAGGGCTCATCCTGATCGTCGTTCCGTGGTCCGGGTTCTGGGAGCGAAACGCAGTGACGTCGATCGTCCCCGCGGCTCGCGGCTGGCTTGCGGACCCGTACGTGCGTGGCGCAGTGTCCGGTGTCGGGGTGATGACCGCGTCCGCAGGACTGCTGGAGCTTGCCGGCGTGTTTGGTCTTCGCCGCCAGCGGGCCGACTCGACTGGCACGACCCCTGGTGTATGAGCGAGATCCGCCGGTGACGGAGCGTGAGAAGCCGATGATCTGCATCGTGACGCGGGCTCGCGGCGCTGCTGGTTCGCGCGAACGGATCGCCCTCGTGTCGCGCCTCGCCGCCGGCGCCGACGCCGGGGCCACCATGATCCAGGTTCGCGAACGTCATCTCGATGATCGCGCCCTGCTGGCGTTTGTTCGGGAGTTGCTCGACGCGACCCGCGCGACCCCCTGCGCGGTGAGCGTGAATGACCGGCTGGATATCGTGCTGGCCACGGGCGCGCACGGCGTGCATCTGAAGAGTGACGGCGTCAGCGTCTCGGATGTGCGCCGGGTTGCACCGCCAGGCCTGATCGTGGGTCGCTCGGTGCACTCCGAGGCGGAGGCGATCGCGACCGAGGCCCAGGGGGGCTGCGATTACCTCTTCTTCGGCACCGTGTTCCCATCGGCGAGCAAACCCACCGACCACCCGGTGGCGGGGATCGAGGGGCTCAGGCGGGTCTGTGAGAGTGTGTCGCTGCCGGTGGTCGCGATCGGCGGGGTGACCACCGCTCGCACGGCAGAGGTGGTGAGGGCGGGTGCTGCGGGAGTTGCAGCCATCAGCCTCTTTGTGGAGGCCGCCGATGTCGTCCGTGTGGTGACGTCCCTGCATCATGCGTTGACAGGCCATCAGGGGCGTGTCTAAATTGAGCGCCGCATGACTGACTTTGGAGAGAAACTGCGACTGGCGCGCGAAGAGCGCGGAATTTCACTGCGGCAGATCGCCGCCAGCACGAAGATTGCGGTCGCCGCGCTCGAAGCGCTCGAGCGTAACGACATCTCGAAGCTGCCCGGCGGCATTTTCAGCCGCTCCTTCGTCCGGTCGTATGCGGCCGAAGTGGGTCTCGATCCTGACCAGACGGTTCGGGATTTTCTCGACCGGTTCGAGGCCGAGCCGCCGCCTCCCCCTGTAGCCGCAGCGCGGATCTCCGACGAGGAACACGCCTACGAGGCGCGCCGCCAGGGGGCCATGCTGACCGTCAAAGTGCTGGCCGGCGTGGTCCTCGCCGCGGCCGTCCTCCTGTATTTCGTCCTGCGCGGACGCACAGCCGGAACAGCGTCCGGAACGACAGCGGCGCCCCAGGCGGACGCCACACCGGCGGCGCCGACGGGCGGTCCTGCACCGGGCCAGCCCACCCCGGCCGCCGTTGTGCCCGCCGCACCGCCGGTATCCCCCGCGACGGTCTCGGGCCCCTTGCGCATTGACATCCATCCCACGGGCCCATGCTGGGTGACGGTCGTCGCCGACGGGCAGAAAATATTCTCGGGGCTCATGCAGGCGGAGGAGCGGAAGACGCTGTCTGTCCGCGATGCCGCCGTCATCGATGTGGGGGACGCCGGCACGTTCGCGTTCTCGATTGATGGCCGTCCCGCGCGCTCGCTCGGGGCCGCCGGGGAGGTCAGATCCGCCCGCATTACCCGAGAGACCATGTCCCAGTACGTGCGCTGAGGGCATCACGTGCCCGGCCTCTCGTCACGGTAGTCCGCTCGTGGCAGATTCAGGTTTGCGATCCCCGCTCGTCGACTTCTTCCGTCGCGGAGAGGTGGCGGGCGATGTGCGCCTGCTGGCCGCGCAGTGCGATCGCGCCGCGCGTTCACGAGCAGGTCGCGCTGCTGCTGCTGCTCTCCGACGATGCGGACCCCTCCATCGCGCGTACGGCGCGCGACACGATCGACCGGCTTCCCGTCATGGCGATCGGACGGTTCATCGGCCGGAAAGACGTACCCGAACCCATGCGGACGTTCTTTGTGGCCCGCGGGATCGCCCCGATCGAAGGGGCGTACCTCGAAGACGAGCCTCTCGTCGATCCGGACCAGGAGGCTGTCGAGACGCTCGAAGAAACGGCCGCTGACCCGGCCGTGCTTGCCGGACTCCCGGTGATCCAGCGGATGAAGCTCGCGATGAAAGGCACGCGCGAGCAGCGCGGGCAGCTGATTCGGGATCCGAACAAGCTGGTCGCGGTCGCCGTCCTGAGCAGCCCGAAGATCACCGAGGCGGAGATCGAGGCGTACGCACGGCAGGCCAACCTGTCGGAGGACGTGCTTCGCATCATCGCGACCAGCCGGGCCTGGGTGAAGAACTACAACGTCGTGGCGGGGTTGACGCGGAACCCGAAGACGCCGAGGGCGCTGGCGATGGGGTTTCTGCAGCGGCTGAACGAAAAGGACTTGAAACAGCTCTCTACGGACCGGAACGTTTCCGAGCCGGTCCGCCTCGCCGCCCGGAAGTACCTCGGGCAGGGAAAACGTTGAACTCCCTGCGCATCTCGGCAAGTCCGTCCATGAACACCGCGGCCCGCTGGCGTTCCTCAGGCGTGGGCATCGACTTCAGGAGGTCGATGGCGCGGTCGAAGTCCTTGAGGATGGTCGATTTATTCGTGCGGAAATAGATGTCGCGAATGTCGGCCAGGATGTCGTCGCTCGGGCGCGCCGCAACGGGCACGGGCGTCAGGATGATTTTCTTCGCCATACGTATGTGTCCTGCCTACCGCGGCCGGTGTCGACGCAACGCCGCGCGGAATTGATCGACCGGCAGGGTGTTCAGCACGTCGGCAGGTTCCAGCCACGCCCGGCGTGCGGTCAACGCGCCCCACCTGAGCGCACTCAGACCCGCCGGGGAGTGCGCGTCCGAATCGATCACCATCTTGACACCGAGCTCGCGTGCGCGTCGGGCGTGCGCGTCATTGAGGTCCAGGCGATCGACCTGGCTGTTGATCTCCACCGCGACGCCGGCGCTCGCGGCTGCCACCAGGATTCGCTCGAGGTCGATAGCATAGCCTTCGCGTTTCAGGAGGAGCCGTCCCGTCGGATGGCCGAGGATGTCGACATGGGGATTATCGATCGCGCGCAGGATGCGGTCGGTCATCTGCGATTCGTCCTGGGTGAAGGCGGAATGGACGGAGGCGATGACGACGTCGAGTTCGGCCAGGCAATCGTCGGCCAGGTCCATCGTGCCATCCGCGCGGATGTCGCATTCGATGCCAGCCAGGACGGAGAGGCCGTCGAGGCGCGCATCGAGCGCACGAATAGCCCGCGCGTGGCCGAGCGCTCGGGTCTCGTCGAGCCCATTGGCCATCGCGAGCGATTGGCTGTGGTCCGTGATGGCGATGTAATCGAGACCCCTCGCCTGCGCGGCGCGGGCCATGGTCTCGGCGTCAGCGCGGCCGTCCGTGGCGGTCGTGTGCATGTGCAGGTCGCCGCGGAGATCACTCAGGTTGAGGAGGCGTGGAAGCGTCCGGGATTCGGCGGCAGCCAGCTCGCCCCGGTTCTCGCGCAGTTCGGGCGGTACCCACGCCAGTCCTAGCGCCGCGTACAAATCTTCCTCCGAGGCCCCCGCGACGAGCGCGTGGTCGTCGATGCGGTAGAGGCCGTACTCGTTCAGCTTGAGACCACGGTGGATGGCCCGGTCGCGCAACACGATGTTGTGGGCTTTCGATCCCGTGAAGTACTGCAACGCGGCGCCAAGGCTCTCGAGCGGCACGATCCGAAGGTCCGCCTGGAACCCGCCCCAGATCAGCACGCTCGATTTGGTGTCGCCGCGTGCCAGGATCCGCTCGACCAGGGCGTAGGCGGTAAAGGCGTCCATGAGCGAGGTGGGCGCCCCGGCCGCGAGGATGTCGATATCGCCGCAGGTCTCGCACCCGCGCCTCAGGCTGCCGACGGCACTGATGTCGGCGGCTGGAGCATGTGCGCGCAGTGCCCCGATGAGCGCGGCGGCGGCATCGCTCACCTCGGCCAGCACCCGCCGGCCCGTGACCTGCTGCCGCCCCTCGAGCGCCTTGAGGATCAGCGCCTCTTTCTTGGCGCCCATGCCCTTGAGCGCCCGGATGCGTCCGTCCGTCGCGGCAGCCTGCAGCGCCTCGATGGTCGTGATGCCGAGGCCGCGATAGAGGAGCGCGACGGTCTTAGGCCCGACGCCCTGCAGGCGCAGCATGTCGAGTACTGTCGGCGGAAATTCCTGGAGCAGCTCCATGTGGTAGCGGGCGCTGCCGGTCTCGACGAGCTCCCCAAGCTTTGCCGCGAGGTCTTTGCCGATACCAGGGATCGCGAGCCGTTCGTCGGGGGCCAGGCTGGCGACCTGGGATCCGAGGTGAGCGATGGTCTCGGCGGCGTTGCGGTACGCGCGGATCTTGAACGGATTCTCGTCCTTGATCTCAAGCAGGTCGCCGATCTCGGCGAACACGCGCGCGATGGCGAGGTTGTGCACGGGCGTCAGCCCGCGGCGACGGTGGTATCGACGCGGGTCTCGATCTTCAGTCCCTCGGTTTCTATCCGATAGTCGAGGAGCCTCGCGCCGTTGTCCGTCAACGCCTGTCGGATGGCGGGGATGCGGTCCGGTTCGCCGATGCAGAAGAGGCAACCTCCGCCGCCGGCACCGCAGACCTTGCCGCCGGTCGCGCCAGCGTTGACGGCCGATGTCAACATCGTGTCGATCGCCGGGGTCGTCACGCCAGGGGCGAGCCCCTTCCGGTTCTCCCACTCGTCAGCCACGTGCATCCCGACCGCCGTCCAATCGCGTCGTTCGAGCGCCTCGCGCATGAGACCGGCGATGTCGCGAATGCGACCGAAGCGGGCCTGCACATCCCGATCACCGTCGATGTGCCGTTTCATCATGTCCCAGTTGTTGATGCCCGAATTGCGCGACGCGTTGGTGTATGCGAGCACGATACGCTCCTGCAACTCAGCGGGATCCACGTCGAGCGCCACGCGGCGCACGCCGTCGACGTCGAGCTCCACCGCGGAGATGCCGCCGAAGAGCGCCGGCCGGTAATCCTGCACGCCCGTCGGCACGTCGATCACCTGCGCTTCCACGTTCTGCGCGATCTGGAGCAATAGATCGTCGGGCACCGCCCGCTCGGACCACGTGGCCAGGGCGCCGCAGACGGCGATGTTGAGCGCCGACGACCCGGCGATCCCCGCTCCGACCGGCGACTCGCAGCGCGTGTGCAGCTCCAGTCCTTCCGCCTTGAAGTAGTGGAGGAGCCGCCCGAGCAGCTTCAGATCGTGATTGTCGCGCAGGTCGGACCAGTGCTCCGCCTCGATGCGCACACCGGTGTCTTCGGAGAAAATCGCGATGCGGGAATCCGACCGCGGCCGGATGGAGCACCGGGCGCGCAGGCTGATCGCGACATTCAGCGTCTGCGCGCGGTCATGGAACAGATAGAGCGGCCAGATATCAAGGGTGCCGCCCGCCAAATCGATCCGCGTGGGCGCGGATGCCTCTATGAGCACGGAGCATCATAACTCCAACGGCGGCTTCCCACGACTAGGCACGACCAAGCACGTCCGTAGAGTGGGCTCGTGGCACGTCAGCACGTGGCACCTGCGGCGCGTCGCCCGCCGCAGGAAGCACGTAGATATAATCGTTCGCATGTCGAAGAAGGATCTCAGGAAGCATGTGGGCCAGCTCGCCATTGCGGGATTCGCCGGTCACAGCATTCCGGCCGACCTGAAGGCACTCGCACGCGAGTTCGATCTCGGGGGTGTGATCTTCTTCGCCCGCAACATCGAGTCCCCCGAGCAGGTGGCCGACATGGCGAGGGAAGCGCAGTCGCTCACGCGGGAATTGCCATTGTGGGTGAGCGTGGATCAGGAGGGCGGGCGCGTGGCGAGGCTCAAGGCGCCGTTCACGATCTGGCCGCCGATGGCGACGATGGGGCGGAGCGGCGATGAAGGGCTGGTCGAGCGGTTTGCGCGCGCGCTGGCCGCCGAGCTCACCGCCGTAGGGATCTCGCTCGACTACACGCCCGTGCTCGATATCCTCACGAATCCCGATAACCCCGTCATCGGCGACCGGGCTCTGGCGACGACCGCGGCCGATGTCGCGCGGCTTGGCCGGGTGATCATTCGTACGCTGCAGGCGAACGGGATCGCCGCCTGCGGGAAGCACTTTCCGGGTCACGGGGATACCAGCACGGATTCGCACTTCGAGTTGCCCTTGATCGAACACCCTCCCGACCGCATCGACCGTGTCGAGCTCGTGCCGTTCCGTGCCGCGATCGAAGCGGGCGTGGCGTCCATCATGATGGCGCACATCCTCATCCCGGCGTTGGACGCCGAGCTGCCCGCCACCTTGTCCCGGCGGCTTGTCACCGAGATGCTGAAGGAGGAGATGGGCTATGACGGTCTCGTCCTGTCGGACGACCTCGAGATGAAGGCCATCGGCGATCGCTATGGGATGGAGGAGGCCACGGTCATGTCGATTGCCGCCGGCTGCGATGCCGTGCTCATGTGCGGCGCGGAGCAGGAGCCGCAGGCACGCGCCCTCGAGGCGGTCATTCATGCTGTCGAAGGGGGAGGGCTCGCGGAGAAGCGGATGGAAGACGCCCTGGTACGCCACCGTCGAGTGAAGGAGCGCTTCCTCCCGCGTCGCCGCCAGCCACTCGAGGGAGCGGAGCTTCGCGCGGTGTTGGGCTCCGACGAGCACCAGGCGATCTCCGCCGAGATGGCCCGCTTCGCCTGACGCATGCGAAAGCCGCGTGCCCTGCTGCCCGGCGACCGTGTCGCGGTGATCGCGCCGGCGAGCTCGGCGGCCATGGACGAATTGACCGCGGGCGCAGACGAACTGCGCGCGCTGGGCTTTCTTCCGCAGCAGGCTGACAGTCTGTTCGCGCGCGGCCGTTACACCGCCGGCTCCCCGGCCACGCGGGCGGACGCGCTGCGTGACGCATGGGCGGACCCCATGCTGAAGGCCATCATCGCCGCGCGCGGTGGCTACGGCAGCGTCCAGCTCCTCCCGTTGCTGGCCGCGACGGACTTTGAAGGACGGCCCAAGGCGTTCATCGGCTACAGCGACAATACCTCGCTCATGTCGTGGCTCACGCTGACGGCCGGGATCGTGACGTTTCATGGCCCGATGATCGAGGGACGTTTCGCACGTGGTGCGGCAGGTTACGACCGCGATACGTTCGAACGCTGCCTGATGCAGGCAAGGCCGATGGGCCCGGTGACGCACGATCACCTCGAAGTGATCAGGCCCGGCGATGCATCGGGGATGCTCCTCGGGGGGACGATGACGCAGCTGGCCGGCTCGCTGGGCACCCCGTATGCCTTCGATCCTCCGGATGGCTGCATCCTGTTCTTTGACGAAGTGGCCGAGCGCCCCTACCGGGTCGACCGTCTCTTCACGCAGCTTGCCCAGGCGGGGATCATTCGTCGCGCCGCCGCCATCGTCTTTGGAGAGCTGCCGCGCTGTGACGAGCCGGCCGGGGCGCCGCGGATCCGTGACGTCGTGATGGACCTGACAGAAGGGTTCCCCGGCCCCGTGTTGTTCGGGCTGCCGTCCGGCCACACGGACGGCGCGACGCTGACGCTGCCGTTTGGCGTGCGCGCGCGGGTCGTGGCCGGACGGCGCCCCTCTCTCGTGATCGAGGAAGCGGCGGTGGACTAATGCAGAGAATTCATCTGATTGGCATCTGTGGCACGGCGATGGGCACGGTGGCGGCGATGCTGAAGGCGCGCGGCCACGACGTCCGCGGATCGGACCACAACGTGTACCCGCCGATGAGCGACTTCCTCCGTCAGCAGGGGGTCACGCTGCTCGAGGGATACCGAGCCGAGCACATCTCCTCGGATATCGACATGGTGGTCGTCGGTAACGCCATCTCGCGCGGCAACGCGGAGCTCGAAGAGGTGCTCGACCGGAAGATCCGCTACTGCTCCCTGCCCGAGGCCGTTCGCGATCATTTTCTCTGGCGCGCCAGGTCCATTGTCATCACCGGCACGCACGGCAAGACCACGACGACGTCGTTGACGGGCTGGCTG
>DATLXP010000102.1:0-4614 GCA_035575695.1 Vicinamibacterales bacterium
CGATGCCTGCGTGCCGATCTCACGCCTCGCCGAATGCATCGTCGAGACGAAGCAGGACATCGCCGCCTCTCATCTCGTCGCGGCGCTCGTCGGCCACGTGGGGGATGGCAACTTCCACATGATCTTTCCCGTGAATCCCGACGACGCCGGGGATATCGACGAAGCCGAGCGGCTGTCGGGCCGCCTGGCGGAGCGCGCGATAGCGATGGGCGGGACCTGCTCGGGAGAGCACGGCGTCGGGATCGGGAAGAGAAAGTTTTTGGCCCTCGAGCACGGTGACGCGCTCGAGGTCATGCGCGAGATCAAGCAGACGCTCGATCCCGCCGGGATCATGAATCCCGGAAAGATGGTGTAGCAGGCCGCTGAAGAATGCCGGCCTGAATGGAAAATGGTAGATGGGAAATGGAAAAGAACGGGACGGCCCGGAGCCTTCACAGACCAGACTGTCAGCTACCGCCTGGTGGGACCAGCGGTAGCCACTAGGGATAATCACCGCCACAGAGTCACAGAGACACAGACTGGTTTTTCGGTTTGAGAAAACAGTAGTGGTCTGTGCCTCTGCGTCTCTGTGGCCCGACAATTCAGCGGATCGGCAGATGCGCCAGGCGTTGGCGGGCGGCGGCGTCCAGGGATCTGTCGATCTCCAGCCACAGCTCGCGCCAAGTCGCCGCGAGCCTGGTGACGTGAGTCTCGCCGGGCGCTGGATTGCTGGTGTCACCGAGAATCGCTCGCACCGCCTTCTCGGCGCGCACGAACGCGGCCGCGATCTCCCGGGAGTCGTGGCCGGTGACAGCGGCAATCGAGGTTGCGAAGTAGCTCGATCCTCCGGATGCGAGCGACAGCGCCTTCGCGCTGGCGGTAGGTGCTCGGGGATCGGGCTGCAAGCCGAGCCGAACGAATGGCAGCGCCCAGTTATCCGCGGCGAACGTTCCATCCGGATTCGGCGACCAGATCCAGGCATGCATCATCGCCAGTCTTGCGCCGGAGGCAACGTTTCCCGGCGCGTGATGGTGCGGCAGGATTGTTTCGTCGCTGATCGAGCGGGTGTGGTCGTGCCAGGCGTCCGGCCCCGCGGGGCCCCGGGGCGGCGTCTCTTCGCCGAGCAGAGGGACCGCGTACCCTACACCCAGCAGCTGCGGCTGACCGTCCACCACGACGTAGTTGAGGACTTCAGGGCTCGCGGCATCGAAGCGGCCGTCGAACAGCGACGAGATCCTGATCCAGTGCTCTCCCATCGCCGGGAAGTCACCGCCGATGCGCCGGTAGCCATCAACAATGGCTTTGGAGCGGTCGCGATACTTTTCTGTTCCCGCGCGCGCGCAGTCGATGAACTCGGTGGCGGATGTGAGTACCTCGGGCGAGTCGCAGCGCGCTGAGGGCTGGCCTCCCGCTAGTTGGCCAATCCATCCGGCGAGCCATATGAGGATCGCGGGTGTCATCACTGGATCCCCAGCAGTTCATCCTGCCCATAAATTCTGAGCAGAGTTGCGAGAACCTGTGGAGACATGCCTTGGGGGAACCGGCTCAAGAGGCGCAGACGTTCGCCGTCTGTTGGGACAGGAGGCCGGCCTCCGCGGAGGCTACCTACCTGCTCGAACTTTGCCGATCGCACCTGGGCGTACGGGATCAGGCGGAGCTTGTTCGAGGCGGCGGTCAGGACGACGAAGCCCGCATCGCGCATCTCGATCAACTCGCCGTTCAGGTCGCCGACACTCGTGGTGACATGGACATTGACGCCGTGGGGGCTGTGGGCGGGTCGGAAATCCGCGATTCTGGTGCCGTAGGAGCACGCCACCGCCGTGACGCTGAGAACCAGGAGAATGATCGGTCCACGCATGGATGCCCCCTTACTTCACCGGAACGCGATGGCTAGTGAATCGCTTCTCGAAGTCACCGCGTGTAGTGCTCCACTTGCGCATTGCCGCTAGGACGGCATCATCGCTCGGCATGAATGGTTCGGTCACTGTCGCATCACGCAACCAGGAGCCCCGGATCCACTCGGTGTAGTAACCCTGCGAGGACAACAGGAAGGTGCGGGTCACGCCTGGGGCTATCCCGGCGTCGAAGACGGCGGAGAATTGCTGGCCCGGATGTGTTTGCAGATAGTGATCGTCTGGAGCGCTCACGTGCTTCAAGGCGTCGTTCTCAGGGAGGCCGGCGCGCCCTTTCACGTTGGTGATCGGAATCGCGCGTGCAGCGGCGTTGCGCACCGCGAACGACACACCCATCTGGTCGATCCGCCAGTGGTCCGCCAGGTACGACAGTCGTACTCGCAGTTGTGACTCGCCGCGCGGGACGGGCACCACCGCGGCGACATCGTGCCACGAGATTGGTCCCGAGTCCGGCACCCGGACCACCTCCCTGTAGCCGCCATTTTCCCACACCGACACGTGAAATCCCGCGCGCTCCTGGTGCCATCGCCCCAGTTCGACAGCCGTTGAGATCCTGGTCAGCCCATCGCCTAGCCAGTCGATCGAGGCGGCGCCCGCCGGCCCGAGCATCACGTCATAGAGCAGGATCGTGTTGAGCAGGCTGTTGCGCATGCGAAAGACGAGTGCGGCCGATGTTGCGTCCTTTGCAACCGGGACGGTCACGTCGATCCAGTCATTCATGTCCGCAGCCGTTGCCGCATCGAGCGTCGCCCGTTCGGAAAGGTAGTGGCGGCCATCTGCCTTCGCGATGACATCGCGCAGGTCGCGCCCGTGTCGATTGGTCGCCACGAGGGGCTGAGTCAATGGTCCGACCACGATCGGCGTCCCTTTGGCATCGGGAACGACCCGCTCGTCCGGCTGATGACGCACTTCGAGCAGCTGCAGATGATTGATGTAATGGGTTTCCATCGCCTCGTTGCGGATGTCGAGGGTCACCGCGCCGTTCGGGTCGGCGCCGGTGTTCAGACGGTCGATGTCACGCCCTTCGAACAGTGGTGCGATGCTGCTGGAAAACAGTTCCGCCTCTTCGAGGCCGGTGGCGGAGTAGACGGTCGGGCACGAGCCGAAGATCGCAACGGCCAGCGCGGCAGTGCCGAATACGCCGGCGACGGTGGCGAGCGATGTCACGATGAATGTCTCGGCCCCGTCGACTCGCTCGCGGTAGCTCTCCATGCCGAGGACGGCATCGATCGGCACGATGTCGATGTACTTGTCCTGCTTCAGCGCGGCATCGTAGTGCGTGCCTCGGCCAATGAGCTCCGTGCCTGTCACGACGATGCCATCGGGATACAGAACGGTGGACCCATCCTTCAGGTGCGCCTTGACCGGGCTCTTGACAGTCACGGGAGTCCGGGTGCTGACCGATTTCACCTCCACCCGGCGAGAGACGACGACGCACGACGCCAGCAGGACCGACAGCAGCACCGCCAGGAGCTTCTTCATAATGGCGGCAGGATACCGATATCGCCGGCGCAAGTCGTGAGGAAATTGTGAAAAAGGATGAGCGGCGCCCGGCTCCGACGAGCGCTTGGCGGCCCTGTTGGCGGCGGCTCTCGCCCTCAGGAGATTCTGTGGTCCTCTGTGACTCTGTGGTTGAATTCGCGAATCGGGCCGTCAGCGTCCCGATCCCTGAACACGTCACCGGATGAGTTCATCAATGAGGTCAATCGCGGCGCGGTGACGAACGGAGGGCTGGGACCGGGCGTCTGCTGACAAATCTCACGTTCGTGATGATGTCTCCCTCCACCACATCCCGCATGCGATCGAGCGACCGGCGATCGACGTTCCCGAAGACGGTGTACTCGAAGTCGAGGCGCGGATTGTCGACGAGGTTCAGGAAGATCTGCGCGTCTCCGGTATCACGGCCGCGCGTGGAAACCCCCATCGTTCCTGTGCCATGCGTGCGCGTGCTGATTTCGTCGCGCATGTACGGACCGTCACCCATGTATTCGTTCGCGCCAGGACTTCCGCCCTGGATGACGAAGTCGGGTACGACCCTGTGGAACGTGAGGCCATCGAAGTGGTGAGCCCTGGCAAGCCTGAGAAACCGGACGGACGCCATGGGCGCGCGATCCACATCGAGCGACAACTCGATGTCACCACCGGTGGCCATGACCAGCACCGGACTGAACTCCCTCAGATAGACCATCTCCACCGCTGTGGGAAGCGGCGGACGGGGCAATGGCTGCGGATCGATGCCGTAGGTCGCGCCTGTGGACGCGCTGAGCACCGCCGCCACACCGGCCGCAACCCTCGGATCGAAATCCTTGAGCAGCGGGAGCAGCCTGGGTACGTAGTCGGCCACGCCGAACTCCTGCAGCCGCTCGAGGAACGCCAGACGCACGTCGCGCGACGTCTCCCGCCTCTCGGATGTGACTCGCACGAGCGCGTCGACCAGCAGAGACGTCAGCGCCGTGCTCGCCGGCAGCCCACCCATTTCCCTGGCTGCGGTACGCAACAGCTGGTAGTCACGGCGCCCGAGTGCTGCCACGAGGTGAGGCGCGGCTCCACTGCCCAGGATCCTGCGCAGCGGCGGAAGCGCCGCTTCACGAACGTTGTCGTTGTCGTCGGTCGCAAGCCTCTCCAGCGTGACGGTGTCGCCGAGAATGCCTGCCGCGCGCGCGGCGTACATACGCACCTGCCAGACGGTGTGGCGCGAATGCGAGTGAAGCGCGATCGCGGC
>DATLXP010000103.1:0-3551 GCA_035575695.1 Vicinamibacterales bacterium
ACCGGGGCGCTGAAGGTCCTGAACTTCGATGTCGGCAAGGAGTTCGACGTCGTCGCGGTGAGCATCAATCCGAAGGAAGGCCCGGGCCTCGCGTCGCAGAAGAAGCAGGCGTACGTCGAGCGGTACGGTCGTCCGCAGACGACGGACGGGTGGCACTTCCTGACCGGGCGTGACGAGAACATCAAGACGCTGGCGGCCGCGGTCGGCTTCCGGTATGAGTACGACGAGTCGATCAAGCAGTACGCCCACGGTGCGGGGGTCGAGCTCATCACGCCCAAGGGCGTGATCGCGCGCTACTTCTACGGGATTGAATATTCGCCGCGCGACATCAGGCTCGGCATCATCGAAGCGTCGGAGGAGAAGATCGGCTCGCCGATCGATAGCGTGCTGCTGCTCTGTTATCACTACGATCCGACAACTGGCAAATACGGAGCCACGGCGCTCGGGATGGTCCGGATCGGCGCGGTCATGACGATGGCCGCCTTTGGAGTGTTCCTGTTCGTGACGCTGCGACGGGAGCGCGCGACGGGCCGGCAGGCGGCCGCACCCGCCAATCGAACCTAAACGATGTTCACGAATTTTCCGTTCTTCCCGCAGCAGGCCTCGGCACAAGCTGCGCCCGTGGACGCGATCTACTTCTTCATGGTCGCGGTCACGGCGTTCTTCTCGATTCTGATCGCGGGGCTGGTCGTGTACTTCGCGGTCCGCTACCGGCGCCGCCATCGTGACGAGGTCGGGTACGCGATCCACGGCTCGCTCGCGCTCGAGCTGATGTGGACCGTCATCCCGTTCCTGATCGTCATGGTCATGTTCGTCTGGGGCGCCAAAGTCTTCTTCTACCTCTATCGCGTACCGGCCGGCGCCATGGAAATCTATGTCGTCGGCAAGCAGTGGATGTGGAAGGTCCAGCACATGGACGGGCAGCGGGAGATCAACGAGCTGCACGTGCCGGTGGGACGCCCCGTGAAGCTGATCATGGGATCCGAGGACGTGCTGCACGCCTATTACATCCCGGCCTTCCGCGTGAAGGCGGACGTCATCCCGGGGCGCTACAACCACATGTGGTTCACCGCCACCGTGCCGGGGAGGTACCACCTGTTTTGCGCGGAGTACTGCGGCACGAAGCATTCGGGGATGGTGGGCACGGTCATCGCGATGGAACCGGCCGACTTCCAGGCGTGGCTCGGCGGCGGACGCGCCTCGGACTCACCGGTGGCGGCCGGTGAGAAGCTGTTCCAGGACCTCACCTGCAACACCTGCCACCGCACCGATTCGCAGGGGCGCGGGCCGATGCTGACGAATCTCTTCGGCAAGCCGGTCGAGATCCAGGGGGGCGGCGTGGTGACGGCCGACGAGGCGTACATCCGCGAATCGATCGTGAATCCGCAGGCAAAAATCGTGGCGGGCTTCCAGCCGATCATGCCAACCTTTCAGGGGCTGGTCAGCGAGGAGCAGTTGCTGCAGTTGATCTCGTACGTGAAATCCCTCAGCCAGCAGGGGGCCGCACCGGGCTCCGGGCCTGCGTCGGCCACGATGCCGCAGTCGAGCGCGCGTCCGGTGGTGGAGAAGCAATGACGACCCTGAACTACCTGAACAACGGTCACGGCCTGGGGTCGTGGCTGTTGACGAAAGACCACAAACGAATCGCGCTGCTGTACCTGGTGTCGATCACCGGGTTCTTCATCCTGGGCGGGCTGTTCGCGTTCATGATCCGGCTGGAACTGCTGACGCCGGCCGGCGACGTCATGACGGCGGAAACCTACAACAAGATGTTCACCATGCACGGCGTGGTGATGGTGTTCTTCTTCCTGATCCCGTCGATCCCGGCCGTGCTGGGCAATTTTCTGATTCCGATCATGATCGGCGCGAAGGACCTCGCCTTTCCGCGGATCAACCTGCTCAGCTGGTACATCTATGTGCTCGGCGGCGCCTTCACCATGGTCGCGGCGCTCAGCGGAGGGGTCGACACGGGCTGGACGTTCTACACGCCGTACAGCACGGCCGCGGCCAACACGCACGTCATCACCGCCGCCGTCGGCGTCTTCATCACCGGTTTTTCGTCGATCCTGACCGGGCTCAATTTCATCGTCACGATCCACCGGATGCGCGCACCGGGGCTGACGTGGTTCCGACTGCCCCTCTTCGTGTGGGCGCACTACGCGACCAGCCTGATCATGATCCTCGGCACGCCGGTCATCGCGATCACGGTCCTCCTGGTCGCCGCCGAACGCGCGTTCCACATGGGGATCTTCGACCCGGCGCTCGGCGGGGACCCGGTGCTCTTCCAGCACATGTTCTGGTTCTACAGCCACCCGGCCGTCTACATCATGATCCTGCCGGCGATGGGCGTGATCAGCGAGCTCGTCCAGGCCTTCTCGCGCAAGAACGTGTTCGGCTACTCGTTCATCGCGTTCTCGTCGCTCGCGATCGCGATCATCGGCTTCTTCGTCTGGGGCCACCACATCTTCGTCGCGGGCCAGTCGGTCTATGCCGGGATGCTCTTCTCGATCCTGACGTTCATCGTGGCGGTGCCGTCGGCCATCAAGGTCTTCAACTGGACCGCAACGATCTATCGCGGCTCCGTGAGCCTCGATTCCCCCATGCTCTACGCGTTCGGCTTTCTCGGGCTGTTCACCATCGGCGGGCTGACCGGCCTCTTCCTCGGCGCCATGGGCCTCGACATCCACGTGCACGACACCTACTTCGTCGTCGCGCACTTCCACTACATCATGGTCGGCGGCGCGATCATGGGCTACCTCGGCGGGATGCACTACTGGTGGCCGAAGATCACCGGCAAGCTCTACTCGGAGCCGGCGGCGAAATTCGCGTCGGTGCTCGTCTTCGTCGGCTTCAACCTGACGTTCTTCCCCCAGTTCCTCGTCGGGTACCTGGGCATGCCGCGGCGGTACCACATGTATCCGCCTGAGTTTCAGGTTTTCAACGTCATGTCGACCGCGGGCGCGACGGTTCTGGCCGCCGGGTACCTGCTGCCGATGGTCTACCTGACGTACTCGATCTTCAGGGGCAAGCCGGCGGGCCCCAATCCGTGGGGCGCCAAGGGTCTCGAGTGGGAGATCCCGTCGCCGCCGCCTACGGAGAACTTCGAGGTGACGCCGATCGTGACGCACCGCACGCACCAGTACGCGCCGAGCAAGGAGGTTGGACTTGTCTGAGGTTTACCGGCCGGGACCGGTCGCCATCCAGCCGCACGCGTCGCACGACCCCGACGCGCACGTGCACCACCCGAAGTTGCAGCACCACTTCGATGACATGGCGGCGCAGGCCGAGGCGTGCACGCTCGGGATGTGGGTCTTCCTGGTCACCGAGATCATGTTCTTCGGCGGCCTGTTCCTCGTCTACGTCGTCTATCGGTACCAGAACCCGATGGCGTTCCAGGAAGCGAGCGCGCGCCTCGACGTCACGCTCGGCGCGTTCAACACCGCCGTCCTGATCTTCAGCTCCCTGACGATGGCGTTTGCCGTGCGTGCGGCGCAGACGGGCGAGAAACCGCGCACCCAGATCACGTGGATCGTGGCGACGATGTTCCTCGG
>DATLXP010000104.1:0-4941 GCA_035575695.1 Vicinamibacterales bacterium
TCGAAGCGGTCCGCTGGCTGATCGACCGCGATGACATCGACGGCGCCGTGAACGTCGCGTCGCCGAATCCCTTACCGAACGCGGACTTCATGCGGGTGCTTCGTCAGTCGTGCGGCCTGCCGTTCGGCCTGCCGCTCAACCGCTGGATGCTGGAGATCGGTGCCATCCTCATGCGTACTGAGACCGAGCTGATTCTGAAAAGCCGCCGCGTTGTCCCGGCCAGGCTGCTCGAGCACGGTTTCGCATTCAGATATCCCGACTGGCCCGGCGCCGCACACGACCTGTGTCATCAGCGGCACGTTACCCCCCGCGCGCGCTCGAAAGCGTCGAAACCACCTCGCTGAACCGGTCAGCGCCTCGCCAGGATTTTCGCGAAGAGCTCGAGGTCGAGGATGACCTCTGCGCCGTGGCTGACCTTCGGTGGTTCTGCGCTGCCGCCAAGCCGAAAGGCGAACCCCGAGAGCACGTACCGACAATGCAAGTCGGGCTCGAGGGCCGCTTGGAGCGTGCCGACCAGCGCATTGGCGGCGGCCACGGCCTGGGGCAGCGCGCACGAGAATCCGATGAAGCGCGGGCGAAGTCGCTGCGCCAACGAGACCATCTCTTCGACGGGAACTGCCGGCACCACCGCCTCGACCGAGAACCCGCGCGCCGCCAGCGTGTGGCACGCGAACAAGGGGCCGAGCGAGTGGCTGTTCCCCGGCGTCTGAAAGAGCAGCAGGTCGAGGGGCGGAACCCCGGTGGCGAGCGGCAACGACGAAAACACCCGCTCGATCCAACTGGTGAGCAGGTGTTCGGCGGCGACCGACATCTTCCCGCCCTGCCAGTCGAGCCCCACCTGGTAGAGCGTCGGCTGCAAAAGGCCAATCAAGAGGGAATCGTCTCGAATTCCGAGCGCGCTGGCGTCGCTCAGCGCAGCCTGACAGGCCGGCCAATCTCGGGTGCGCGCCGCGGCGAGGAGCCTGTCGACGAGGACCCGTTCGCCCTCCGTTTGCTGAACCAGCGGCTCGTCGCGCGCGAGCCTGGCGTCGCAGCCCTCGCAGATCGAGTGGGTGATGCGCGGGTCATCGAACGGAGCCAACTCGCCCAGATAGCGCTGGCAGTAGCAGCACCAGCGAATCACGTGAGCTGGTACTCCATCAGCAGGCCGCGGGGAGCGAGCACGCCGATAATCTGAGGCACGTGCGATGTGCGACGTGCGATGTGCTCCATGTGCGACGTGCGGACGTGACACGTGCGGGACGTGCGACGTGCACGTGCGGACGTGGCACGTGGCCTGAGCACGTGACCACGTCCGCACGCGGCACATCCGCACATCGCACGTTAAGCACGTAGCACCTCGCACATCGCACGTGTCACTTCCCCACGACCCAGGTCGTCATCGCCCTCTGATTCTGGACGTTGGTCGTCTTCAGCGGATCGAGGAGCGTGCCTCCGAGCCGGTCCGTCATCGCGAGCAGCATCGCTTCGTCGACGACAAACCGTGCGCTGCCGTCGGGCAGGCGCATGCGGCCGGTTGCGCCGCCGAGCCACGGCTCGATGCCGATACTCGATGCCAGTCGAGCGAAGAACAATCCGTTCGGACGCAAGACCCGCCACAGTTCCTGCACCATCAGGTCGAAGTGCGCTTCGTCGCGGGCGAAGTGCAGGACGGCGCTCGCGATCACGGCGTCCATGCTGCCGGCCTCCCACGGCAATCGGTCGAGCTCACCGCGCCGCGCGTCGATGCCGGGCCCCAGGCGTTCGACCGCCGCGATGGCCTGCGCGTCAGCGTCGATCGCATGCACCTCGAATCCATGCGCCAGGAAGAATGGGAGGTTGCGCCCTGCGCCGCACCCGGCGTCGAGGATCCGGGTGCGCCCGTCGAACCGGCCGCGCGCCAGCTGGTCGAACAGGTATATGTCGATCTCGCCGAACTGCTGACGGAGTTCTTGGGACGGGGTCATTGGTGATACTGTGCGCGCTCACTATACCGATGACACCGCTGAACGTCGACGATTACGAGCACCTGGCGCGCGAACGGATGGACCGCGCGGCGTATGACTACTACGCGGGTGCGGCGGGCAACGAGCACACGCTCGCCGAAAACCGGGCCGCTTTCGACCGGATCACGCTGCGGCCGCGCGTACTGGTGGACGTCAGCACGATCGACCTGCGCACGACCGTGCTGGGCCAGCCGATCGCGCTCCCCGTCATGCTCGCGCCGACCGCGTTCAACCGCCTGGCCGATCCGGATGGCGAAATGGCGGCCGCGCGCGCCGCGGGCGCCGCCGGCACGCTCATGGTCGCGAGCACCCTCTCGACCTGCTCGCTCGAAGAGATCGCCACCGCGGCCACAGGATCCCTCTGGTTTCAGCTCTATGTCTACAAGGACCGCGCGCTCACCCGAGAACTGGTCGCGCGGGCAGAAGCGGCAGGGTACCGGGCGCTCGTGCTCACGGTCGACACGCCGCTGCTGGGACGACGGTTCCGTGACGCGCGGAACGGGTTCGGCCTGCCCGAGGGCATGTCGATGAAGAACTTCACGGCGGCCGCAACGGATGCCGCGCGGTGGGGCGCGCACTCGTCGTTTGCCGCCTACGTGCATGACCTGTTCGATGCGACGCTGACGTGGGACGCGGTCGCCTGGCTTCGGTCCCAGACGCGGCTGCCGCTCCTCCTCAAAGGCATCATGACCGCGGAGGACGCCAGGCTCGCCCTTGCGTCGGGAGCCGACGGCATCGTCGTCTCGAACCACGGCGGCCGGCAGCTCGACGGTGTCGCCGCCACGATCGACGCGTTGCCCGAGGTCGTCGAGGCCGTCGCGGGACGCGCGGAGGTCTTGATGGATGGCGGCGTCCGTCGGGGCACCGACGTCCTCAAGGCGCTGGCGCTCGGTGCGCGCGCCGTGCTCATCGGCCGGCCGTACCTCTGGGCGCTCGCTGCCGCGGGCGAGCCGGGGGTGCGCGACCTGCTGACGCTCTTCCGCGACGAACTGCGCCTCGCGATGGCGCTCGCCGGCCGCCCGACCATTGCCTCGATCGACCCGAGCGTGGTCTCCCGCCCCGTATGATCGACACGCCCACGCTGCCGCTCGCTCGCCCGGACCGCATCTCGTCACTCGACGTCCTGCGCGGCGTCGCACTCCTCGGCATCCTCCTCATGAACATCGTGGCCATGGGGCTGCCGCACTGGGCGTACGACGATCCGACGATCGCCGGCAACCGATCCCCGGCCGACTTCTGGGTGTGGGCACTCAACGCTGTCTTTTTCGAAGGCAAGATGCGGACGGTCTTCTCGATGCTCTTCGGCGCAGGTGTCATCCTGATCACGAGCCGGCTCGAAACGCGCGAGGGACGAGACACGCCGGCCGACATTCACCTGCGGCGAAACCTGTGGCTCGTGCTGTTCGGCATGATCCACGCCTTTCTGCTGCTCTGGCCCGGCGACATCCTCTACATCTACGGGCTCGCGGGGATCCCGCTGTTCGTCCTCAGGCGGGCGCGCCCTCGCACCCTGCTGATCATCGGCGTCGTCGTGCTCGCACTGCAGGTGCCGAAGATGTACGGCCTGTCCACGAGCCTCGCGGAGGCCCGCACCGGGCTCGGACGCATCGAGGCGCAGATGGCTGCCGGGCAGCCGCTCACCGTGGAACAGACGGCGGAGCGAAGCGGGTTCAAAAACACACTGGGCGAGTTCAAGCCGAGTCGGGATGCGGTACAGAAAGAGATCGAGAACCGCAGCGCCGGCTACCTCCACATCGTGAAGACGCTGGCTCCCGTCATCATCTTCCTGCAGTCCACGCACGCCTACAAGGTCACGATCTGGGACGCGCTCGGCATGATGCTCATCGGGATGGCGCTGATGAAGCTCGGCGTGTTTTCGGCCTCGCGTTCGTACCGGTTCTACGTCCTCATGGCGCTCTGCGGCTACCTCTACGGCCTTCCCGTCGGCGCGTTCGTCGTCTGGGACTGGATGCAGCATGACTTCGCCGCCGGCACCCGGTGGCTGACGCTGTACGACAGCACCAGGCTGGCCGTCGCGCTGGGGCACGTCGGGATCGTGATGATGATCTGTAAGGCCGGCGCCCTGCGCTGGATCACGCGCCCGCTCGCGGCAGTCGGGCAGATGGCGCTCACCAACTACATCATGCACAGCGTGATCGTGATGTTTCTCTTTGGCGGAGTCGGATTCGGGATGTTCGGCAGGCTCGCGCGGCACGAGCTGTACTACGTGGTCGGGGGGATCTGGGCGTTCCAGCTCATTGCCAGCCCGTTGTGGCTCCGCTACTTCCAGTTCGGGCCACTCGAGTGGCTCTGGCGCTCGCTGACGTACAAGCGGATGCAGCCGATGCGGATTGAGGCACGCCCGACCTGAGGTTTCACGCCCGACCTGAAGGTCGTGCCTACCGGGGCCTACCGGGGGCCCGCGACGGCGAGGATGATCGTCATCGCGACCTGCGCCGCCTTCACGTCGGCTGGCGGGTCGATGATCGTGTACTCGTCGAGTGAGTGGGAACGAAAGCTCGGGCCACGCCCGATCGTCACCGCGGGGATGCCGAGGCTCATGGGCAGATTGGCGTCGGTGCTGCTCGTGTCGAACTGAGGTGTAAGGCCGAAGGCGCTCACGGCTGCCGCGACGGCCCGTACGAGCGGCGTGGTCTCCGCGGTCCTGCCGCACGGCCGGTCGCCGATCAATTTCGCGTCGGCGGTGATCTCTCCGTCCTTCGTTGACCTCGCCTTGTTCTCCCCGTCAACGGCGTCACGCACGAGAGCCAGAAACTGGCCGTCCACCTTCATCAACTCGGCGCACGACTCAGAGCGTATGTCGACGTCCATCGAGACTTCGAAGGGGATCGAGTTGACGGACGTGCCGCCGCGCACGATGCCGACGCTGTAGGTCGTCCGGGGTTCTTTCGGCACCTGCACGCGCGAGAACCTCACGATCGCGTCCGCCATGGCG